>NZ_JBXEJE010000058.1:0-279 GCF_056820935.1 Streptomyces sp. Q2 | reverse complement strand
TGTTCGGCGGCGTCCTACTCTCCCACAGGGTCCCCCCTGCAGTACCATCGGCGCTGTAAGGCTTAGCTTCCGGGTTCGGAATGTAACCGGGCGTTTCCCTCACGCTATAACCACCGAAACCCTATTGGTTTCGAGCGAACAAGCACACTTTTCAGTTTTGCGTTCAGCTCTAAGCCGGCAACAGTCGTTGCCTCAGAACTAACACAGTGGACGCGAGCAACTGAGGACAAGCCCTCGGCCTATTAGTACCGGTCAACTCCACACGTTACCGTGCTTCCA
>NZ_JBXEJE010000057.1:0-55260 GCF_056820935.1 Streptomyces sp. Q2 | reverse complement strand
GGACCGCCCGTGCGGCCGGCCGCGGCCCGGTCCGCCGCCGAGGAGGCGCCGGCCGAGCCGGCCGACGCGGTGGGCCGCGCACCGGCGTCGGTGTCTTCCTGGCCGTTCAGCAGAGCGAGGGTGGCCCCGGCCGTGGCCAGGACAACCGCGACGGCCGCGGCGGCGAGAAGGGCGGCGCGGCCCTTGCGGCGAGGTCCGGTGGTGGCGGACATGTGGCCGGTGGGAGGGGAGGCTCCGGGTGGCACGGGAGCCGCCACGGGTACGGGAGCAGGTGCGGGCGAAGCCGCGGCTTCGGGCCCGGCGGCCTGCTCGGACGCCGGCGGTACCGGGACGCTTCGCTTCGTCTCCCCCGTCGTCGGCTGCGCGGCCCCCGTCGCGACCGCCGCCCCCCGCAGCGTCGTCGTCGGAGTGTCCGTCCCGCCCGAGTCCGCCACGGCCTGCAGCAACTCTCGCGCCTCGTCCGCTTGCGGGCGTGACTCGGGCTGCTTGTCCAGCAGGCGTTGCAGGACCGGGCCCAGGCGCCCGGCGCGGCGGGCTTCGGGGAGGGGCTCGCTGACGATGGCGGTCAGGGTGGAGAAGGTGGACGTACGGCGGAAGGGCGAGGCGCCCTCGACGGCCGCGAACAGCGTGGCGCCCAGCGCCCAGATGTCGGAGGCGGGGCCGGGGTCGGCGCCCTGCGCGCGTTCGGGCGCCAAGTAGTCCAGGGAGCCGACGAGTTCGCCGCTGCGCGTGAGGTGGGTGGCCGAGCCGTCGCCCGGGTCCTCCATGGTGGCGATGCCGAAGTCGGTCAGGACGACCCGGCCCGAGCGGTCGAGCAGGATGTTGCCGGGCTTCACGTCGCGGTGCAGGACGCCGGCGCGGTGGGCGGCGGCCAGCGCGTCCATGACCTTGGCGCCTATCCCGGCCGCCTCGTGGGCGTCGAGGGTGCCGCGCTCGCGCAGGACGTCGTCCAGGGACGGCCCGTCCACCAGTTCCATCACGATCAGCGGGCGGCCGTCGACCTCGGTGACGTCGTGGACGGCCACGACCCCGGGATGCCGCACCCGGGCCGCCGCACGGGCCTCGCGCTGCATCCGCAGTCGCAGGCCGTCGAGTTCGGGCCCGTAGGCGTCCGTGTACGTCCGCAGCTCCTTGACGGCGACCTCACGTCCGAGGACCTCGTCGACGGCCCGCCACACGACACCCATACCGCCGCGCCCGAGCCGGCCCACCACTCGGTAACGCCCGGCCAGCATCCGCCCGGCCCCGTCCGCCTGTGCGTTCTCCCCCGAAGACACTGCCGCCCCGTTCCTGTGACCCGTCCGTGGTGGCGTACAGACTACGGGGCGGGGGTGACAACGTCGGCCGACGGTGACCGTTGTGACAGGCCCGCTACTTCCCGAAGGCCGTGAGGTCGCCCCGCCTGGGTGCCGCGAAGCCCTCGAGGTCGGCCCGGGTCAGGCCGGCGAGGCGGGCGACCTCGGCGATGTCGAGGGCGCCGCAGTCGAGGCCGCGCAGGAGGTAGCCGCTGAGGGCCTTGGCGGTGGCGGGCTCGTCCATGACGTCGCCGCCGGTGCGGTTGGCGTAGCGGGACAGGCGGGCGGCGGCCTGTGCGAAGCCCTCGCGGTAGAAGGCGAAGACGGCCGCGTAGCGGGTCGGGATGTGGCGCGGGTGCATGTCCCAGCCCTGGTAGTAGGCGCGGGCCAGGGCGCGGCGGGTGAGGCCGTAGTGCAGGCGCCAGGCGTCGTGGACCTTGGCGGTCGGGCCGACCGGGAGCACGTTCGTCGAGCCGTCCGACACGCGTACGCCCGTCCCCGCGGCCGCGACCTGCATGATCGCCTTGGCGTGGTCGGCGGCCGGATGGTCGCTCGCCTGGTAGGCGGCGGACACGCCCAGACAGGCGCTGTAGTCGAAGGTGCCGTAGTGCAGCCCGGTGGCGCGGCCCTCCGCCGCCTGGATCATGCGGGCGACCGTGGCGGTGCCGTCGGTGGCGAGGATGGACTGGCTGGTCTCGATCTGGATCTCGAAGCCGATCCGGCCGGGCTCCAGGCCGTGCGCCTTCTCGAATGCCTCCAGGAGCCGGACCATGGCGCCGACCTGCTCGGGATAGGTCACCTTGGGCAGCGTCAGGACGAGTCCNATCTGGATCTCGAAGCCGATCCGGCCGGGCTCCAGGCCGTGCGCCTTCTCGAATGCCTCCAGGAGCCGGACCATGGCGCCGACCTGCTCGGGATAGGTCACCTTGGGCAGCGTCAGGACGAGTCCGCCGGGCAGGCCGCCGGCCTCCATCAGGCCGGTGAGGAAGATGTCGAGGGTGCGGATGCCCCGGTCGCGGACGGCCGCCTCCATGCACTTCATGCGGATCCCCATGTACGGCGCCGCCGTGCCGTTCTGGTAGGCCTCGGCGATCAGCCGTGCGGCGCGGGCGGCCGTCTCGTCCTCCTCGGCGTCCGGGCGGGGGCCGTAGCCGTCCTCGAAGTCGACGCGCAGGTCCTCGACGGGCTCGTGCTCCAGCTTGGCGCGGACGCGGGCGTAGACCGGTCCGGCGAGTTCGTCGGACAGGCCGAGGACCGCGGCGAAGGAGGCGGCGTCCGGGGCGTGTTCGTCGAGGGCGGCGAGGGCCTGGTCGCCCCAGGACCGGATGGTGTCGGCGGCGAAGACGTCGCCGGGGACGTACACGGTGTGGACGGGCTGGCGGGTACCGGGGTCTCCGGGATAGCGGCGCTCCAGCTCGGCGTCGACCGGGGCGAGGGAGGCGCTGATCTCCTCGCTCACGGCGCCCGCGAGGCTCGTCGCGACCTGCTCCTGCTGACCCTGACCCATCCCACACCCTCCAGTTTTCCGCTCTACGGAATCAACAATCCGTAGAGCGAAGCTATCGGTGGAGCTTCCCGCCGGTCAACACCCGTCCGCAGCGTGATCCGCCGGGCCACTCCAGCCCCTAAGCCTTTCTCACGCCTTCTTCCGCACGACAGGGCTCATCCCTCATCCTGACTCGCGGGGGAAGGGGATCGCGTGTCGGACGTGAAGAGAGTGACCCGTCGGGCGGGCCTGCGGACGGTGGTGGCCGCCGCCCTGGCCGTGCCCCTGTTCACCACGTCGTCCGTCTCCGCCCTGCGCCGAGGCAACCGCAGGCTGGAGGTGATGACCCTCAACCTCCGCTTCGCGAGCACCCGGGAACCCAACAGCTGGGCAGCCCGGCGTCCGGTCCTGCGCGAGCTGTTACGCCGTGAGGCCCCGGCGGTCATCGGCACCCAGGAGGGGCTCTACCAGCAGCTGCGTGACATCAGGTCCGACCTCGGACCGCACTACGACTGGATCGGCACCGGCCGCGCCGGCGGCAGCCGCGACGAGTTCATGGCCGTCTTCTACGACACCCGCCGGCTGGTCCCGCGGGAGTACGACCACTTCTGGCTCTCCGACACTCCGGACGTGATCGGCTCGAACACCTGGGGCGGCGCCTCCATCCGGATGGTGACCTGGGTCCGCTTCTGTGATCTGCGCGACGGGGGCCGGGAGTTCCACGTCCTGAACACGCACCTCGACAACGCCAGTCAGTACGCACGCACGCGTGCCGCGTCGCTGATCACCCAGTGGATCGCCGGACTCGACCGGCTCCCGCTGCTGATGACCGGCGACTTCAACGTGGCCGCCCACCAGAACGCCGTCTACGACACGATGCTGGGCGCGGGTCTGGTCGACACGTGGGACGGCGCGGCCGAGCGGAGCAGGCTGTTCGGCACCTTCCACGGCTACCAGCCGCTGATTCCCGACGGCGAGCGCATCGACTGGATCCTCGCCTCGTCGGGCGTCACGACCCACCGCGCCTGGGTCAACACCTTCGCGCCGGGCGGGCAGTTCCCGAGCGACCACCTGCCGGTGCAGGCGTCCGTGACCCTGGGATGACAGGGGATGACGAAGGCCCCCGTGACCGCCGCGGAAGCGGTCACGGGGGCCTCGTACACCCGGAGCGGGATCAGCCCTTGCGGGTCTTGATCTCCTCGGTGAGCTGCGGGACGACGTCGAAGAGGTCGCCGACCACGCCGTAGTCGACCAGGTCGAAGATCGGGGCCTCGGCGTCCTTGTTGATCGCCACGATCGTCTTCGAGGTCTGCATGCCGGCGCGGTGCTGGATCGCGCCGGAGATGCCGGAGGCGATGTACAGCTGCGGCGAGACCGACTTGCCGGTCTGGCCGACCTGGTTGGTGTGCGGGTACCAGCCGGCGTCGACGGCGGCGCGCGAGGCGCCGACGGCCGCGCCGAGGGAGTCGGCCAGCGCCTCGATGACCGAGAAGTTCTCGGCGCCGTTGACGCCACGGCCACCGGAGACCACGATCGCTGCCTCGGTCAGCTCCGGACGGCCGCTCGACTCACGCGGCGTGCGCGCGGTGACCTTGGTGCCGGTCGCCTGGGCGGAGAACGTGACGCTCAGGGCCTCGACGGCGGCGTTGGCCGGGGCGGCCTCGACCGCGGCCGAGTTCGGCTTGACGGTGATGACCGGGGTGCCCTTGGCGACACGGGACTTGGTGGTGAAGGAGGCGGCGAACACCGACTGGGTGGCCACCGGGCCCTCGTCGCCGGCCTCGAGGTCGACGGCGTCGGTGATGATGCCGGAGCCGATGCGCAGCGCCAGACGGGCGGCGATCTCCTTGCCCTCGGCGGAGGACGGCACGAGCACGGCGGCCGGGGAGACGGCCTCGTACGCGGCCTGGAGGGCGTCCACCTTCGGGACGACCAGGTAGTCGGCGTACTCGGCGGCGTCGTGGGTGAGGACCTTGACCGCGCCGTGCTCGCCGAGGACGGCGGCGGTGTCGGCGGCGCCGCTGCCGAGGGCGACGGCGACCGGCTCGCCGATGCGGCGGGCCAGGGTCAGCAGCTCCAGGGTGGGCTTGCGGACGGCGCCGTCCACGTGGTCGACGTAGACGAGAACTTCAGCCATGGGAATGCTCTCCTGCGTTGCGAAGTCTGAGGGGCGGTAAGGGGGTCGGACCTAGATGAACTTCTGGCCCGCGAGGAACTCGGCGAGCTGCTTGCCGCCCTCGCCCTCGTCCTTGACGATCGTGCCGGCGGTGCGCGCCGGGCGCTCGGCCGCGGAGTCGACGACCGTGTAGGCGCCCTCCAGGCCGACTTCCGCGGCCTCGATGTCGAGGTCGGACAGGTCCCAGGACTGAACCGGCTTCTTCTTGGCCGCCATGATGCCCTTGAAGGACGGGTAACGCGCCTCGCCCGACTGGTCGGTGACCGACACGACGGCCGGCAGGGCGGCCTCGAGCTGCTCGGAGGCGGAGTCGCCGTCGCGGCGGCCCTTGACCGTGCCGTCCTCGACCGAGACCTCGGACAGCAGGGTCACCTGCGGCACGCCGAGGCGCTCGGCGACCAGCGCGGGCACGACGCCCATGGTGCCGTCGGTGGACGCCATGCCGGAGATCACCAGGTCGTAGCCGGCCTTCTCGATCGCCTTGGCCAGCACCAGGGAGGTGCCGATGGCGTCGGTGCCGTGCAGGTCGTCGTCCTCGACGTGGACCGCCTTGTCGGCGCCCATGGACAGCGCCTTGCGCAGCGCGTCCTTGGCGTCCTCGGGGCCGATGGTCAGGACGGTGACCTCGACGTCGTCGTCGGAGTTCTCCGAGATCTGCAGCGCCTGCTCGACCGCGTACTCGTCCAGTTCGGAGAGCAGACCGTCGACGTCGTCCCGGTCGACGGTCAGGTCATCGGCGAAGTGCCGGTCGCCAGTGGCGTCGGGCACGTACTTCACAGTGACAACGATCCTCAAGCTCACGCCGGCTCTCCTACTGCATCGTCAGTTTTCGGCTGCCTACTTGCAGGCAGCATAGGCGCCCCAAGCGGCCGATCCCGGTCGGGGCGACCCGCGCTCCGACCGAAATATTACTCGTCAGTACACCCAGTTCGTTCCCGCTAAGCAAGCGCTTTGAACTGTGACCTTTGCAACGCAGCGTAATCGGAACTCGACGGCTTCGCAGAAGAGGGGCCGAGCCGGTCAGTCGCGCAGCCCATGGAACCGTCCCTGGTGGTAGAGCAGCGGGCGGCCCGGGCCCGTGGAGTCGCCGAGGACGACCTCGGCCAGCACCAGGCGGTGGTCTCCGGCGGGCACGCGGGCGGCGATCCGGCACAGCAGCCAGGCCTGGACGTCGTCCAGGACGGGGACGCCCTCGGGGCCCTCGCGCCAGGCGGTCGCCCCGCCGAAGCGGTCGGCGCCGCTGCGGGCGAAGGTGGCGGCCAGGTCCTGCTGGTGCTCGCCGAGTATGTGCACCCCCACGTGGTCGGTATCGGCCACCGCGGGCCAACTGGAGGCGCCGGTGCCGATGCCGAAGGACAGCAGCGGGGGCTCGGCGGAGACCGAGGTGAGGGAGGTGGCGGTGAATCCGACGGGGCCCGCGTCGCCGCGGGCGGTGATCACGGCGACTCCCGCCGCGTGCCGCCGGAAGACGGAACGCAGCAGGTCGGGCGAGGCGAGCCGGGCGCTGTCGAGATCGGGGATGGCCGTCATGGAGCTGTCCGTCTGCGAGGAGTGGCGGGGGCGTCCTTGGCTGCTCAACAGCCCGGACAGCGCGCGCTCGCGGTACGGACCAGGTCGACGTGGACCCGCCCGTGGAGAAGGAGTTCCGAAGGCATACGGTCAGGCTGACGATAGGTGGTGCACGCAGTCAAGTACGTCCCGGCATATGGGAGGTGGCTCACCACGCCCATGGGAGATGCCTCACTCCGGTCGTCTGCCCTCAGACCGCCTCACCCAGTGCGGCGATCACGTCGGCCTTGCGCGGCTGCCCGACGGCACGCCGGACGACCCGGCCGTCGGCGTCCAGGACCAGCACGGTCGGGGTCTTGAGGATGTCGAGTTCCCGGACGAGTTCCAGCCGCTCCTCGGCGTCGATCTCGACGTGGGTCACGCCCGGGACCAGGCCGGCCACCTCGCCCAGGACCCGTCGGGTCGCCCGGCACGGAGCGCAGAAGGCGCTGGAGAACTGGACGAGGGTGGCGCGCTCACCGAGCGGGCCGCCCAGTTCCGCCGTGCCGAGCCGTTTTCCGTCGTCGCGCCCGCGCACCCGTACCCTCCCGCTCCGCCGCCGCTGCAGCACTCCGTAGGCGCTCGCCACCGCGAGCACCGCCACGCACACCACCAGTCCGGTCATCGTCTGCACCAGCGTTCACGAGACTGCAAAGATTCCCGCCACCCGGAAACCCGTCCGTTGCGGAATCCTTGGTTCCCATGGACATCGATGCAAGAGGGCCGCGCTTCGGGGCGGCCGTGACGACCGTCGTACTGGCGGTCGTGCTGATCACGGGGAGCGTCTGGCTGCTGGCCTGGCAGACGCTGGCGTTCGCGCTGGGCGCGGCGGGCGGAGTGAGCCGTTCACCGTACGGCCGGCTGTTCCGCGGCGCCGTACGGCCCCGGCTCGGGCCCCCCACCGAGTTCGAGGCACCCGAGCCGCCGCGGTTCGCCCAGGCGGTGGGCCTGGTCTTCGCGGCCGTGGGCCTGGCCGGCTACGCGCTGGGGGCCGAGTGGCTGGGACTCGCCGCCACGGGGGCAGCGCTGGCCGCGGCGTTCCTGAACGCCGCGTTCGGGTACTGCCTGGGGTGCGAGATGTACCTGCTGGTGCGTCGGGCGACCGTACGGGCGGAGTAATGGGGGCGCAAAACCCCGAGGTGGATCATGGGGTGAGGGACGTGACGAGAATCTCGCCGTTGACGGGCGCGAAGGCTGGCTCCTCGCGCGTTCTTGGGGCACGATCTGCGAGATGCCGTAAACCTACGGCTGCGTAGCTTTCCCGCCCGGGAGTCCTTTTTCCAGGCAGAGAAGGAAGGGTCCACCCCGTCCATGGCAGAGCTTGTCTACCGTCCCGTCGTCGGTCTCGCCCAGGCGTTGTTCAAGGCGTGGGACCTCAAGATCGACTGCAAGGGTTCGGAGAACATCCCGCGCTCGGGCGGTGCCGTGCTGGTGAGCAATCACATCAGCTATCTGGACTTCATCTTCAGCGGGCTCGCGGCACTCCCCCAGAAGCGTCTCGTGCGCTTCATGGCGAAGGAGTCCGTCTTCCGCCACAAGGTCTCCGGCCCGCTGATGCGCGGGATGAAGCACATCCCGGTGGACCGCAACCAGGGCGAGACGGCGTACGCCCACGCGCTGGACTCGCTCAGGTCCGGCGAGATCGTGGGCGTCTTCCCGGAGGCGACGATTTCGCAGTCGTTCACGCTGAAGAGCTTCAAGTCGGGCGCCGCGCGCATGGCCCAGGAGGCCGGCGTCCCGCTGATCCCGGTGGCGCTGTGGGGCACCCAGCGGCTGTGGACCAAGGGCCACCCGCGCAACTTCAAGCGCAGCCACACCCCCATCACCATCCGCGTCGGCGAGGTGATCGAGGCCTCCCGGGACAAGTACGCGGGAGCGATCACCCGCCAGGTGCGCGAGCGGGTGAACGAGCTGCTGGAGGCGGCCCAGCGCGCCTACCCGGTGCGCCCCAGGGACGAGGACGACACCTGGTGGATGCCGGCCCACCTCGGCGGCACCGCCCCGACCCCGGAGCAGGTCCGCGAGGCCGAGGCGCGCTGAGCCCGAAGGCTCCGCCGAGCGGGATCAGGACACCGGGGACCCGACCACGATCCGGGCCCCCGGGCTGAACTTCTCCAGCAGCTCGGCGAGTTCGGCCGCCGCCGCCTCGACGTCGGCGACCGGCATCGGGGCCAGGCTCTCCAACAGGAAGATCCCGGAGACGGTGTCCTCGGTGAGCCTGGTGCGCGGACCCTGGCGCCAGTTCCAGCGGCGGCAGGTCACACCCGTGTCGTCGCGCCAGACCACCTCGCCCGCGTCGGGGTGCTCGACGACCTGCTCTCCGCCGGCGGCGGTCACGAAGCTCTCGTCTCCGGTGGCCCGCACGAGGTGCATGCCTCCCTCGATGCGGTCGACGTCCTCGCCGCCCACCGGGATCAGGTGGGCGACGCTGATCGCGTTGTAGAGGTCGACGAGCAGGTTGATCCGCGGAAGTCCGCCGTCCGACAGGGCCCTCTTCGCCAGCGCCTCCGCCGAGTTGCGCGTCCGCGAGGGCTTGGACCCGAACGCCGTGTAGACCTCGCGCCACGCCACCATGTGCGCGTCCTCGTGCGGGGCACGCCCGTCCAGGCGAACGGCGAGCCGGCGGGCCGCGTCGTCGAGGAGGGCGGAACTGGCGTCGGTGCTGGGCCCGTTGACCAGGCCGTGCGCCTCGATCGCGAGGTGGGTGAAGCCGGGCGCGAGGAGGCGCACCTCGTCGGACACGGTCAGGGTGAGAGTCATCGCCTGCCTCAGAGTGCGGTGGGGAGCGTCTTCCAGAGGTACGGCCGGTCGGGGGCGGCCTTGAGGACGCCGAGGACGACCGGGTGAGGTTCAGCGTACAGGACCGGATAGTCCAGCTCATTGGACCGAGGGTCGGGCGTGAAGGCCAGTCGCTCGCCGTCGAGGGAGAACTGCGCGTTCACTCCGGGCTTGTTGCCGCGCGGATCCTGCCGATGCCAGGCGCCGTTGAAGCGCACGGCGACCAGGCCGTGCACCACATCGAGCTTCTGGTAGCACAGGGCCGTCGGGATGTCCTCGGCTCGCAGCAGGGCGGCCAGGGCGTGGGCCTTGGCGTAACAGATGCCGGTGCCCTGCTCCAGCACGTCGGAGGCCCGCCACGTGACCCGGAGGTCGCCGCTGTCGGCGGAGTGCGGGATGGTGTCGCGCACGAACTCGAAGGCCAACCGCGCATAGTCATACGAGTCCCCCGCTTTCCGGGCGAGTCGCGCGGCCGTGTCACGGACCAGCGGATGGGCATGGTCGATGACCTCGTCGGGGGCCAGGTACGCGGACAGGTCGAGGGTGTTCTGGATCAGCTCCATGCCCGCAGAGCATAGGAATGCGATCACCCGCCAGTCAATGACTTTTCAGGTGAACGCATATCTATGCACTTCTCGGCCGCGTCCGCGACTGCTGTGCCGCTAGCGCGCCATCTCCTCCTTCACCGCCGCCACGAACGCGTCCACGTCCTCCTCCGTCGTGTCGAACGCGCACATCCAGCGCACCACACCCGCGCTCTCGTCCCAGAAGTAGAACCGGAACCGCTTCTGCAGGCGCACGCTCACCTCGTGCGGCAGCTTCGCGAAGACCCCGTTGACCTGCACCGGGTGGAGGACCTCCACGCCGTGCACGGCCCGGACGCCCTCGGCGAGCCGCTGGGCCATCTCGTTGGCGTGGCGGGCGTTGCGCAACCACAGGTCCTTGGCGAGCAGCGCCTCCAACTGCACCGAGACGAAGCGCATCTTGGAGGCGAGCTGCATGGACAGCTTGCGCAGGTGCTTCATGTGGCTGACGGCGTCCTGGTTGATGACGACGACCGCCTCGCCGAACAGGGCGCCGTTCTTCGTGCCGCCCAGGGAGAGGATGTCGACACCCACCGCGTTGGTGAACGTCCGCATCGGGACGTCCAGCGCGGCCGCGGCGTTGGCGATCCGGGAGCCGTCCAGGTGGACCTTCATGCCGTGGGCGTGGGCGTGGTCGCAGATCGCCCGGATCTCGTCGGGCGTGTACAGGGTGCCCAGTTCCGTGCTCTGGGTGATCGAGACGACCTGCGGCATCGCGCGGTGCTCGTCCTCCCAGCCGTACGCCTGCTTGTCGATCAGCTCGGGGGTGAGCTTGCCGTCCGGTGTGGGCACGGTGAGCAGCTTGAGGCCGCCCATGCGCTCGGGGGCGCCGCCCTCGTCGACGTTGATGTGCGCGCTCTCGGCGCAGATCACCGCGCCCCAGCGGTCGGTGACCGCCTGGAGGGCGACGACGTTGGCGCCGGTGCCGTTGAAGACCGGGAACGCCTGGGCCGTGGCGCCGAAGTGGCTGCGGACGATCCGCTGGAGGTTCTCGGTGTAGTCGTCCTCGCCGTAGGCGACCTGGTGCCCGCCGTTGGCCAGGGCCAGGGCGGCGAGCACCTCCGGGTGGGCCCCGGCGTAGTTGTCGCTGGCGAAGCCGCGGACGTCCGGGTCGTGGTGGCGCCGGGCGTCGGTCCTCGGTGGGTTCACGGCTTCTCGTATCACGGCTTCTCGGTCAGCCACAGACGCTTTCCGTTCACTTCTGCGGCGGGCTTCTCCCAGACCCCGACGATCTCCTCGGCCAGGTCCTTCACGTCGGTGAAGCCCGCGAACTTCGCGTTGGGGCGCTCGGCGCGCATCGCGTCGTGCACCAACGCCTTCACCACCAGGATGGCAGCGGCGGAGGTCGGACCGTCCGCGCCCTCCGAGATCCCCGCCTTGCGGAAGTAGTCGGCGAGTGCGAGCGTCCACGCCTCGGCGGCGGCCTTGGCCGCGGAGTACGCGGCGTTGCCCGCGGTGGGCTTGCTGGCACCCGCGGCGCTGATCAGGACGTACCGGCCCCGTTCGCTGTGCTGCAACGCCTCGTGGAAGGCGAGGGAGGTGTGCTGCACGGTGCGGATCAGCAGCAGCTCGAGCAGGTCCCAGTCGTGCAGGTTGGTCTTGGCGAAGGTCTCGCTGCCGCGCCAGCCGCCGACGAGGTGGACCACGCCGTCGACCCGGCCGAACTCCTTCTCGGTGTGGGCGGCCCAGTCGCGGGTCGAGTCCAGGTCGAGCAGGTCGACCGTCTCCCCGGTGACCGTAGCGCCGCCGGCGCTGTAGCGGGCCGCGTCCACGGCCTCCGCCAGTCGCTCGGGATCGTTGTCCGCGCCGACGACGGTCGCGCCCGCCTCGGCGAGCCTGAGCAGCGTCGCGCGCCCCGCGGGTCCGCCCGCGCCGGCCACCGCGATCACAGCACCGCTGAGTGCCCCGTTCCCCATGGTCTTCGCCTCCTGAGCAGTGTGCGCTGGTTCACCGTGCACGCGGTCGCTCACGCGGCGACCCGCTCGGCACTCTTGGCCGTGATGCCCTTGGTGGAGGCGATCACGGTCTTCAGCTTCTTGGAGAGTGCTTCATAGAACATGCTCAGCGGAAACTCGTCCGGAAGCACGTCATCGACGAGTTTCCGCGGCGGCTGGCTCAGGTCGAGGGCGTCGGGGCCCTTGGCCCAGCGGGAGCCGGGGTGCGGGGCGAGGTAGGTGGAGACCAGCTCGTATCCGGCGAACCAGTGGACGAGCTTGGGGCGGTCGATGCCGTCCCGGTACAGCTGCTCGATGTCGGCGCACAGCTCGTTCGTGACCTGCGGGGCGCGCTGCCAGTCGATGAACAGCTTGTTGTCGGTCCAGCGGACGACGTCGTGCTTGTGCAGGTAGGCGAACAGGAGCTGGCCGCCGAGTCCGTCGTAGTTGCGCACGCGCTCGCCGGTGACCGGGAAGCGGAACATGCGGTCGAACAACACCGCGTACTGCACGTCACGGGCCTGCGGGACGCCGTCGGCCTCCAGCTTCACGGCCTCCCTGAAGGCGGTGAGGTCGCAGCGCAGCTCCTCGAGGCCGTACATCCAGAACGGCTGGCGCTGCTTGATCATGAACGGGTCGAACGGCAGGTCGCCGTGGCTGTGGGTGCGGTCATGAACCATGTCCCACAGGACGAAGGCCTCCTCGCAGCGCTTCTGGTCGTGGACCATCGCGGCGATGTCCTCGGGCAGCTCCAGGCCCAGGATGTCGACGGCGGCATCCGTGACCCGGCGGAAGCGGGCGGCCTCGCGGTCGCAGAAGATGCCGCCCCAGCTGAACCGCTCGGGGGCCTCGCGCACGGCGATGGTCTCGGGGAAGAGGACTGCGGAGTTGGTGTCGTAACCCGCGGTGAAGTCCTCGAACCTGATGCCGCAGAACAGCGGGTTGTCGTAGCGGGTGCGCTCCAGTTCGGCCAGCCACTCGGGCCAGACCATGCGCAGCACGACCGCCTCGAGGTTGCGGTCCGGGTTGCCGTTCTGCGTGTACATCGGGAAGACGACCAGGTGCTGCAGGCCGTCCGCGCGGTTCGCGGCGGGCTGGAAGGCCAGCAGCGAGTCCAGGAAGTCCGGCACCCGGAAGCCGCCGTCCACCCAGTGGTGCAGGTCCTTCACGAGGGCCTGGTGGTAGGCGCTGTCGTGCGGGAGCAGCGGGGACAGCTCCTCGACGGCGTGGACGACACGCCGGACGGCGAGTTCGGCCTCGGCGGGATCCGGGGCGCCCTGCGCGTCGAAGTCGATCGATCCGTCCTTGGACTGCCATGGCCGGATCCGCTCCACGGCATCCTTGAGCACGGGCCACGCCGGATGCTCCACCACCCTGGCCACGGGAGGAACCTGGCCCCCCGAACCCACCTGCACAAGAATTTCCGTCATGTCCCATCCTCCACGGGAGAAGCTCACGTCAGGACACCGTAGGCATACGAGGATTCTCCCAGCAAGTGGAGCCTCGGGAAATTATCCTGCACCACCCCGACGGTCACAGGATTTTTTCCTGCCGGACACGCGTGCGGCAAACGCTTCCGCTTCGCACACCCGCTCCCGTCGCAGGCGTGGGTTCATCGCGGGGCCGGGCCGATAGGCTTCGGACCTGCCCACACGGCCGTCCGCCCCGGCCGCGTGGGACGCCCCCACCGCCACCCCCGACGGAAGCGAGTCTCGTCTTGAACTTCCTCACCATCGGTCACCGCGGAGTCATGGGTGTCGAGCCCGAGAACACCCTCCGTTCCTTCGTCGCCGCCGACCAGGCGGGCCTCGACGTCATCGAACTCGATCTGCACCTGAGCAAGGACGGCGCCCTCGTCGTGATGCACGACACCGACGTGGACCGCACGACCGACGGCACCGGCCCGATCGCCGAGCTGACCCTCGCGGAGCTGCGTGCCCTGGACGCGGGCCGCGGTGAGCGGGTCCCGGTGTTCGAGGAGGTGCTGGACGGCGTGCACGCGCCGCTGCAGGCCGAGATCAAGGACGTGGCGGCGGCCCGCGCGCTGGCGGAGGTCATGCACCGCCGGGACCTGACCTCCCGCGTGGAGGTGTCCTCGTTCCACGACGAGGCGATCGCCGAGATCGCCCGGCTGGTGCCCGGCGTACGCACCGCGCTGATCGCCAGCAGGTTCGGCCCCGACATCGTGGACCGCGCCGTCGCGGTCGGCGCCTCGACCGTCTGCCTGAACATCCGCCGGCTCACGCTGGAGGTCGTCGAGGACGCCCGCAAGGCCGACCTGAAGATCATCGGCTGGGTGGTGAACACGCAGGACCATCTGCGGCTGGTACGGGCCCTGGGGCTGGACGGCGCCACCACCGACTATCCGGAGATCAAACGCACCGGCCGCTTCACGGCGTAGAGATCATGCGAGCTCCTTGACCAGCAGCTCGAACCGCAGGTCGTCGCGCTGCGGCACGCCGAAGCGCTCGTCGCCGTACGGGAAGGGGGTCATCCTTCCCGTACGGCGGTAGCCGCGGCGCTCGTACCAGGCGATGAGGTCGTCGCGTACGGAGATCACGGTCATGTGCATCTCGGCGACGCCCCAGGTCTCGCGGGCGATCCGCTCCGCCTCCGCGATGATCACCTTGCCGAGGCCCGCGCCCTGGAGAACCGGGCTGACCGCGAACATCCCGAAGTAGGCGTGCGGGCCACGGTGTTCGAGCTGGCAGCAGGCCACGATCCGTCCCTCGCGCTCGACCGTGAGCAGCCGGCTGTCGGGTGACTTGATGACCTCCAGCACGCCCTCCGGGTCCGTCCGCTGCCCTTCGAGGATGTCCGCCTCGGTGGTCCACCCGCTCCGGCTGGCGTCCCCCCGGTACGCCGACTGGATCAGCACGACCAGCGCGTCCACGTCGGCGTCGGTGGCGTCGCGGAAGGTCAGGGCGGTTTCCATGGTCGGCTCTCCGGTTCTCGCGCGGCTCGGGCACCGATGAGAGTAACGCCCTGCCACTAGGCTCCGGATGCATGGTTCACGTACTGAGTGGCCGGACACTGCTGCGGCCCACCGATCCGGAACGGTCCCGCGTTTTCTACGGCGCGCAGCTGGGCCTCGCGGTCTCCCGCGAGTTCGGTACGGGGCCGGAGCGCGGGACCGTCTACTTCCTCGGGGGCGGTTTCCTGGAGCTGTCCGGCCGGTCCGACGTGGCACCGTCGCCGGCCATGCGGTTGTGGATGCAGGTGGAGAACGTGTCCGCGGCGCACGACGAGCTGCGGGCCAAGGGGGTCGAGATCGTGCGGCCGCCGGTGCGGGAGCCGTGGGGGCTGATCGAGATGTGGATCGCGGATCCGGACGGGACGCGGATCGTGCTGGTGGAGGTTCCGGCAGACCATCCGCTGCGGTACCGGGCCGGGATCTGAGCCACCGGAGGTGCTGCCGGTGGCGGTGGGCGAGACCCCGGCCTGAGCCTCGAGAGTGAACACCTACGGCGACCGGTGGCCCGAGATCGACGACCGGCGCTCGACCTGTCGCCGCACCGCAGGGCCACCCGGCCGTTCTCCACGGGCAGTTCCTCGTCCCGCAAGCGCAACGGTTGGCCCACACCGGCCCGTTGGACGAGTCAGGGACGCAGTACCCCGGCGAGCCCTTCCAGCCGGCCCAGCAATCCGGAGAGCAGGACGGCCAGTTCGTCCCGCTCGGCCGGATCCATGGCGGACAGGACGGTGGTCTCGTAGGCGAGCTGTTCGGGCAGGATTCCGTCGACCAGGTCGCGTCCGGCGTCGGTGAGGCGGAGGTGGGCCACGCGGCGGTCGCGGCTGTCGCCGCGGCGCTCGACCAGGCCGCGTTCGGTCAGGGCCTTCAGGCGCTTGGTGACGGCGGCGCCGGAGGAGAAGGTCTCGCGGGCCAGTTCACCGGGGGTGAGCTCGTGTCCGGTGCGGCGCAGCGCGCCCAGCAGGTCGAACTCGGCGCGGCTCAGACCCGCCCGCCGCAGCGGGGCGTCCTCGGCCTGCTGGAGGAGCGCGGCGCAACGGTTGACGCGGCCGATGACCTCCATGGGGCCGGTGTCGAGGTCGGGGTGGACGGTCTGCCACTGCCGGACCACCGCGGCGACGGTGTCGCTCCTCGTCACTCCGGGGGCGCCCGCTGCGTTGCTCGCCGTCATGGCCGTACGTCCTCCGTCGCCTGGTCGGTATGACGGTCCGGGCCCAGGTGGAGTCCCTGGCGCCGTACCGTCGCCGCGAGCGTACGGTGTCCGGACTGCTCGGCGAGCACGACCCTCTCGTGGGGCAGGGCGCGCTGCCACCATTCGCCGGACGCGGCCTCGACGGTGGCGCGCAGGTCGACCAGGGCGGCGGCGAGGCCGCGGCGGGCGGATTCCAGGGTTCTGGGCGCGGGCCGCGGCTCCGCCAGGAGACGGGCGGCGTGCTCGCGGGAGCGCTCCACGGCGGCCAGCGCGCGCTCGACGCCGGTGCCCGCGCGCCGGTTGGTGACGGCGACGGCCGCCACGAGGCCGACCAGGGCGCCGACGACGGTGTCGACGAGGCGCTCGGTGATGAGCCGGCCGGGCTGCTGGTAGCCGGCGAACTCCGTGATGAGCAGGGCCATCGGGGTCACGCAGACGCTGCCGAGCCAGTAGTTGCGGCTGATCAGGGCCTCGGCGCCGAAGTTGAAGGCGAGGCAGCACAGGACCAGAGCCGCCGGACCGAGGTGGGCCAGCGGCGCCACGGCGGCGAAGAGGAGGACACCGACGAGGTTGCCGACGACCCGCTGGACGCCCCGGCTCCAGGTCAGGGTGAGGTTGGCCTGGTAGAGGGAGGCCGCGGTGACCAGGGCCCAGTAGGGGCGGCCGACGCCGAGGGCGAGGGAGGCGTAACCGGCGAGGGCGCAGCCCAGGGCGGTGCGTACGGCGAGCGGGGTCAACGGTCCGAGCCGGCTCCACCACGGCCGGTGCGGGGAGGCGAGTTCGGCGTCCACGCCGAGGAGTTCCTCGGTCTCGGCGGGCAGCCGCTCGGCCTGCGGGACCGCTACGGTGCCGCGCAGGGCGCGGGCCCAGGTCCGCAGCGGTTCGGGGTCCGTGTCCGCCGGGGCGGCGAGTGCGACCTCGGCGCGCACGACGAGCCGTTCGAGGGCGCGCCGGGGCTCGGTGGCGGCTCCGGCGGACAGCAGCGACTGCCAGGCGGCCTGCACGGCGGCGGCCGCCGCGGCGCGGGCCTTGGCGTGCCCGTCGCCGGTGCCGTGCGTGGCGGCGTACGCGGCCGCGGCGTTCAGCGCGTGTGCGGTGGCGCGGCGCTCCGGGCCGTGCGGGCGCAGCAGGCCGGGTGCCATGCCGATGAGCCAGGCCCAGACGCCCGCCGCTCCGGCCAGTGCCAGGTGGGCCGGGATCTGCCCGAGGGTCTGGGGCGTGAACAGGGCGGCGGAGCTGATGAAGGTGAGGACCACGTTGCCCGGCGGTCCGACACGGGTGGCGTCGCACAGCACCTTCTGTACGGCGGCCAGGACGGCGCCGACACTCACCAGGACGACGGCGCTGGTGGTGAGGGAGGCGGCGAGCAGAGCGACGCCGAGGCCGCTGATCATGCCCAGGACCACCCATGCCAGGGCTCGGGCCCGTGCGGCGTAGGGGCGGTTGTGGGTGTAGAGCGCGCACAGGGATCCGGCCATGGTGTACATCGCCAGGTCGAGCCGGCCGAGGGCCAGCAGGAGCAGGTTGGGCGGGGCGACCGCGACGACCACGCTCAGGGCGGGCTTGAACCAGATGTCGGAGGGCCGTCCCAGCCGCAGCACGCCGGCGAGTGGGAGGCGTCGGGCGGGCGGGGCGGCAAAGGCGAGGGTGGTCGGACGGCTCATAGACATAAGCTTAGCAGGTGTTTTACCTGTAAAAGATAACCGCTCACGTGCTGTGCTCCGCCGAATGCTCCCCGTGTACATCCTTGCGCTCGCTTGCGCGCCGCATGACGAGGGCATCCCTTGACCGACCGTCGAGCACCGAACGTCAGGCACCGAAAACCAGGCACGGACCGTCGATCGGGGAGGTGGGCGTGCACGGACCGGCTTCACCTGGCTGGCTGCTGGTGGCGCTGTGTGCGGCGACCGGGGCTTACTGCCTGCTGCGGATGCGCAGCACCGTGGAGGCGCAGCGCCGGTCCGCGGGCGGCGAGGCGCTGATGGGCTTCGGCATGGCCGCGATGGCCGTACCCGCCGCCGTGTTCACACCCCCGTCGTGGGCCTGGCCGGCCTACGCGGTCGTGTTCGGCGCGGCGGCGCTGCGCGCCGTGTGGGCGGCCCGGGCGAGCGCCCACCACCTGCACCACCTCGTCGGGTCCGCGGCGATGGTCTACATGGCGGCGGTCATGGCCGCCTCCCCCGGACACCAGGCCGGACACCACCCCGGACCCGGCGGCGGCATCCCGCTGCTGACGGGGGCACTGCTCCTCTACTTCACCGGATACGTGCTGCTGTCCGGCCTGCGCCTGGTCCCCGTCGCCGCGGGCGGCGGCGCCGGGGGGTGGGGCGACCGACCGGAGCTGGTGCGGGCGTGCCGGCTGTCGATGGGGATCGGCATGGTCGCCATGCTGCTGACGCTCTGACGCGGCGCACGTGCTCCGGCACCAGGTCACGCGGAACGCCGTACGCACGCGACCGTTGCCTGCGTCACTTCCCGTGGCAGGCCGTACCTTCACGTGCCCGGCGCTCATAGGCTGCCCCCCATGATGGTCCCCGCGGCACTGTTGCTGCTCGGCGCCCTGACCGCCGTCGTCGCGCCCCGGCTGCTGGCCCGGGCCGACTGGGCGGACCGCGAACCGGTGCTCGCCCTGTGGGCGTGGCAGTGCGCGGTGGCGGCCGTACTGCTGTGCTGCGCGCTGTCGATGACGCTCAGCGCGGCGACCGCCTGGCAGGCGGTGGGCGGTCATGTGTTCGCCCCGGCACCGCACGTCGTGGTGGAGGCGTACACGCTGGGCACGGCCGAGCCGTGGGCCGCGGCGACGGCGGTGGCCCTCGCGTGCGGCGGCATGTGGAGCGCGGCGATGCTGGTCCGGGAAGTCGTCCGGGCCCGTGCGCGCCGTCGGCGGCGCCGAACCGAACTCCTGGTGCGCGCCCCCCTGTTGCCCGGTGAAGAGGCCGCAGGCAGCCGGCTCGTGATCCTTGAGGGCGAACGGCCCGACGCCTGGTGGCTGCCGAGCACGGCCCCCCGGCTCGTCATCACCACGGCCGCACTGCGCCGCCTGAAGGGCCGCCAGCTGGACGCCCTCGTCGCCCACGAGGAGGGTCACGCGCAGGCCCGGCACGACTGGCTGCTGCACTGCTCGGCCGCGCTGGCCGCCGGTTTCCCGCAGGTACGGGTCTTCGCCGCGTTCCGGGACGAGATGCACCGGCTGGTGGAGCTGGCCGCCGACGACATGGCCTCCCGCCGATTCGGCCGGCTGACCACCGCCCTCGCCCTGGTCGGACTGAACGAGGACCGGGGTGTGTTCGGCCCGTGCCCGACCCCGCAGGCCCACGTGCCGCAGCGGGTCCACCGGCTGCTCACACCCCCGGACCGGCTCACCGCGGCCCGCCGGCTGCGGCTGACGGCGGCCGCCGCGCTGGTGCCGGTCGTGCCGGTGCTGGTCGCCTTCGTGCCGGGGTTGCGGGCCCTCGGGTAGCGCCGGCCCAACGGGTTTATCGGCCCCGGAATTGGCTTCTCGGCCCACGGTTCGGCGAGGATCGCAGCATGCACACTTCGCCCGTCGACTCCCCGCCCCGCCCGTCGGCGCATCGCAGCGCCGCCCGCGCCGCGGGCATCCTCGCGCTGTGCTCCGCGCTGCTGATCGCTCTGGTCGCCGCCGACTGGCATCCCCTGTTCACGCTGGACGGCGACATCTCCCGCACCACCCATCGCTGGGCCGTGGACGACCCGGACGTCACCCAGACCTTCCGCATCCTCACGGACTGGGTCTGGGACCCCTGGACGATGCGCATCCTGTGCGCGGTCGTCGTGGTGTGGCTGGTGTGGCGGCATTCCGCCTGGTGGACGGCCGTCTGGCTGGCGGTGACCTGCGCGCTGGGCTCGCTGGTCCAGCAGTCCCTGAAGGCCGCGGTCGGGCGCCCGCGGCCCGTCTGGCCCGACCCCGTCGACTCCGCGCACTACGCCGCCTTCCCCTCCGGCCACGCCATGACCGCGACCGTCGTGTGCGGCCTCCTGCTGTGGCTGCTGCACCGCCGCGGCGCCGACCGCGTCCTGTGGCGTACGGCCGTGACCGTGGCCGTGATCTCCGTCGTCGGCGTCGGCCTGACCCGCGTCTGGCTGGGCGTGCACTGGCCCTCGGACGTGATCGGCGGCTGGCTGCTGGGCGCGATGCTGGTGGCCCTGGCGGTCGCGGTGCACCAGCGGCAACGCCCGTGAACCCACCCGCGCGCGGCTACCGCTACCACCGTGCCGGGGCGTGACCGACGCCTTCGTCCCGGTCGGTCTCCGGCGCCACCGCCGCACGATCCCCGTCGTGGACGAAGGTCCCGGCAACACGACCCCACCCGACCGCCCGCTTGAACGCGCGGTTCACCGACCCTCCCGGGCCGAGATCGACGGTACGGCCGGACACCCGGGCCCAGCTCGTCGGCTCCGCTGACAACCCCACCGCCCGGCTGTCCCAGCACGAGACGACCAAGAACGCGGAACCGTTCACCATCACCGCCGACCCCGACGGTCCGCTGCCGCTCGCGCCCCACGGACCGGCCCATCCACACCGCCGACAACCCCACCGCCCGGCTGTCCCAGCGCGGGACGGCACAAGATCGCGGAGCCGTTCACCATCTCCGTCGGCCTCGACGGTCCCGCTGCGGCTCGCGCCTCGCAGCAGCGGACACGTGGCGTGGGCGGGCGGCGACGTGTCGTCCGCGGGCGATATCGGGTTCCATCACGACGGCGGGTCCTGGACGGTCCGCGAGGTGACCAACCAGTTCACCGGGTACCGCCCGGACCTCGACGCGTGGCACACCGTCGCCCGCGAGCCGGATCTCGCGGGCATCGGCCCGTCCCGGCCGCTTCAGGGACGAGGCCGTGTTCCGACCCGTGCCGGGTGTGCTCCGTCGCACGCGAGGGCTACATGGTCTGCGTGTTCCGCGGCAGCGCTCTTCCCTCGGCGTGGAATGTCGCCCCTTAAGATCACCCCATGGCCGCCGTGTTGTTCGACTTCTCCGGAACGCTCTTCCGCATCGAGTCCGCCGAGTCCTGGCTGCGTGCAGTCCTGGCCGAGACCGAACTCTCCGTCGAGGAGCCCGAGTTCCTCCAGAAGGCGCAGGCCCTCGAAAGGGTCGGCGCGCTGCCCGGCGGGACCCATCCCGTCGAAGCGATCCCCGACGAGCTCGCCCACCTCTGGGAGATCCGCGACAAGAGCGCCGAGCTGCACCGGGCCGCGTACACCGGCGTCGCCCGCCAAGTGCCGCTGCCTGAACCCGCGTTGTACGACGCTCTGTACGACCGGCACATGACCCCGGCCGCCTGGTCGCCGTACCCCGACGCCCTCGAGGTGCTGCGGACACTGCGCGAGCGCGGGATCGGCGTCGGCGTGGTCAGCAACATCGGCTGGGATCTGCGGCCGGTGTTCCGCGAGCACGGCCTCGATTCCTGCGTCGACACGTACGTCCTGTCGTACGAACACGGCATCCAGAAGCCGGACCCCCGGCTGTTCGCGACCGCCTGCGCCGCTCTCGGCGTCGAGCCGCGGGACACCCTCATGGTCGGCGACGACCGGCGGGCGGACGGCGGCGCGGCGGCCCTGGGCTGCGGGGTGCACTTCGTGGACCACCTGCCGGTGAGCCAACGGCCGGACCAACTGCGGCCGGTGCTGGATCTGGTGGGCTGATCCCGGCATCCGAGGGCGGGCGCCCCGGCCCTCGAAGTTGCCCGAGGCCACCATCGGGGAATGCCCGACCGTCCTGGACGATCCCCCGCGTCGCCCAGGACGGCGGCAACCCGACCAGGCCCTTTCGGGGGCCGGACCGGACCCGCTGAGTATAGTTGGCTGATAGCCAGTCAACGCAGGAGTTACAGCATGTCCCCGCGCAGCGCCTCGGTCAATGAAGAGTTGCGCCGACGTTCCCGGGAGCGGCTTCTGCAGGCGGCGGTCGAACTGGTCGGCGAGCGCGGCTACGAGGCGACCACACTCGGCGACATCGCAGACAGAGCCGGTTCGGCGCGCGGGCTGGTGTCGTACTACTTCCCCGGCAAGCGCAGACTCGTGCAGTCCGCCGTGCACCGGCTGATGCACCGCACCCTGGAGGAGGCCCTGGAGCGCGAGCCGCGCACCGAGGACGGACGGGAGCGGATGGCGCGGGCCATCGACGCGATCCTGGGGCTGGCGCGAGATCACCCGGTGCTGATGCGCCAGCACATGGCCGGGATCCTGCAGGCCGAGGGCTTCGTGCAGTGCCCGGAGCAGCAGCGTCTGTCCCAGTTGCTGCGGGACACCGTCGCCCGGCACGGCTCCGACGACGTCGACGCGGACTACGCCATGCTGCGCGCCCTGTTGATGGGCGCGGTCTTCGCGGCCCTGGTGCCGGGGGTGCCGATGTCCGTGCCGGTGCTGCGGGCCGAGTTGTTCAAGCGGTACCGGCTGGAGCGGGAGTCGGGGCTCCCGCCGGACACCGAGCCGGCGTCCGGCGGGACCGGCGACAGGGATCTGTCACGGTTCTTCGCCACCGGGGCCGCACCAAAGGGCGGCCCCGAGACCCGTACGACGACTCAGTCGAAGTAGTCCGGCTGTGTCTGGACGTTGAGTTCGCCGAGGCGGACCCGCTTCGCCGGATCGGTGCGCCGGTCGTTGAGCTTCAGCACGTCGAAGCCCTTGGCGATGTCGTTCGAGTAGATGTAGCCGTTGTAGTAGTACGCCGACCAGGAACCGGCCGTCGTGAGCCGCTCGGTGTTGACCGGGCCGCGCTCGAAGTAGGCGATCTCCTTCGGGTGGGCGGAGTCGGTGAAGTCCCAGACGGAGACGCCGCCCTGGTACCAGGCCTGGACCATGAGGTCCTTGCCCTTGACCGGGATCAGCGAGCCGTTGTGGGCCACGCAGACCTCGACGGCCGCCTGGTGGCGGGCGATCTTGAAGTAGCTGCGGAAGACGAGCTTGCGGTTATCGCCCTTGCCGACGATGTCGTAGATGCCGTCGGCACCCTTGTTCGGACCGATCTCCGCGTTGCAGGTGGCCGCGCCGCCGCCGCCCAGCTCGTCGGTGAAGACGACCTTGTCGGCCTTCTGGTTGAAGGTCGCCGAGTGCCAGAACGCGAAGTTCACGTTGTCCTGCACCCGGTCGATGACCTTCGGGTTCTCCGGATCCTTGAGGGAGAAGAGGATGCCGTCGCCCATGCAGGCGCCCGCGGCCAGGTCCTTCGAGGGCAGCACGGTGATGTCGTGGCAGCCGGTGGTCTTGGAGACACCCGGGTTGGTGGGCGCACCCGGGTTGCCGCCGCCGTCCGGGCCCTCACCGGGGAAGAGCACCGGGAAGCCCACGACCGCCGCCTTCTCGGGGGCCTTGCGCGGCACCTTGATGACGGAGATGCCGTCGTGCGGCGGTTGGCAGTCCGGGTAGGTGGCGTTGGGCGAGTACGAGGAGACGTAGACGTAGACGTTCTTCCGCTCGGGCACCAGCGTGTGGGTGTGCGAGCCGCAGGCGGTCTCGACGGCGGCGACGTACTTCGGGTTCGTCTTGTCGCTGATGTCGAAGACCTTCATGCCCTCCCACGACGACTTCTCGGTGGCGGGCTGCGTGGTGCTGCTGCAACTGCTGTCGCTGCGCGAGGAGTCGGTCGACAGGAAGAGCAGGTCGCCGGAGACGGAGATGTCGTTCTGCGAGCCCGGGCACAGCACCTGGGAGACGGTCTTGGGCGCCTTCGGGTTGCTGATGTCGAAGATGCGGAAGCCGTCGTAGTTGCCGGAGAAGGCGTACTTGCCCTGGAAGGCCAGGTCCGAATTGGTGCCCGGCAGGACGTCCTTGGGGATGTTGACGAGGTGTTCGATGTTGTCGGAGTGGACGATCTCGTCCTGGCCCGGTATCTCGCCCTCGGCGATCGCCGCGCGGACCTCGGCCTCGTCGCTCTTGGACACCTCCTCACTCGTGGCCGGAGCGTCCCCGGGGTCGGGGGTCGCGGCCGCCGGGCCGGCCGTCAGCAGCGCTGCCAGGAGACCCACCGCTGTGGCGGCAACTCCCAGTCGTCTGTGACGCGTTCGGGGTTCTTTCAACAGGATCACTGTTTCCTCCCTGGTGCCGTTCGTGGGGGAACGGTTCACGCACCACCGAAGTATCGTCTTCACCATGCACATATCAACAGGGGGCAACGAAGACGTAATGAAGGTTTTTGATCAGTCACGCACCCGGGCGTGCTAGGACGGTCTTCGACACTCACGAGGTGTCCACCATCACGCCTGCCACAGGAGGTCGTTGTGCCCTTCCGTCGTGCGTACCGCGCACCCTTCGCCGCGGCCTCACTGGCCGCCCTGGCCGTGCTCGGCCTCGCGGGCTGCGACTCCGGGCCGGATGCGAAGTCGGCCTCGGCGACCGGCCCTTCGGTGCTCGTGCCCGGCAAGCCCGGGGAGGCGAACCGGACGATGTCCGCCGAGGACGCCGCACGGCAGCGCACCGACGACGACTCCCCCAACTCGGCCGACATCGCCTACGCGCGGATGATGATCGAGCACCACGCCCAGGCCCTGGAGATGACCCGGCTGGTCCCCGATCGCGCCGAGTCGTCGAAGCTCAAGAAGCTCGCCGAACGGATCGCCGCCGCCCAGGGCCCGGAGATCGAGAGCATGCGGGCCTGGCTGGCGGAGCACGGTGAGGACGAGAAGGGCGACGGCCACGCGCACGCCTCGATGCCCGGCATGGCGACCGAGGCCCAGCTGAAGAAGTTGCGCGCGGCGAAGGGTGAGGCGTTCGACGCGTTCTTCCTCACCCTGATGATCACGCATCACGAGGGCGCGATCACGATGGCCACGGACGTGAAGGGGCAGGGCAACAACATCCGGATCGAGGAGATGGCCGACGAGGTGGTGGCCCAGCAGACCAGCGAGATCACGCGGATGCGGGACATGGGGTGACCCTCTGGCGGGTTACCGCCCGGCATCTCCGCACAGCGAGATGCCGCCTCACGGGTCTGATCAACCGCGAGACCGCCCAACGGACCGGCACAGCGAGACACCGCCCAACGGCCGGCTCAGCGCCGCGCGTGACGGGGCGTGAGATAGCCCGCGTCTCGCGCCTGGGCGATCAGCCGCAGCGACTTGCGCCGGCTGTGCCCGGTCGCGCTCATCACCGCGAGTACGGGGTCGACGCCCTCTTCCTGGGCCGCCCGGTACTCCTGCGCGACGAGCCGCCGCCCCTCGATGCCGCGCGGCCAGGCGGGGCGGGCGCGGCGCGGCGCGGCCGCCTCGGGTTCGGGCTCGGGCCCGACTCCGGAGACCTCGGCGAGCGGGTCCTCGATCCAGTCCGCGAGCACGGCCAGGTCGTCGAGGGACAGGGCCGGCTGGGCCCGGACGTCCTCCAGGGAGACACGCCCCTCGGACACCACGGCGAGCGCCTCGACCCGGGCGCCGTCGCCGAACTCCAGCCGGACGTCGAACCATGCCGTCGTCACAGCGCCCTCGTTCTCCCGCACTTCCCACGCGGGCCGCACGGACACGGTGCCGTCCGTCGGACACCGGTCGGAAAGATTAAGAAAGGATGCTTCTAGCACACACGCAACGTAACCGCATGATCACATTCCATACGAACGGACACGCGTGCTCGTCCGGCGCACAGCACCCTGTCAGCGGAGCGCCGGTGGTGCGATGCTGGACGTGACAGCGATCTCCCGTCGACCCCCCGGGTCCCTGGGTGAGGAGTTCCGCCGTGCTGCATGTCGCCGTCGTCGGCTCGGGACCGAGCGGGTGCTACACCGCCCAGAGTCTCGTCCAGCAGGACCAAGAAGTGCGCGTCGACGTCCTGGACCGGCTGCCGTGCCCGTACGGCCTGGTGCGGTACGGCGTGGCGCCGGACCACGAGAAGATCAAGTCGCTGCAGAACAATCTGCGCATGGTCCTTGAGCACGAGCGGGTGCGCTTCCTCGGTGGCGTTCCGGTCGGTCCCGGGGGCGTGCCGGCCACCCGACTGCGGGAGCTGTACCACGCCGTCGTGTACTGCGTGGGCGCCGCGACCGACCGGCACCTCGGGATCCCCGGTGAGGACCTGCCGGGCAGCTGGTCGGCGACCGAGTTCGTGTCCTGGTACAGCGCGCACCCCGACTCCGCCGCCGACGGCTTCGTGATCGGTGCCCGCTCGGCAGTGGTCATCGGGGTGGGGAACGTCGCCGTGGACGTCACGCGGATGCTGGCCCGGGGCCTCGCGGAGCTGAGCCCCACCGACATGCCGCAGTCGGCGCTCGCCGCGCTGGCCGCGAGCCAGGTGACAGAGGTCCACATGGTGGGGCGGCGCGGCCCTTCCCAGGCCCGCTTCACCACCAAGGAGCTGCGCGAACTGGGCGCCCTGCCGGGCACCGAAGTCGTGGCCGACCCGGCGGAGCTGGCCCTGGACCCGGCCTACGTCGACCCGTCCGGGCTGCCCGCGGCGCAGCGGCGCAACGTGGAGGTGCTGCGCGGCTGGGCAAAGGCTCCGGCGCGGGACTCCGCGCCCCATCGGATCCGGCTGCGCTTCTTTCTGCGGCCCGTCGAACTCCTCGCCGACTCGGGGCGCGTGGGCGCGGTGCGGTTCGAGCGGACGGCGCCGGACGGGCGCGGCGGGGTGACGGGCACCGGCGTGTTCGAGGAGATCGAGGCCCAGCTGGTGCTGCGCTCAGTGGGCTATCGCGGGGTGCCGCTGGAGGGGCTGCCGTTCGACGCGGCGAGCGGCACGGTGCCCAATGTCGCCGGACGGGTGCTGCGCGAGGGGGCGGTCGCGCCGGGCGAGTACGTGGCGGGCTGGATCAAGCGGGGCCCGACGGGCGTCATCGGCACCAACCGTCCGTGCGCCAAGGAGACGGTGACGTCACTGCTGGAGGACGCCCCCGTGCTCGTACGCGAAGATCTGCCCGACGACCCGCTGGCGGCACTGCGCGCCGAGGGGATCCGTCCGGTCCAGTGGGCGGGCTGGCAGGCGATCGAGCGGGCAGAGGCCGAGCTCGGGGCGTCTCTGGGGCGGGGCGTGGTGAAGCTGCCGGACTGGGAGTCCTTGCTGATGGCGGCGCGATCGGCCACTTCCTAGCCGCTTCCCAGCTGCTTCGCGGACAACTGGGTGGGCATGACACACATCGGCAACGGCATCGAAATCAACAAACTGTTCAAGCACCTTACGGTCTCGTGCTGTTCGCATGTTTCCAGCCATCCGCCGCTCTGGAGTGCCCATGGCAACGACCGCACCCGCGCATCCCGTCGACGAGGTCCCACCCGTACGGCAGCTGGCCGCCTTCGGTCTGCAGCACGTGCTCGCGATGTACGCGGGGGCGGTGGCCGTGCCGCTGATCGTCGGCGGTGCGATGAAGCTGTCGGCCGCGGACCTGGCGTATCTGATCACCGCCGACCTGCTGGTGTGCGGTGTCGCCACGCTGATCCAGTGCATCGGCTTCTGGCGGTTCGGTGTGCGGCTGCCGATCATGCAGGGCTGCACGTTCGCCGCCGTGTCGCCGATGGTGCTCATCGGGACGACGGGCGGCGGGCTGCCGGCGATCTACGGCTCGGTGATCGTCGCGGGGCTCGCCATCGTGCTTCTCGCGCCGGTCTTCGGCAGGTTGCTGCGGTTCTTCCCGCCTCTCGTCACGGGCACGGTCATCCTGGTCATCGGCATCTCGCTGTTGCCGGTCGCGGGCAACTGGGTCGCCGGCGGTGTCGGCGCGGAGGACTTCGGGGCACCGAAGAACATCGCTCTCGCCGCCTTCGTGCTCGCGGTGGTGCTGGGCGTGCAGCGCTTCGCGCCGGAGTTCCTGAGCCGGATCGCGGTGCTGATCGGCATCGCGGTCGGCCTGGCGGTCGCCGTTCCCTTCGGCTTCACCGACTTCGACGGGGTCGGGAACGCCGACTGGGTCGGCATCAGCACGCCGTTCCACTTCGGGGCGCCCACCTTCGAGGCGTCGGCGATCATCTCGATGCTGGTGGTGGCACTGGTGACGATGACCGAGACGACCGGTGACCTGATCGCGGTCGGCGAGATGACCGAACGCAAGGTGGACCCGCGCTCGCTGTCCGACGGGCTGCGCGCCGACGGCCTCTCCACCGTCCTGGGCGGTGTCTTCAACACCTTCCCGTACACGGCGTACGCGCAGAACGTCGGTCTGGTCGGCATGACCCGGGTCCGCAGCCGCTGGGTCGTCGCCGTCGCGGGCGGCATCCTCGTGCTGCTCGGCCTGTTGCCCAAGCTGGGCGCGGTGGTGGCGGCCGTCCCGGCTCCGGTGCTCGGCGGGGCGGGCCTGGTGATGTTCGGGACGGTCGCGGCGAGCGGCCTGAAGACCCTGGCCCAGGTGGACTTCAAGGGCAACAACAACCTGACGGTGGTGGCCGTCTCGGTCGCCATGGGTGTGCTGCCGGTCGGCGTGCCGACGATCTACGCGAAGTTCCCGGACTGGTTCCAGACAGTGATGACCAGCGGTATCAGCGCCGGCTGTCTGACGGCGATCGTGCTGAACGTGCTCTTCAACCACCTGCCCGGCAAGGGCGGTTCAGTGGCCGAGGCGGACGGCCTGCCGGTCGGCGGCGGCGAGCAGGGCGCCGAGAAGCCCCGGGAAGAGGTCGTCTAGGTCGTCCCGGCGCAGGCCGTTCATCTTGGCCGTGCCCCGGTAGATCTGCCGGATCACTCCGGCCTCCCGCAGCACCCGGAAGTGGTGCGTGGTCGTGGACTTGGTGACGGGCAGGTCGAAGTGCGAACAGGAGAGCTCGTCGCCGACGGCGGCGAGCTCTCGCACGATCCGCAGCCGCATGGGGTCCGACAGCGCGTGCAGCACGGATTCCAGCCGGATCTCCTCGGCCGCCGGATGCGGGAGGTCTCGGCTGCTGACGGCGGGGGAGGTCACGGCTGCTCCACATGCTCGGGGTGTCCCATTGTACGAGAGGTCTCGTAGTTTGACATCTCCCGTACTACGATGCCTATCGTACGAGTCGTCCATCGGCCCCGCGAACGATCGGAGCAGCTCTGCCATGAGCGCCCTCTTTCAGCCCCTCAGCCTGCGTGACGTGACCGTCCCGAACCGGGTGTGGATGCCCCCGATGTGCCAGTACTCGGCGGCACCGGACGGGCCGGACACCGGCGCACCCGGCGACTGGCACTTCGCGCACTACGCTGCCCGCGCGGCCGGCGGCACGGGCCTGATCGTCGTGGAGGCCACCGCCGTCAGCCCCGAGGGCCGGATCTCCCCGTACGACCTCGGCATTTGGAACGACACCCAGGTCGAGGCGTTCCGCCGGATCACCCGCTTCCTGGTGGCCCAGGGCACGATCCCGGCCATCCAGCTCGCTCACGCGGGCCGCAAGGCCTCGACCGACCGGCCCTGGACGGGCGGCGCGCCGCTCGGGCCGAACGCGTACGGATGGCAGCCGCTGGCACCGAGCCCGCTGGCGTTCGACGAGAACCACCCGGTGCCGACCGAGCTGACGGGCGACCAGATCCGCGAAGTGGTCGGCCAGTTCGCGG
The DNA here is from genome assembly GCF_056820935.1 of Streptomyces sp. Q2. Taxonomy (NCBI): domain Bacteria; kingdom Bacillati; phylum Actinomycetota; class Actinomycetes; order Kitasatosporales; family Streptomycetaceae; genus Streptomyces; species Streptomyces sp. Q2. Next base: position 25,858 of record NZ_JBXEJE010000057.1, on the reverse strand, counting down.
ACGCGGCCCGTCGCGCCCTGGCCGCCGGCTTCGAGATCGTCGAGATCCACGGCGCCCACGGCTATCTGATCGGCAACTTCCTCTCCCCTCACTCCAACCACCGCACCGACGCCTACGGCGGCTCGTACGAGAACCGCACCCGCTTCGCCCTCGAAGTCGTCGACGCCGTACGGGAGGTGTGGCCGGACGACAAGCCGCTGTTCTTCCGTGTCTCGGCGACGGACTGGCTGGAGGAGGGCGGCTGGACGCCGGACGACACCGTCCGCTTCGCCCGCGACCTGCACGCCCACGGCATCGACCTGCTCGACGTCTCCTCCGGCGTCCGCATCCCGACCGACCCCGGCTACCAGGTGCCCTTCGCCGCCCGCGTCAAGGCCGAGACGTCCCTCCCGGTCGCCGCGGTCGGTCTCATCACCGACGTCGAACAGGCGGAGAAGATCCTGGTCAACGAGGAGGCCGACGCCGTACTCCTGGGCCGCGAGCTGCTGCGCAGCCCTTCGTGGGCCAGGCAGGCGGCACGGGAACTGGGCGGTGACGTGCACGTGCCGGACCAGTACCACCGGTCGGTCTGAGCATCGCCGGCCCAATGCGGGCGCTTCCTGCCGTACCGGCACGACACGGTCGTACGGCGGCCGGGACCCCGGCCCCCGTACGACCTGGCACGTCACCCCGTGCAGGCCGTCCCGTTGAGCGTGAACGCAGCCGGAGCCGCGCTGTTCCCGGTGTGGTTCGCCTGATAGCCGAGGGTGACGCTCGCGTTGGGGGCGAGCGTGCCGTTGTACGAGGCGTTCGTCGCCGTCACCGCCCCGGAGGACGGCGTGTACGTGGCGCCCCAGCCGTTGGTGATGGTCTGGCCGGCCGGAAGCGTGAAGCCGAGTGTCCAGCCGTTGATCGCGGTCGTGCTGGTGTTGGTGAGGGTGACGGAAGCGGTGAGGCCCGTGTTCCAGACGTTGGTGGAGGCCGTCACCTTGCAGGCGCCGGGCTGGGGTTGGGGTGCCGGACCCGAGCTGTCCAGGCCGAAGAAGGTGAGGGCGCGGGCCGCCATGCCGGTGACGTAGAGGTTGTGGCCGATGCCCTGGAGGCTGATCGCCTCGACCGGGGCACGGTCACCGGTGGCGCCGTAGCGGGTGCGGGTCCAGCCGGAGACGGGCGTGTCGGTGGCGGCCGGGGTCTGACTGACGCCCAGGACGTTCGTCCACTGCTTGATCTCCTCCCCGAAGTTGGGGTAGCGCAGCACGTCGTCCTCGGTGCCGTGCCAGACCTGCATGCGCGGCCGGGGCCCGGAGTAGCCGGGGTAGGCGGCGCGGACCAGGTCGCCCCACTCCTGAGGGGTGTGGGTCACCGTGCCGCCGGAGCAGGCGCTGTTCCACTCGGAGCCGTCGGTGGTGGCGAAGCAGCCGAACGGTACGCCGGAGAAGGCGGCGCCCGCCGAGAAGACGTCGGGGTAGTCGCCCAGCAGGACGTTCGTCATCATCGCGCCGGACGAGATGCCGGTGGCGAAGACCCTGCTGGTGTCGGCGGAGTAGGTGCGCGTGACCCAGTCGACCATCGACTTGATGCCGACGGGGTCGCTGCCACCGCCCCGCTTCAGCGCCTGGGGCGAGGAGACGTCGAAGCACTTGCTGGCGCGGGTGACCGAGGGGTAGACCACGACGAATCCGTACCGGTCGGCCAGTGAGGCCCACTCGGTGCCGGAGTACATGGCGGGGCCGGAGCCGGTGCAGTAGTGCACGGCGACCACGACCGCGGGGTTCGCGGTGACGCTGTCCGGCACGTACAGGTACATCTGGAGGTTGCTGGGATTGGTACCGAAGTTCGTGACTTCGGTGAGCGTCGCGGTAGGGGCCGCGGCGGCCCGTTCGGGGCGGGCCGAGGCCGTCGGCGCGGCGAGAAGGCCGGCCGCGAGCAACGGCAGCAGTACCGCGAGCAGCGTCACGAGCACCGAACGCGGGGATCTTCTCTGGGGGTTGCGGGGGTTTCGGGGGATGAGGGGCACGTCCTTGTCCCTTTCTGGTCGCGGCTCTGGGGACGTGGTACGGCGTTTCCTTGGCCTGTGACTGTTCAGCAGGCCGAGTTCGTCTGGGTCAACAGGGCCAATCGCCACGGCAGTTGGGAGTAGTCACCGCTCGCCGCCGGGTCCAGGCCCTGGTAGAGGAACCGCAGCCGGCACGGGTCGATCGTGAGCGTCTGGTCGACGCCGTCGCGGATCAGCTCGCCGTGGCTGAAGTCCTTGGTCCAGGCCGGCTGCCCGGCCTCGAAGGTCACGTTGTTCGCGCGGATGAAGGCGCTCGCCTCGGTGTCCGCGAGCGGGGTCCAGGTGCCGTCCAGACTGTCGGCCGTCCAGGCCCGGAAATAGCGGCGCCAGTCGGAATTGGTGGCGAGCGCCTCGACGAGCATGAGGTACTTGCCGCTCGTGCCGAGACGGTAGACGTTGCTCGCCTCGAACAGGTCGAAGCGGTTGGGTTCGGCCAGCACGATCTCGGTGTCGCGGAACCCGTTCGGGAACTCGGCGCGCGTGGTCCGGGAGCGGTACTGGTGGCCGTTGTCGTCGGAGAAGAACAGATAGCAGTCGGCCTTGTCGCAGATCGTCCAGAAGTCCAGCCAGAACCCGTCGCCCTTGTTCTCCGTGAGCACCGGTGGCTCGCTGTCGAAGAAGTAGCGCGGGGCGCTCCAGCTCTCCGGCTTGGAGGGGTCGGTGGTGGTGGAGTAGGACGGCGGACCCGTCTGGTAGACCATGTACCAGAGCTTCTGCGGGGCGAAGTAGAACACCTGGGGCGCGGCGGCGTACCGGTTGCCGATGTTCGCGTTGGCGTCCAGGAAGGTCTGCGGTGCGGCCGCCGCCTGGGACCAGTCCTTGAAGCTGCTGTACGCCAGGCTCCAGCGGCCGGCGGTGTCGGCGGTGGTCGCGTAGACGTGCCAGCGGTTCTTGTAGCTGAAGACCGTCGGGTCCTTCACGGAGACGATCGGGTGGCCGGCGTCCGGCTTGGGAGCGATCAGCGGGCCGGTCGAGGACCAGGTGAAGGAGCCGGTCAGCGGGCCGGACCGACCGGCCCCCACGTCACCGGCGGCGGCCGGGCCGGGCGACAGGGCCGCCAAACCGACGGCCAGTAAAGCGAGCACAAGCCCGCTGATGTACGTACGCATACGTGGAGTCGTCATCGACCGGCCTCTCACGGAAGGAAAGCATCCGCCGAGCATCGTGGCATGCACATGCCTGCCATGGAAGCGCTCCCACGCAACGAAAGAATTCGCTCGCGCCCCCCACCAGGAGTGGCCGAAGGTGTTCTGCGCAAAGCGTTGACTAGAAAGCGCTTGCCCCCTACGTTCCGTTCAGCAGTGTGACCGTCTGGGACCACCCCACGCCCAGACAGCCACCCTGAGCGCGCGCGGCGATCTGTATGGCGAACAACGATCACGTACATGAACCATCAGGCAGCTTGAAGGGACGCACCCGCATGCGTACTCTCCCCCCACGTACACACGCGCAAAGATCGGCAACAGCGGTAGGCGCGGTCGCTCTCGCGACGGTCGCCGTGCTGGCCTTCCCCCAGTCGGCCACAGCCGCCGAGAGCTCGCCGGTCGGGTTCGGCGCCGGGACGACCGGCGGCGGCAGCGCCACGGCGGTCACCGTCTCGTCGCTGTCCGCCTTCAAGACGGCGGTCACCGGCAACTCGGCCAAGGTCGTGAAGGTCAACGGCCTGATCTCCCTGAGCGGCCAGGTCGACATCGGCTCCAACACCACGGTGGTGGGCGTCGGTTCGGCGTCCGGGTTCACCGGGGGCGGTCTGCGGCTGAAGAGCGTCAGCAACGTCGTCGTCCGCAACCTGAACATCAGCAAGCCGCTCGCACCGGCCGACGGCATCGAGGTGCAGAGGTCGACGAAGGTGTGGATCGACCACAACTCCTTCTCGGCCGACCGGGACCACGACAAGGACTACTACGACGGACTGCTGGACATCAACCACGGCTCCGACAACGTCACGGTGTCCTGGAACACCTTCAAGGACCACTTCAAGGGCTCGCTCGTCGGTCACAGCGACAACAACGCGAGCGAGGACACCGGGCACCTGAAGGTGACGTACCACCACAACCACTTCAACAACGTCAACTCGCGCATCCCGAGCCTGCGCTTCGGTACCGGGCACTTCTACGACAACTACGTCGTCGGCGCCGAGACCGCCGTGCACTCCCGTATGGGCGCTCAGATGCTCGTCGAGAACAACGTCTTCCGTTCGACGGCGGTCGCGGTCACCACGAACCGCAGCAGCGACGTCGACGGATTCGCCAACCTGCGTGGCAACGACCTGGGTGGAGCCGCCACCGAGGTCTCGCGGGTCGGCACCTTCACCACCGCTCCGTACAGCTACACGGCAGAGCCCGCCTCCTCCGTCGTCGCCTCGGTGACGAGCGGCGCGGGCACCGGAAAGCTCTGACCGACCCCCCAACACGGAAGAAGGATTCGGGACATGACTTCTTCGGCTCCCCCGCTCGCCCGAAGGCGCGCGGTGACCGGCTCGCTGGCCGCACTCGCTCTCTCGGCTGGCATGATCATGACACTCAACGCCCCGCAGGCGGCTGCCGCCACCTGGCCCAGCGCCAACGGCAGCCAGGCCGTCTCCTCCACCATCGCGCTGTCCGGCACCAAGGACTACGGGATGAAGCGCCTCTACGGCTCCGGCGCCCTGGGCAGTGACAACCAGGACGAGGACCAGGGTCCGATCCTGGAGCTGGCGGCCGGCACGGTCCTCAAGAACGTCATCATCGGCGCCCCGGCGGCCGACGGCATCCACTGCAAGGGCAGCTGCACGCTGCAGAACGTCTGGTGGGAGGACGTCGGCGAGGACGCGGCGACGTTCCGGGGCTCCTCGTCGTCCAACGTGTACACCGTCTCCGGCGGTGGCGCGCGGGCGGCCAGCGACAAGGTGTTCCAGTTCAACGGCGCCGGGACGCTGAACGTCTCCAACTTCGCGGTGCAGAACTTCGGCACCTTCATCCGCTCGTGCGGCAACTGCTCGACGCAGTACAAGCGGACGATCAACCTCAACACCATCGAGGCGACCTACTCGGGAAGCAAGCTCGTCGGCATCAACACCAACTACGGCGACAGCGCGACCCTGAGGGGCATCACGATCGTCGGGGACAGCGGCAAGAAGATCGTCCCGTGCCAGAAGTACATCGGGAACAACACGGGCAAGGAGCCGACCACCAACGGCAGCGGCCCCGACGGGACCTACTGCAAGTACGCGTCCTCCGACATCACCTACAAGTAATCCCCCCACGGTAGGTGAGGCGGCCGTCCGAAGCGTCCCCGCACGGCGCTTCGTACGGCCGCCCTGTCATGCGCCGAGACCGCGCTGCGGCACCGTGTCCGCCAGCTCCGCCTGGTAGCCGGTGTACGCGGTGCGCAGTTCCGTTCCCGGCCAGTCCTTCGGCAGCAGTCCGGGCGGCAGGACGGGATCGGCCAGCAGGTGACGTACGACGGCCGCGAAGGCGGTGAGCCGGTCGGCGGGCCGGTCCGGGCAGGCCACATGGGTGACGTGGTGCAGCAGTGCCCGGGCAGTCGCCGCCCAGCCGTCGAGGGGCCACAGGCTCGCCGCCAGCTCCGGCGCGGGGCGGTCTGGACGGGCCCGGTAGTGCTGGGCCACCTCGTCGAGGTCGTCCGGGAGCGGCCTGAGCAGATTGGCCGGCCGGAGCCAGACGCCTTCGCGGAGTTCGGCGAGCCTGAGGGCGGTCAGGCGGGCTCGCAGGTCGGCGCGCTCGGCGGGCCCACGGCCGGTCGCGGTGATCACGACCATCTCCCAGTCGCCGACCCACGCGCGCGTGCGGGGGTGTACGGCCTCGTCCTGACGGTGTTGCCGCGCGAGCAGCCGGTCGCTGAGGCGGTGGACGGAGTCCGTGCGCCGCAGGTCTCCGGCGGCCACCATCCGGCTGAGCGCGGCCCGCAGCGTGGAGCCGCCGACCCCGAAGGGCTCCACCGCGCGGACGAGGTCCTTGACGGGAAGCTCCGGCGGATGCGCGCCCAGCAGCAGGCTCAGCACGACCGACCGGGCGGACAACGGCCGCAGGTCGACGTCGCCGGTCTGCACGTTCCTTCGCATGGTCACGTACTGTACGAGCCGTCTCTCATATTGCATCATTGCTACAACCGCAGCGAGCGTGCAACATAGCCGTATGGTCTCGACACCCGCGCACGAACGGTCCACCACGCACGACGTCACCAACCAGCCCCCTCCCCTGGCCCCCTACGACGCGTCCGAGGACACGGCCCTCCTTGAGGGGCTGCGCCGGGAGGGTGCCGGATGGGCCGAGGAGGACATCCGTCGGCTCGGCCTCAGGGCCGGTAGCGCGCAGGCCCAGGAGTGGGCCGAACTGGCCAACCGCCATGAACCCGAACTGCGGACGCACGACAGGTACGGCAACCGTGTCGACGAGGTCGAGTTCCACCCGAGCTGGCACCAGCTGACGCGGGTCGCGGTCGACGCGGGGCTGGCGGGCGCGCCCTGGGCGGACGACCGGCCCGGAGCCCATGTCGCCCGTACCGCCGGCGGCTTGGTGTGGGGGCACACGGACGCCGGTCACGGCTGCCCGACCTCCATGACGTACGCGGCGATCCCCGCGCTGCGTCGCCAGCCGGAGCTCGCGAAGGTCTACGAACCGCTGCTGACCGGCCGCGAGTACGACCCGGAGCTCAGGGTGCCGACCGAGAAGCGCGGTCTGCTGGCGGGCATGGGGATGACGGAGAAGCAGGGCGGTTCCGACGTCCGCACCAACACGACGGCGGCCACGCCCACCGCCGAACCGGGCGTGTACACGCTGCGCGGGCACAAGTGGTTCACGTCGGCGCCGATGTGCGACCTGTTCCTGGTGCTGGCGCAGGCCCCGGACGGACTGTCGTGCTTCCTCGTGCCGCGGGTGCTGCCCGACGGGAGCCGCAACACGTTCCGCATCCAGCGACTGAAGGACAAGCTGGGCAACCGGTCCAACGCCTCCTCCGAGCCCGAGTTCGACGGGACCGTCGCCTGGCTGGTCGGTCCCGAGGGGCAGGGCGTCAAGACGATCATCGAGATGGTCAACTGCACCCGGCTGGACTGCGTGATGATGTCGGCGACGCTGATGCGCAAGACACTCGTCGAGGCGGGCCACCATGTGCGCCACCGCAGCGCGTTCGGCGCACGGCTCCTCGATCAGCCGCTGATGCGCAACGTCCTTGCCGACCTCGCGCTGGAGTCGGAGGCGGCGACGACACTCAGCCTGCGACTGGCCGGCGCGGCCGACCGTGCGGTGCGGGGCGACGCCGACGAGGCGGCGTTCCGCCGGATCGCGACCGCGGTGGGCAAGTACTGGGTCACCAAGCGGGGCCCCGCCTTCACCGCGGAGGCCCTGGAGTGTCTCGGCGGCAACGGGTACGTCGAGGATTCGGGCATGCCCCGCCACTACCGCGAGGCCCCTCTGCTGTCGATCTGGGAGGGCTCGGGGAACGTCAACGCCCTGGACGTCCTGCGGGCGTTGCGGCGCGAGTCCGGCAGCGCCCAGGCCCTCTTCGCCGAACTCGCCCTGGCCCAGGGGGCGAATGCCCGCCTGGACGCGGCCGTGACGCGGCTGAAGGGGCAGCTGGCGCAGACCTCCGAGGCCGGTGCGCGGCGGCTGGTGGAGCTGATGGCCCTGACCTTGCAGGCCTCACTTCTGGTCCGGCACGCCCCGCCCGCCGTCGCCGACGCCTTCTGCGCGAGCCGGCTCGGAGGCGACTGGGGGCACGCTTTCGGCACTCTTCCCGACGCCGCCGACCTGGACACGGTCCTCGCCCGGGCACTGCCCGACGGCGGCTGAAACTCCGCCAAAGGAGCCTTCTCGGCCGGTTCGCACACAGTGACCCCTTGATTCCACTTCGTTGTCAGTGCCGTGGTGCAGACTCACGATCAGTTGGGACTTCGCCTGGGGAGGACAACGTGTTCACGGGGATCGACGAGGTCGACTGGGCCTCATTGCGGCACGCGTACGGCAGTGCGGAGGACGTGCCCGGTTGGCTGCGGGGGCTCGCCTCGCCGGACCCGGCGGAGCGGGAGGCCGCGCTGGACCGGATGTACGGCGCGGTGCACCACCGGGGAGACGTGTACGACTCGACGCTGGCCTGCGTTCCGTTTCTGTTCGCGCTCGTGGGCAGGGCGGAGGTGCCGGACCGGGGCGGCATCGTCGAACTCCTGGTGAGCATCGGGCAGGAGAGCGGGGATTCGGTGGTCGCGCGGGAGAGCGGGGGGCGGGAGCCGGACGGTCCCCGCGGGCCGGCCGGTCACGCGGTCCGCACCCGTGCCGAGGTCTTCGCCGACCTGAGCCGGGACGCGGACGCGACGGTGCGCGGTGCCGCCGCGGGCGCTGTCGTACGGTTCGTCGACGAACCGGCCCGGGTGCTGGACCTGCTGCGGGAACGGATCACGGCGGAGCGGGACGACCGGGTCCTGATCGCCTTGGCGGAGAGCCTCGGCCTGTTCGTACGACGGCACCCCGATCACTGTGCCGAGGCGTTGGAGCTGCTGGTCGCGCAGAGCGCGGCGCCCCGCGGACCGGCCTTACGGCTCGCCGCGCTCGGCCGGCTGGCGGAATGCGCCCCCGACCGGCTCCCGTCCGACCTGGTCCCCCTCGCCGTCCGGCTGCTCAGGGAGAGGTCCGCGCGGCGGCCCTCGCGGCCGGAGGAGGCCGAGGGCCCCGGCACGGACACGCTCGTCGGCCGGTTGCGGCGGCTGCGGCCCTCGGACGAGGAGGGCTCGCAGTTGCTGCGGACCCTGCACAAGGCGCTCGACGACCGGGTGGGCGACCGGATCGCTCTTCTGGAAGGGCAGTTGACCTGCCCGGATGCGACCGACCGGTGCAACGCCGTGTGGATCTCGGCGGGGCTGATGCGCGAGTGGCGGGCGGACTGCACGGGGCTCGTCGCGCTGATCGGGGCACAACTGGGTTCCCCGCAGGACCGGTTGCGCGATGCCGCGGTGTCCGTCCTCACGGACCTCTTCGAACTGGCCGCCCCCGCCGCCGACGACCTGGCCGCGCTGGTGTCCGACCGTCCCGACCTGTGGGTGCGGCGATGGGGGCAGGGGGTGCCGACGCTCGGCGGGCCGCTCAAGGCGCTTGCCCACAGCGGGGATCCACGGGCGGTGCCGGTGCTGGCCGAGGTGCTGGCCGGGCCGGTCGTGCCCGGCGATCTCGGGCAGACGGTCCGCCACCTGGGGCGGCACCTGGCCCCGCTGGTGCCCGTGGTGCGGCGCAGGCTCGGGGAGATATCCCTGGACTCACCTGAGACGTCCGCCCGTGCCGTGCCGTTGCTGTCGGTGCTCGGCGCACTGGGGGACGCCGACGCGGGTGGCATGTCCGGAGGTGCCCGAGAGACCTTCCCTGAGGCCCTGCGGCTGGTACGGGGAATTCTTCTCGGGCCGCGGTCGGGGGACGTCCGTGTGGAGGCCGCGCTTCGGGCTCTGGGCACGTTCGGGTCCGCCGCGCGAGAAGCGGGGCCGCTGCTGCGAGGGTTGCTGGACACCGAGTACGCGAGCGCTGCGGCACGTGCGCTGTGGGAGGTGGAGGGGGACGCGACGGTCGTACTGCCCGTCCTGCTGAGGGAGTCGGCGGGCACGGAGCCTCGTCGTCGCCGGTCAGCCGTGGAGGCACTGTCGCGCATGGGTTCTGCGGCGCGCCCCGCGGCGCGGGTCCTGCGGTCTCTGACGGAGTCCGGCCACCCACGGGACCGGGCCACGGCCGCGTGCGCCTTGTGGCGGATCGACGGTGACACCGAGACCGTGCTTCCGACGCTGCGTACGGTCTGGGTGGAGAGCCCGGACGCGCGTGCCACGATCGCCGAATGTCTCGCCGGAACGGGATCGGCCGGGGGACCCCTTCGTGACCTGGTGGAGGCCGAGCTGTCGGCGCGGCGACGCCACTTGGCGCTGCCCGGACGCTGCGGCAGCCACGACATCCGGAAGGACGAGCGGTTGCTGGAGCTGTGCCGCGCGGCGCTGGGCGACGGGTAGGCGGGCGGGCCGGGCGATCGCCGGGCCGTGGAGATCGCCCACACCGCGTCGGTGCGCTCGGCCCACCGCCGCGGCAACCGCGCCCGATCCTCGGCCATCGCCTGCTGCCGGCCGGGACCGCGGCCTCGGCGGTGTCCGTCGCGACGAGCGCGCGATGGCGGGGTGCGCTGCGTGGTGCCCGTTCCCGGTCGACCGGGCCAAGCGGGCCGGCCGACGCGTTCGCGGCCCGGCCGGCGAAGGGCGCCCGCCGCCGGCGGAGAGCGCCTCCTGCCGGTGGCATGGCCACGCCGGCCTGTGCGTCAGCCTGTCGTACGCCCCCACAGCGGGCCGAGCAGCGCCCACTCCGCGTCCCACCGCTCCATGCGCCGGCGCTCCAGACGGCCGCACACCACCCGGCCGCACACGAAGGGGACACCTCCGGCGCACACCCCGATCAGGCCGCCGATCAGGGCGGCCCGCAGCCGCGCCTGCGACTCGGTGGCGGGCTTCGAGACCAGGCGGCCCTCCGGATCCGTCCACACCGTGACCGGGGCCCCGAACGTGCTGCCGGGCGGGACCCGGACCTGGCCCGTGTGCGTGGAGCCGTCCGCCGTGCTCCAGCGCACCTCGGCCCACACCCGCTCACCGCTCGCCGTCTCGGAGGACGTGTCGGACGTTCCGGGCGCCTGCTCGGTGAGGCGGGCCGCGACGGGCCGCCACTCGGCGCGCTCCCGGGCCAGTTCGTGTTCGACGGACCAGGTCACCGCCAGGCCCGCGAGCACTCCGGCGAGGACGGTGAGCACCCAGGCGCCGAGCACCACCCAGGCCTCCAGCACGTCGGCCCCGCGTTTGAGCGGATTGCGCCGCCAGCGCCACAGCCACACCCTCGGACCACGGAACGCCATCGAAGGCATCCTCCTCATCAGCGCCAGAAGTGAGCGCACGAACACGCCGTACCGCACTCGCACTCCCATACGGGAGACGCCCCTTCTATGCTCACGCCAACTTCTCCGCTCTGCCCGTCCGCGGGTCCCCCGACGGTGCGGAATCTGCCCGAAACGAACCCAAGAACCTCCCCCGCGAGCTACCCTCGCCGCGCTGACCTGCGGCGAAGCTCTTTCCGGGGGTGACTGTCAGTGGTGGGGTGCAGACTGGCGGGTGTCTGAGACGAAGACGTCGCGGAGGTGATCGGCATGACCGAAGTACTGCTGACCGTGGGCACCCGAAAAGGCCTGTTCATCGGACGCAGACGGGGTGGCGCCTGGGAGTTCGACGAGAGTCCCTACTTCAACGCGCAGGCCGTGTACTCGGTCGCCATCGACACCCGGGGTGAGCGTCCGCGGCTGCTGGTCGGCGGCGACAGCGCGCACTGGGGGCCGTCCGTGTTCCACTCCGACGACCTGGGCCGGACCTGGACCGAGCCGGCGCAGCCGGCCGTCAAGTTCCCACAGGACACCGACGCTTCGCTGGAGCGGGTCTGGCAGCTCCACCCGGCGGCCGCCGAGCCGGACGTGGTGTACGCGGGCACGGAACCGGCCGCGCTGTACCGCTCCGAGGACCGCGGCGAGACCTTCGAACTGGTCCGCCCCCTGTGGGAGCATCCCACACGGTCCAAGTGGGTGCCGGGCGGCGGCGGCGAGGGCCTGCACACCGTGCTCACCGACCAGCGGGATCCGCGCGCGGTGACGGTGGCCGTATCCACGGCGGGCGTGTTCCGTACGAAGGACGGCGGCGCCAGCTGGGAGCCGTCCAACTCCGGCGTCTCGGCCGTGTTCCTGCCAGACCCGAACCCGGAGTTCGGCCAGTGCGTACACAAGGTCGCCCGGGACGCCGCGGCCCCCGACCGGCTGTATCTGCAGAACCACTGGGGGGTGTACCGCAGCGACGACGCGGGCGCGCACTGGACGGACATCGGCGAGGGGCTGCCGTCCACGTTCGGCTTCGCGGTGGCCACCCATCCCCGCCGCGGCGACACGGCCTACGTGTTCCCGATCAACGCCGACGCGGACCGGGTGCCCGCCGACCACCGATGCCGGGTCTTCCGTACGGCGGACGCGGGCAAGAACTGGGAGCCGCTCACCGCGGGCCTGCCCCAGGAGGACCACTACGGCACGGTCCTGCGGGACGCCATGTGCACGGACGACGCCGACCCGGCGGGCGTGTACTTCGGCAACCGCAACGGCGAGGTGTTCGCGTCGGCGGACGACGGCGACAGCTGGCGGCAGTTGGCCTCGCACCTGCCGGACGTGCTGTGCGTGCGGGCCGCGGTCGTCGGATGAAAGGGAATCGGTTACCGAACGGCCTGGGAGAAATCGTCGAACCGGGCTGGGCGCAAGCCTTCGAACCCGTCGCCGGGCGGATCGCCGAGAACGTCTTGCGGCCTTCCAGCAGCCCTTCGGCGAGGTGCGGTTCCTGATTGCCGGACAGGACTCTTACCCGACGCCGGGACACGCGGTGGGCCTCGTGCTCCGGCGAGGCCCGGTAGCCGCGTCGGCCCGCACCATGTCCGCCACGGATTCGAAACGGGGCCCCGGCCGCTGTCCCGCGGCCAGGACGGCACACGCAGATCCAGGGCTCGCCGGGCCGGACAGCGAAGGTGATCGCCGCTCCCGGGACGAACACTCCCGTGGCACCGCTGTCCGGATTCACTGTGGGCGTCCGGCTGCGCGTCGGCTTGCTTCCTCTCGAAGTACGGCTCCACCGCGACGTCGGCTCGCACGCCGGTCGTGCCCTCCAGGAGGGCCGGGAGGTCCTTGCACCGGCCGTCGGCGTCGGTCGCGGAGCCGCCGAGCGTCCCCAGTCCGCCATGCGTCCGGAGCGGGCGGACAGCCGAAGGGCGACGGCCCCGGCGACGGATGCGGTTGATCTTGCGCAGTTCGGGGCGGACGATCTCGTGTTCCCGCTCCGGCGCGTCGGCGATCCGCTCCTTGACCGCGTCCCGCGTCTGCTCCCCGGTCAGGCCGGGGTGCGCAGATCAGGAAGGCATGGCGGAACTTGTCCTGGTAGGCCAGGTTCAGTGCGAGCTTTTACGGCGTGATGGTCGTCGGAGGCCCCGGCCATGCCGCCCTGTCCCCGGGCCGAGGTGGGATGCTCCGGCTCGGGTCGCCCGATCGGCGAGTGGCCGGCCAGTCGCCTGCGCCAGGTCCTCGCCTCCGCCAGATCCTCGCCTCCGCCAGATCCTCGCCTCCGCCAGGTCCTCGGCCATCTCCTCCTCCCCGATCACGTCGACCTGCGGCGGGACACGGGTGGCGCCGACCTCCACGGCCTTGCACAACAGGGCGTCGACCGCGGTGAGCACGGCGTCGCAGCCGCTCTCCGTGGTACTGCCGGACTAGCCCACGTCCACGGCGTCCAGGTCGGCGGCCTCGATGACGTCCCGCCCGAGGGGCGCCTGCCAGGGCTCGCCAAGGTCGAAGGGTTCCGTCGTGAACTCCACACGCCATCGCAGCCTGCTCCCGACACCGCCCCCCGACCGCGGTTCCCCCCGAGGGCCAAGGGCTCCACGGCGGCGGAATCGGTTCGTCCGTCATCAGGTGCTCCTGGCCGACACCGCCGCCCTCGACAGCACGAGCGTTCACGAGGTTCCGGTTCACGGCGACGGACCCGCCACCGCGCCGCGTAGAGCAGGAGACGGATCCACAGCGGGAGGGGAGTACAAGGTGGCAGTGCGCGTACGTGGAGGTGCCCTGAGAGGCGCGAGGGGTACGGCGATCGCGGCGGCGGCGATGGCCGCGCTGACCGCGTCACAGGCGCCGGGGACACTCATCGCACAGGTTGCCGCGCCCGCGCGGCAGGCACCCCCGGGGCACGGGCCGGGCGTGTCCGGCGGCTCCCCGTATCGCACCGAACTCCCTCCGCTGCGGCCCGCCGAGGTGCGGGTCGCGAAGCAGCGGCCGAAGGAGGCACCCGTGGCGGGCGGTGCGCTGCCCGCGACCGTGTTCGCCGCCTACCGGCACGCCGAGTCGGAGCTCGCGCGTACCGCGCCCGGCTGCCGGCTGCGGTGGCAGTTGCCGGCCGCGATCGGCCAGGTGGAGTCCGGGCAGGCGCGCGACGGACGGGTGTCGTCCGACGGTACGACCCTGGCGCCGATCCTCGGGCCGCGGCTGGACGGCGGCGCCTTCGCCCTCATCCGGGACAGCGACGGCGGGGCGTACGACGGGGACCCGGTGTACGACCGCGCGGTCGGGCCCATGCAGTTCATCCCGTCGACCTGGGCCGTGTGGGGCGCGGACGGCAACGGCGACGGGCAGGCGGACCCGAACAACGTCTTCGACGCGGCGCTCGCCGCCGGACGCCATCTGTGCGCGGGCGGGCGCGACCTGTCGGACCCCGCCGACCTGAACCGGGCGATCCTCGGCTACAACCACTCGGCGGCGTATCTGCGCACGGTCAGGGCCTGGTACACGTACTTCCTGGACGGACACCGGGTGGTGCCGGACCGGGCCACCGAGTCCCCGGGGGACGGAAAGTCGTCCCGGCCGAGCCGCACCACACCGGAACCCTCGCCGAAGCCGTCCGGCGGGCCGGGCGTCGCCCCGCCGCGTAGGCCGTCCCCCTCGCCCTCCCCCTCCGGAGCCCGGCCGGCCGACGGTGGAGCATCCGGGGCGGAGGAGCCGGCAGCGCCTGGCGAGTCCGCTTTCCCCGTACCCGGCCCGGGAGTTGAGCTTCCAGGCGACGACATACTGCCCGGTATGGACCCGCTGGCCAGTGAAGGGAGGGCCGACGCCGTCGATTAGACGATCGGACAACAGTGCGGACTCGATGAGTGCCACCCTCTCCACAACCGCCACTACCGGGCGGTAATGTCGCCCCCCGCCGGACGGCACGAGACCGGCGGGTGAGCGCGAAGGGGCCCTCATGGCGACGGACATGCCTGCGGAGACGGCAGCAGCCGACGAGCGTTGGGAACGCATGTGGAGCCACCGCGAGCAGTTGCTCAAGGTGGCCCGGCGCAGGTCGATGAGTCCGGAGGACGCCGAGGACGCCGTGCACGAGGCGATGCTGCGCGCCGCCGAGCGCCCGGACCTCGACGACGAGCGCCTCGGTGCCTGGCTGACGACCGTGACCATGCGGCTGTGCGTCGACCGGTACCGCCAGGTGAACCGCGAGACGCAGGTGCGCAGCAGCCCCATGCTCGTCGCATCGGTTCCGGTACCCGTCGAGGAGGCGGTGTGCGACCGGGCCGAGGCCAGGTGGCTGGCCGTGCGCAGCGGGGAGTTGCCCGCCCGCCAGGCGGAGGCGCTGCGCCTCAAGTCCGAGGACCTGGACGTGGGCCAGGTCGCCGTGCGGATGGGCCTGAGCTACCGCACGGTCGAGTCGCTGCTGGCCCGTGCCCGGCGCACCCTGCGCGCCTCGCTCGCCGGGACGCTCGGGCTCGTGCTGTTCCTGCTGGGCCGCGGGCGCCCGCGCTCGGGCGGGAAGGTGCAGGCCGTGGCGGCCGCCTCGACCGCCGCGACCCTGGCGGTGGCGGTGTTCGTGCTGCCGTACTCACTCGACGGTCACGAGAACGGGAGCGGCAGGACTCCGCGGCCGCCCGTGGGGAGCCCCGCCGAGGCGCTCCGGTCCGACGGCGCCGGCCGGAGGGAGGCAGCGGACACGCGCGGCGCCTCGAAGGCCACGCCCCCCGCCCGGCCGGCGCCCCCTCAGCGGTCGGACGCCCGGCCGCTCGTACCGCTGTCCGTGCCACCCCTGGCGGACGTCCCGCTGCCGACACCCGAAGTCCCGCGCGTGCCCGACGTGCCCATGGTGCCCGAGGTGCCGGACGTGCCCGAGGTGCCGGACGTGCCGGACGTCCCCCAGGTGCCGGACGTGACGGATCTTCCGGGCCTTGCGAACATGACGGACGCATCGACGGAGTCATCGGTCCCGAATGTCTCGGATGTTCTGAACACCCCGGCCGACACGACCGACCTGGACGTGCCCCCGCCGAGCTGAGCACGCTCCCGCGAACCCTTTCGAAAAAAATCCGCCTCCCCAGCGACGGACACCCCTCTCCTCCCCGTAGAGCACATGTCGGAGCTGCTCCACGGGCCGAAGGGTGTACCGGATGGGTGTCGAGATCTGTGTGGAAGGGCTGACCAAGTCCTTCGGTCAGCAGGTCATCTGGCAGGACGTCTCGCTGACGCTGCCCGCCGGGGAGGTCTCGGTCATGCTCGGCCCCTCGGGCACGGGCAAGTCGGTGTTCCTCAAGACGCTCGTCGGGCTGCTGAAGCCGGACCGCGGTTCGATCACCATCGCGGGCCGGGACATCACGAAACTCCGTGAGCACGACCTGTACGAGGTGCGAAAGCTCTTCGGCGTGCTGTTCCAGGACGGCGCGCTGTTCGGCTCGATGCACCTGTACGACAACATCGCGTTCCCTCTGCGCGAGCACACCCGCAAGTCGGAGAGCCAGATCCGGCGGATCGTGCTGGAGAAGATGGACATGGTGGGGCTGATCGGCGCCGAGGAGAAGCTGCCCGGTGAGATCTCCGGCGGGATGCGCAAGCGGGCCGGGCTCGCCCGAGCCCTGGTCCTCGACCCGGAGATCATCCTCTTCGACGAGCCGGACTCGGGCCTCGACCCGGTGCGCGTGGCGTACCTCAACCAGCTCATCGTCGATCTCAACGCGCAGATCGACGCGACCTTCCTGATCGTCACCCACGACATCGCCTCGGCCCGTCAGGTGCCGGACAACATCGGGCTGCTGTTCCGGCGCGAGCTGGTGCTGTTCGGCCCCCGCGAGGAGCTGCTGACCAGCGACGAGCCCGTTGTACGGCAGTTTCTGAACGGCCGGATGCAGGGGCCGATCGGCATGGCGGAGGAGAAGGACGCCGCCCAGGTCGAGGAGGAGCTGGCGCAGCTCGGCGACGGCGAGCGGGCGAAGACCGCCGGCAGTCGGGCCCTGCCTCCCCGCCTGCTGCCGGGCCTCGGCATCACCCGCCCGCCGCGCTGGCAGTCGATCGCGAGACGCGAGGAGGAGCTGCAGCGCAGGGAGGTGGCGGACGTATGAGCCTGTCACCCACCGGAGCGCTGCGGCATTCGGGGAGTCTGTTCGCGATGGCGCTTGACGTGCTCCGGACGATCTTCCGGCGGCCTTTCCAGGCAAGGGAGTTCATCCAGCAGGCGTGGTTCGTCGCGAGCGTCACGATCCTGCCCACGGCTCTCGTGTCGATCCCCTTCGGCGCGGTCATCGCGCTGCAGATCGGCAGTCTGACCCGGCAGCTGGGGGCGCAGTCCTTCTCGGGTGCCGCCTCCGTCCTCGCCGTGCTGCGGGAGGCCTCGCCGATCGTCACCGCGCTGCTGATCGCGGGCGCGGGCGGCACGGCGATCTGCGCGGACCTCGGCGCCCGCAAGATCCGTGACGAGATCGACGCGATGCAGGTGCTCGGCATCGACCCCATCCACCGGCTGGTCGTACCGCGTGTCCTCGCGTCGATGCTGGTGGCCGTGCTGCTCAACGGTCTGGTCTCGGTGGTCGGCGTCGCGGGCGGCTACTTCTTCAACGTGATCCTCCAGAACGGCACGCCGGGCGCGTACCTGGCGTCCTTCACCACTCTCGCCCAGCTCTCCGACCTGTGGGCGGCCGAGCTGAAGGCACTGGTGTTCGGGGCGATCGCCGCGATCGTCGCCTCCTACAAGGGACTCACGGCGAAAGGCGGCCCGAAGGGCGTGGGAGACGCCGTCAACCAGTCAGTGGTGATCACCTTCATGTTGCTGTTCGTGACGAACTTCGTGATGACCGCCGTGTACTTCCAAGTCGTTCCCCAGAGGGGCTGAGGGCATGGCGCTGTTGCATCGCCTGGAGCAGCTGGGCTCCCAACTCTCCTTCTACGGCCGATCGTTGGCGTGGACGGGCCGTACCCTGCGCCGCTACAAGAAGGAGGTGCTGCGGCTGCTCGCCGAGGTGAGCTTCGGCCGTGGCGCGCTCGCGGTGGTGGGCGGCACGGTCGGCGTCATCGCCTTCCTCTCCTTCTTCACGGGCACCGAGGTGGGACTCCAGGGCTACGCGGCCCTCAACCAGCTCGGTACCTCCAACTTCGTGGCCTTCCTCTCGGCGTACTTCAACACCCGTGAGATCGCACCGCTGGTGGCCGGACTCGCGCTGTCCGCGACCGTCGGAGCCGGGTTCACCGCGCAGCTCGGCGCGATGCGGATCAGTGAGGAGACGGACGCCCTCGAGGTGATGGGCGTGCCTTCGCTGCCGTTCCTGGTGACGACGAGGATGATCGCCGGCTTCGTCGCCGTCATCCCGCTGTACGTGATCGGGCTGCTCTCCTCGTATCTCGCCGCCCGCACCATCACCACCGTCTACTACGGGCAGTCGACGGGCACGTACGACCACTACTTCCAGCAGTACCTGCCACCCGTCGACGTGCTCTGGTCCTTCGGCAAGGTGATCGTCTTCGCCGTCCTGATCATCCTGGTGCACTGCTACTACGGCTACTACGCGAGCGGCGGACCGGCGGGGGTCGGCGTGGCGGTGGGCCGCGCGGTGCGGACGTCGATCGTCGCCATCAACGTCCTGGACTTCTTCCTGAGCCTCGCGATCTGGGGCGCCAGCACGACCGTACGGATCGCGGGGTGAGCGGGGTGAGTGAGGTGAGCCGAGTGAGACTGCGGCTGTACGGAATCGCTTTCGTCGTCGTGATGGCGCTGTTGCTGTCACTCGCCATCGCCGTCTACCAGCAGGCGTTCACCACCGTCGTACGGATCACCCTGGAGGCCGACAGCCTGGGCAACCAGCTGGATCCGCGCGCCGACGTGAAACTGCGCGGGCTGCTGGTCGGTGAGGTGCGGGCGGTGCGCGCGGACGGCGCCAAGGCCACCCTCGACATCGCGCTCAAGCCGGAGCACGTGCGCTTCATCCCGGCCGACGTGCACGCGCGGCTGCTGCCCAAGACGCTGTTCGGCGAGAAGTACGTCGACCTCGTGGCACCCGCCCGCACCGCACGGTCATCGGCTCGGCCCATCCGCGCCGGGGACGTCATCACCCAGGACCGCACGACGGTCGGCATCGAGCTGCAGCAGCTGATGAACGACCTGCTGCCGCTGTTGCGCACCGTCGAGCCCGGTGAACTCAACGCCACCCTCTCGGCGTTCGCCACCGCGCTGGAGGGCCGCGGCGACCGGATCGGGGACAACCTCACCCGGGTCGAGGGCTATCTGCGCCGCCTCAACCCTCATCTGCCGTCCCTGAAGGAGGACATCTCACGGTTCGCCGACGTCGCCGAGGTCTACGGCGACGCCGCACCCGACCTGATGAGGATCCTGCGCAACACGGTCACCACCAGCCGCACCCTCGTGGAGAAGAAGGACCGGCTGTCCGCCGCGCTCCGCACGACCGCGACCGTCGCCGGCACCGCGGACCGCTACCTCGACGACAACGGCGACCGGCTGATCACCCTCGGCCGGGTCTCCCGTCCCACCCTGGAGCTGTTCGCCCGCTACTCCCCCGAGTACCCGTGCCTCCTCGAAGGACTGGTCCGGCAGGAGGCGGCGGCCGAGGAGACGTTCCGGGGCGGCGAGATGCGCATCACCCTCGAGGTCGTCCGCCCGCGGCCCGCGTACGAGCCCGGCGAGGAACCGCGCTACGGCGAGCGGTCGGGCCCGAACTGCCGCGGCCTGCCCCGTCCTGCGGTGCCCGCGCCGCACACGAAGCTCAACGACGGAACGTCGTCGGGGAGTTCGGGTGGCGCGCTGCCCGGGAATGCCGATGTGTCCGCCACCAGGGCCGAGCAGCGGGCCGTCGGCTCGCTCGTGGCCCCCGTCATGGGAGTGCCCGCCGATGAGGTGCCGCCCGTCGCGACCCTGTTGTTCGGCCCGCTGGCGAGGGGAACGGCGGTGAGCAACGCATGAGGGCGACAGGAGCCCGGCAGACCGTGGCACCACTGGTCAAGTTCTCTCTCTTCGCTCTGGTGACGGTCCTGGCGACGGCGCTGCTCGCCGCCACCATCGTCAACGTGTCCTTCGAGCCGAAGCACACCTACCGGGCGGTCTTCAGTGACGTCACCGGACTGGAGGAGGGCGACGACATCCGGGTGGCCGGAGTACGGGTCGGCGAGGTCGAGGGCATCCGGATCAAGGACCGGATTCTCGCCGAGGTGACTTTCACCGTCACCGCGAACCGCCCGCTGCTGACCGGCACCGGCGCGGTCGTCCGCTACCGGAACCTGCTCGGGCAGCGGTACGTCGCGCTGACCGAAGGGCCGGGCGACGGCAGCCGGCTGCGGCCCGGCGGCACCATCCCGCTGTCCAGGACCCGGCCCGCGCTGGACCTCAACGCGCTGCTGAACGGCTTCAAGCCACTGTTCGCCGCGCTCAGCCCGGGCGACGTCAACCAGCTCGCCACCGAGATCATCCGAACCCTGCAGGGCGAGGGCGGCACGGTGAACAGCCTCCTCGCGCACACGGCGTCGCTCACCACGACGCTGGCCGACCGCGACGAGCTGATCGGCTCCGTGATCGACAACCTCAACTCCGTGCTGGAGACGCTCGACAAGCGCGGCACCCGGTTCTCCGGACTGCTCAAGCAGCTGCGGCGGGTGATCTCGGGGCTGTCCGCCGACCGCAAGCCCATCGGGAAGTCCCTGGAAGGCATCGGCGACCTCACCGAGGCCACCTCGGGGCTGCTGGAGGACGCCCGGCCACCGCTGAAGGACGACATCACGGAGCTCGCCGAGCTCACCGGAACCCTGAACAGGAACGAGAAAACCGTGGAAGGCGTGCTGAATCGGCTGCCGAACAAGCTCACCGAGCTGACGGGAACGGCCTCCTACGGCTCGTGGTTCAACTTCTACCTCTGCGACTTCGACGGCCGGATCGTGCTGCCGAAGACGAAGCAGGCGGTCACTCCCGAGCTGCACGTGGCACGGGCGAGGTGCGGCTCATGACGAAACGCGTCCGGGGGGCCCGTCCGGAACCACTGGTCAGGGTCCGCATCGACCCGCCGAAGCTCCCGAAGATATGGCTCCTGCCGCGCCGGGCACCGCGCCCACGCCGTCCGGAACCGCTGATGAAGGTACGGATCGAGCCGCCCAGGCTGCCACGCGTACGCCTGAGCCGCCCGCGCCTGATCCCGTTCCGGGAGCGCAACCCCGTGACGATCGGCGCCGTCGGCCTCACCACCCTCGCGCTGCTGGCCGTCGCCGCGTTCAACGCCGACAGTCTCCCGCTGATCGGCGGCGGCGAGACGTACAGCGCGGCCTTCTCCGAGGCGGGCGGCCTCAAGCCGGGCGACGAGGTACGGATCGCCGGGGTGAAGGTCGGCAAGGTCGAGGAGGTCGACCTGGACGGCGCCCACGTCAAGGTGACATTCAAGGTCAAGGACCACCCGGAGTTCGGCACCGCGACCGGCGCGTCGATCCGGGTCAGGACGATCCTCGGCGCGAAGTACCTGGCACTGCACCCGAAGGGCCCCGGGCGATTCCGGCCCGGCGGCGAGATCCCGCTGAGCCGGACGGTGTCGGCGTACGACGTCGTCGAGGCCTTCAGCGATCTGACGACCACGACGGAGGAGGTCGACACGGAGCGGCTCGCGAAGGCGCTGGACACGATCTCCACCGCCTTCCAGGACTCGCCCGAAGAGGTACGGGCGTCCCTGAAGGGACTGTCGCGGATCTCCCGGACGGTCGCCTCACGCGACAAGGCGCTGCGCGGCCTCCTCGACCACGCGCACGGGGTCACCGGCGTGCTGGCCGAGCACACCGAGGACTTCTCCGCGCTGGTCGAGGACGGCGACAAGCTGTTCCAGGAGATCAGCAAACGGCGCACGGCTATCCACCGGCTGCTCAAGAACTCCGCCGCGTTGGGCATTCAGCTGTCCGGCCTGGTCGAGGACAACCGCGAGCAGATCGGGCCCGCGCTCAAGAACCTCAACACGTTCGTGAAGATGCTCGAACGCAACCAGGCGAGCCTCGATCGCAGCGTGAAGCTGCTCGCCCCGTACGTCCGGGTCTTCACCAACACGCTCGGCAACGGCCGCTGGTTCGACGGCTACATCCAGAACCTGGTGGCGGCTCCCGTGGTGCCGCGGAAGGGGGGTTCGTGATGATCGGCCGGCTGAGGAGCAGGCGTCTGGCCCTGCTCACCGCGCTCGCGGTCGTCGCCGCGCTCGTCGTCGTCCTGTGGCCGCGCCAGGAAAAGGTGCGTATCACCGCGTACTTCCCGCGCACGGTCGGCATCTATCCCGGCTCGGACGTACGCGTCCTGGGTGTCCGGATCGGCGAGGTCACCGAGATCGCACCGGAGGGCGGCCGGGTACGCGTGGAACTGGAGTACGACGAGGGCCGCGAGGTACCGGCGGAAGCGAAGGCCGCGATCATCAACTCCTCGGTGGTCAGCGACCGTTACGTGCAGTTGCTGCCGGTGTACCGCAAGGGCCCGGTGCTGCGGGACGGCGACGTGATCCCCGAGTCGCGGACGGCCGTCCCGGTCGAGCTGGACCGGATCTTCGACAGTCTGCACACGACCGCCGAGGCGCTCGGCCCGCAGGGCGCGAACAAGGACGGCTCCCTGTCCCGGCTGCTCGGCGTGAGCGCCGACAACCTGGAGGGCCAGGGCCAGAACCTCCACCAGACGGTCGAGGACCTCTCACAGGCGGTCACCACACTGTCCGACGGCCGGGGCGACCTGTTCGGCACCGTACGGAACCTGCAGGTGTTCACGGCCGCGCTGGCGGCGGACGACAAGGGCGTGCGCTCGTTCAACAGCAGCCTCGCGACGGTGGCGGAGCAGCTCGCCGGGGAGCGGGGGGACCTCGCGGCGGCGCTGAAGCACCTGGGCACCGCCCTGCGTGAGGTGTCCACCTTCGTGCGGGAGAACAAGAAGTCGCTGACCTCGAACGTCGAGGGCCTCAGCAAGGTCACGAAGGTGCTCGTCACCCAACGAGCCGCACTGGAGGAGCTGTTGGAGGTCGCGCCCACCGGGCTGTCCAACCTGCAGAACGCCTACAACCCGGCGGCGGGCACCCTCGACACCCGCAACAACCCCGACCAACCGCAGGACCCGGCCGCGCTGTTGTGCTCCCTGCTGAAGACCACCGGGGACGAGGGTGGCAAGAACCCCGACTGCGCGGAGCTGGACAAACTCTTCGGCTCCCTGCCCGAGGTACCCGCGGCCGCGCCGGTGACCGGCACGGTCGACCGGAGTCTCGGCGGAATCCTGGAGGCCGGCGCATGAGCGGAGCACACACGGCCCGGGCGGTCACCTGGACGGCGGCGGGTTCGTTGCTGCTGTCGGGCTGCGGGTTCAACGGCTGGTACGACGTCCAGCTCCCCGGCGGCGCCGCAGCCGACGGCCACGCCTACCGGGTCACCGTCGAGTTCCGGGACGTACTGGACCTGGTGCCGCAGTCGGCGGTGAAGGTCGACAACGTCACCGTGGGCGCCGTCGAGAAGGTGGAGCTGAACGGCTGGCACGCCCGGGTGCGGCTACGGGTCGCCGACTCGGTGAAGCTGCCCGGCAACGCGGTCGCCGAGCTGCGGCAGACCAGCGTGCTCGGCGAGAAGTACGTGGCGCTGTCCGCGCCGCCCGACGGCGAACCCGTGGGGCGACTGCGTGACGGCGACCGCATCCCGCTGTCCCGCAGCGGCCGGAACCCGGAGATCGAGGAGGTGCTGTCCGCCCTGTCCGCACTTCTCAACGGCGGCGGGGTCGCCCAGCTCAAGACGATCACAGTGGAGCTGAACAAGGCCCTCGAAGGCCGCGAGAACCGGGTCAGATCCTTGCTGGAGGAACTCGACACGTTCCTCGGTGGCCTGGACGACCAGCGCGCCGACATCGTCCGCGCCCTCAGAGGAGTCGACCGGCTGGCGAAGCGGCTCCGCACGGAACGGAAGACGATCGCCACGGCCGTCGAGACGCTGCCGCCCGCGCTGAAGGTCCTCGCCGACCAGCGGCGCGACCTGACGAGGATGCTCACCGCCCTGTCCACGCTCGGCAAGACCGGCACCAGGGTCGTGAACGCCTCACACGGCGACACGGTCGCGAACCTCAAGCGGCTGAAGCCGATCCTGCGGCAGCTGAACAAGGCGGGCGACGACCTGCCCAACTCCCTCGAACTGCTGACCACCTACCCGTTCCCGCGCAACGCGGCCGACGCCGTCAAGGGCGACTACGTCAACCTCAAGGTGACCGCCGACCTCGACCTGTCCGGCATCTACGACAACCTCACCGACGAACCCGGCGGTTCCGGCGACCCGGGCGGAGGTGACACCGAGGTACCGGACACCCCGGGCCTCCCCGACCTGCCGGACGTCCCCGGGGTTCCGACGCCGACCGCGCTCCCGGACTCCCCGGACCTGCCGGACACGCCCACCGGTCCGTCGGCGCCCTCGGACGACGACCTGCTGTGCCCGCCGGTGTGCACAGCCGCTTACGGTGCCGCGGGTTCCCGGCGCCTGCCCGCGGGGATCGACCTCGCGCTCGCGGAACTCATGCTGAAGGGGATGCAGCCGTGATCACACGTACGGTCAAGGCCCAGTTGCTCGCCTTCGCCACCATGACGGCCGTCGGGGTGTCGTACGTCGGCGCCGAATACACCGGTCTGGTCGACGAGGTCCTCGACCGCGGCTACACCGTGCGCGCCGACTTCGCCGAGTCCGGGGGCGTCTTCCCCGGCGCCGAGGTCACCTACCGGGGAGTGCCGGTGGGCCGGGTGGGCGAGCTGCGCTTGTCGGGGGCCGACGGTGTCCTGGTGGCGCTGGAGATCGAGGACGACGCGCCCCGGGTCCCGGCGGACACCCTCGCCGTCGTGGCGAACCGCTCGGCGGTGGGCGAGCAGTACGTCGACCTGCAACCGCGCCGGTCCGACGGCCCGTATCTGCTGGACGGCAGCACCATCCGGCGCCAGGACACGCGCGTCCCGCTGGCCACCACGGACCTCGTGCTCGGTCTGGACCGGCTGGTCAAATCCGTACCCAAGGACGACCTGCGCGTCACCGTC
Source organism: Streptomyces sp. Q2 (assembly GCF_056820935.1). Lineage (NCBI taxonomy): Bacteria > Bacillati > Actinomycetota > Actinomycetes > Kitasatosporales > Streptomycetaceae > Streptomyces > Streptomyces sp. Q2. The sequence goes on along the minus strand of NZ_JBXEJE010000057.1, from coordinate 943 downwards.
GACGAGTTGGGCAAGGCCTTCTCCGGCACCGGGCCGCGTCTGAGCCGCCTGGTGGACTCCGGGAACGAGCTGGTGGAGTCGGCCTCCGCGTCCCTCCCCGAGACCGTCGCACTGATCGAGGACTCGCGGAAGGTCCTCAAGACGCAGGCCGACCAGGGCTCGGCGATCAAGTCGTTCTCCCGCGATCTCGCCGCCCTCACCGCCGAGTTGAAGTCGAGCGACGGGGACCTGCGCCGACTCGTCGGCAACACGGCCCCCGCCGCACAGGAGGTCGACTCGCTGCTGAGGTCCACCCGGCCGCATCTGCCGGTCCTGCTCGCCAATCTCATCAGCGGCGGCCAGGTGACACTGGCCCGGCTGCCCGGCGTCGAGCAGGCCCTGGTCACCTTCCCGGTGGTCGTCGCGGGCAGCTACACCGCCATCCCGGGCGACGGCACCACCCACTTCGGGCTGGTCGTGGGCGCCGACGACCCGCCGCCGTGCACACAGGGGTACGACACCCGGCGGCGCGACCCGGCCGACACCAGCACACGCCCCGCAAACACCGACGCCCGCTGCACGGCACCGCGCGGCAGCGACACCTCGGTGCGGGGCGCGCAGAACGCCCCCGGAGCGTCGTCCGGTTCCGGCGGCGTCGACCGGGCCGCGTACGTCACTCCGTACGACCCGGAGACCGGCGCCGCGACCGGCCCGGACGGAACGCCCGTCGAGATCGGCTCGACGGGCGGGGAACAAACCGTGTTCGGAAAGGACTCGTGGCAATGGCTGCTCGTCGGACCGATGGCATGAGCGCGGGGTTCCTCACGGGGACCCGCGCATCCCTCACCCGGGCGGTACGACCGCTGCGCCGGTTGCTCGCCGGGCGCGCGGACGCCCGGCGCGACAGGGCCGGGCGCGCGGACGCCGGGAGCGGTGCGGCGTCGCCGTCCGCGGGGCGCCGCAG
>NZ_JBXEJE010000056.1:0-56168 GCF_056820935.1 Streptomyces sp. Q2 | reverse complement strand
CGACACCCCGTCACCGCATCAGAAATGGTGCACTTTCATCCGTACGAGGTGGTGCACGTTCGCTTGTACGCCGACACCAGGTCGCCGGGGGAACCGTGGAGGTAGCGAGAGCCTTGCTGGTGCCCAACTGGGCGACGCTGCGGGCGCTCTGACCAGGCCAGGGATCACCGGCAGGCCAGGGCAGGCTCAGGACAGAAACGGCTGCCGCCAGATTCTTGAGGGTGGTCACGTGCGCTCTGACCGTGTCCGGGGCAGTTCCGGATGCGGCTAGGTCGATGATGCGTTGCCGCAGGTCGTCGACGGTCCATGCGTCCGGATGGGCCGGAAGTCCGTTCTCGTGGCCCCAATTCGCTGCCGTCCGCAAGCGTGAGGCAACGTGGATCAAGGTGCTAGGAGCGCCGTAGCCTTCGAGAACGACACCCCTTCGGAGGACTTCGGGGTGCCGCGGGTTGAAGGTCACCATCAGGAATTCGCGGGCAAGCAGGTTCCAGTACGGATCCTCCAGCTCGTAGCTGAAGTGCACCCTCCACGCAGCGGCCTTGCAGTTGGCCGGCCGCTTGAGAATCCCGTTGAAGTTCCAGACGTTCCTGTCGCCGAACCGGGGGATGCGGGCGCCGGGCTGACGGGCCTCGGGGAGCAACGAACGTCCCTGGACGACGGGTTCATCGTCCCGGAACAGAGAGGGGCGTCGTTGCTCGGGCAGAGACAGGATCATGCGTCGAACTCCGTGTTCGCGGCGAGCGGCAGGTCCAGGACGACCTGGCCGGCTTCGATGTGCTTGCGGGCCTGTTCCAGTTCCTCGGGCGTGCGGTCCTCCAGGACGGCTCGGAGGTTCACCCAGCTCTGGCCCCATAGCCGCTCGAACGCCTGTGGGGTGAGAAGCGTGCGAAGCCGTTCCAGGTGCGCTTTGAACAGCAGGAGTTGAGGCAAGTTGGAGGGAAGAATCCAGGCGTTTTGGCATTCCAGGCAGCGCAGGGGTGCGACAGCGCAGAGCTCGCCGGGGCGGCTGTAGGGTCCCTGGTAGGGGTTCTTGCAGTGGGAGACGCCCATGTCGAGCTGACCGGCCATGATGTCCTCGGCCTCCTGCGGGGACAGTCCCGCGTCCTCCAACACGGCCTGGTCGACTTCTCCGGTGGAGCCGGAGACGACGGTGGGTCCGTCAACGCGGGCAAGAGCCTTGTCGAGCCAGTGCTGCTGGGCCGTGGCGATGGTCCGCCCGGACAGGATTCGCAGCGTGGTGCCCTGCGCGTAGTGGGTGGCGAAGGTTTCCTCGGTGTGGTCATCCGCTGCGGCGCTGATGCGTCCTTCGCTCACGATGGCCTTCTCGACCTTGACCGATTTCCGCATCCGGCCGATGTGCTGGTCCCCCTTGATTTGGATGCCCGTGGCGTCCAGCCAGCTCTTGAACGAGCTCTGGGTCACAGGCCTCCACTCGTCGAAGACCGCAGTGAAGTCGCTGCGGACCATGGCGCTGACGAAGAGCGTGTGGGTGACGTGCGGTGCTTTGGCCCGGACCCGAGCGGTCGTGTCCATGAGCTGGCGGACCACCTCGCTGGCCTCGCGCCGTGGCCAGTTCACCGTGAGGTGCCCGTCGGTGTCTTCGTCCGGGGCCTGCTCCCAGGACCCAGATATCTGATCTCGAAAAGCGCGGTGTCGCCGGTGTTCGGCCCGGTTCTTCAGGAGGGTCAGCCGGACGCCCTTGGGGAGGAACTCCACATCCGCCTCTCCAAAGCCGGTGACCTCTTCCGAGGCGTGGCCGGTGGCGTCCATCAGCAGGATGCGGAACGCGTGGAGGTCGAGGTTGTGCGGATACAACCTCGCGAATAGCTTGCGAGCCAGCTGCTGGCGTGCCGTCTGCGGAACAAAAGCCCTTCCGGGGCCTGCGGCGAACGTCTGCAGTTCCGGCGGCCAAGTACGGGGCGCAGGCACGACCCCGTGAATGTCTTCTGGGGTGATTTGCTCGTGGGCGAGGCCCCAGAGCAAATCGGGGACGCTGGTCCAGCTGCCTTGGTCAGGGTGACGTCCCTGTTTGGCCAGGGCCCACCCCTCCTCCAGACGTTTGCGGGTGGCGTGAACGCTCTGCCAGGCGGCGCGGACGAGGGCCTGCTTCTCCTGGCGAGTGAACTCGTCCCGTTCGGTCTTCTCCCCGCTGCCCAGCAGTGCGGGACCGCGGGCCAGCCGGGCCAGGTCCGGGGCGACCAGACGGTCGGGGTGGTCGTCCCGGCGGATGATCAACACCCGCAGGGCGCCCGCCAAAACCCAAGGGTAGGTGGAACTCGGAGCGTAACTCTCGGGCAGTGACAGCTCCCATTTCACCAGCAGGTCAAGGAGGTTTGGGTCGGTCAAGCTCGCCGTCTCCGCCGCCGACCCGAGCTCCCTGTCCGCGAAAGCGCAGAGCCGGGTGATCGCCAGGCGGTAGGCCTTCGCGTGGGTCGTGATGGCGGTGGCGGCCACGTACTCAACCCATTCATCGGCCAGTTGCATGGCCAAACGCGAACAGCCGAAGTCTGAGGGGTCCACCGCCATGAGCAGTCGGGGGACCTCGACGACCCGAGGGCCGATGCCGCCGGGCGGGGCAGGGTTCGCCAGGGCTGCCCGCAAGCGGTCGCGTTCCTCGTTGCTCCGGCCCTTCCGGCGTGCCTTCGGCATCAGCGGCCGCCCTTCGCGCCGTTGATCGCGTGGGACGCGATGTCGGCGTAGGACGCCTCGTCGTCGCCAATCCAGCTGGAAAATGCAGCCTCGAACTCGTTGATCAAGTCGTCCGTGTACTGGAGGTACTCGTAGGTGGTTCCCGGATTCGCGTGCCCGAGCCTCCGGCTGACGATCAGAAGCGGGTTGTGCCGGATGTGCCCGGTCAAGTACGACCGGTGCCGGCGACGGCGAGCCTGCATGTCCGGCTCCTCGCCATCCATGATGTTCTCCAGATAGGTCAAAAGCCGCAGAGCGTAGGTGTGCCGCAGGTCGTGCCAGCGCCAGCGTCGGCCCGGCAGTAGTGGCGTGGTCCGATCGGCGAGGCTGGTCATGCGTGTCCAGGCCCGGTGGCGGTAGCTCTTCCAGGCGTCCGCCCCCGGCATCAGACCGCCGCGGCAGACGAACAAGGACAGGGCCTCCAGGCCGAACTCGCCCTCGTAGACGGTGATCCGGCGCAGCTTGGCGTCCATCGCCGACATCTGGAACTCGCGCACGACACCGTCCAGGACCCCCTTTATCCGGCCGCCGGCGACGTCGACCTCACCCACCACGAACAGGTCGCGGGCCTTGCGCTCCAGCCCTCGGGCCGCCCTGCGGACGATGTCCGGACGCTCGAGCAGGCAGAACAGGTCGGCGGACGCGACGGCGTCCTCAGGGACATAAATCGGGCGGGCTTTGCCGTATTTCGCGCAGGCTTGGACGATGTACTCCGCCGCCCCGCCCGGCATTCCTGGCCAGAGTCCGATCTCGGGCAGCAGCACGGTCGCCCACTCCCGCCAGCGTGCCCCCGTGCCCAGAGCGATGTCGCTGCCCGCGCGGCCGCGCAGTGGCGACCATCCGCGGAAGGCCGAATCCACCTCGGCATTGGGCAGCTGCCCGCCCAGCCCGACGTCCCGGAAGTAGCGGTACTGCTCAAACGTGAGGTGCCGGATATCCATGCCCGACCGCACTCGTGGCGCCAAGGCGTTGCGTCCCCGCGCAGCCAGTCTCGCCGGGCGATGCGGCAAGATCCTCCGGTCGACGAGGAAGCCATAGAAGTCGTCCAGGACGAACGACTCCCGGCTCCAAACCGACGCGCCGACAGGCTTCTCCTGCCACTGGGTCCGATGGCCACGGTACGAAATGAGATCGGACTCCGCCGCCGACAACACATCGCTGTCCAAACCAGCAAGATGGTCGTCCAGCCGACCGATCACCCGCCCGTAGTCCTTCAGCGTGGTCTCGTCCAGCAACGCCGTTGACAGATACCTGCCGAACTCGCAGAAGGGTGGAACCGGCGTCTGCGTCTCCTCATCGAGCCATACCGGAGTCCCATCGAGGATGCCCCGCCGCTTCAGCAAAGCGACCACCCTCGCAGCAGAGATCACATCGGTGTCCAGGTACTTCTCCAGCAGCCCGGACTGCACAAAGGCAAGATCCACACTCGCCCCTCCCCAGGGGCTGGAGAGGAAACTCCCATCAGCTCACCTGTCTCGTACCACCGCAACGAGTCGAGACTGAACCACACATCTCATGAGACAGATTTGAACAGCTGAAAGAAGAAGTGGGTCAGCACGACCAGCGGGATCCTGGTGATGCCGAGCGTTCGCAGACAGTGGTCGACGAGCGCCGGATCGGGCCCCGCGTCCACGACCACGCCCGTGCCGTCGCCCGCCGAGAGCACCGTCGCGTCGCCCTGGCCCACATCGCACATCGCCAGCCGCCAACCCGGCGGCGGCCATCCCGTGATCACCCGGGTCAGCGGCGGCGGCTGCACGACGGCCAGCAGGACCAGCAGCCCGCACGCCGCGCACAGCCAGGGATGTCCCAGCAGCCGCCGCCCCACCAGCAGGACGAGCACGGTGACGAGGAGCAACAGCGCCGCCCCGGCCCAGCTGTCCGGCCAGTCCACTCCGCCGCCGGGCAGTGCCGCCCCCGTACGAGCGGTACCGGCGATCCACTCCGCCGGCCAACTCGCGCACCAGGCCAGCGTCTTCGCCACCGGCATCACCATGGGCGCCGTGGCCAACGCGGCGAAGCCCAGCACCGTGGCCGGCGCGACCGCGAACTCCACAAGGAGGTTGCACGGCACCGCCACCAGGCTCACCCGCGCCGACAGCACGGCGACGACCGGCGCGCACAAGGCCTGCGCGGCAGCCGCGGCCGCCAGCGCCTCGGCCAGTCGCGGCGGAACCCGGCGCCGTCGCAGCGCGAGACTCCAGCGGGGCCCCAGCGTGAGCAGGGCCCCGGTGGCCAGGACGGAGAGCAGGAAGCCGTAACTCCGGGCCAGCCACGGGTCGTACAGCACGAGCAGCAGGACGGCCGTCGCCAGCGCCGGGATCAGTGACCTCCGGCGGCCGGTCGCGAGCGCGAGCAACGCGATCGCTCCGCAGGCCGCGGCCCGCAGCACGCTCGGGTCCGGCCTGCACACGACGACGAACGCGAGGGTGAGCACGCCGCCCAGCAGCGCGGTCGTCCGGAGCGAGATGCCCAGGCGGGGTGCGAGACCGCGACGCTCGGCGCGCTGGGCCAGGCCGGGCGGGCCGACGAGGAGGGCGAGGATGATCGTGAGGTTGCTCCCGGAGACGGCCAGGGTGTGCGCGAGGTCGGTCTCCTTGAAGGCCTCGTCCAGTTCCGGGGTGATCCGTGCGGTGTCCCCGACGACCAGCCCCGGCAACAGCGCCCGCGCGTCCGCCGACAGCCCGTCCGTGGCCTCCCGCAGCCCCGCGCGCAGCCGGCCCGCGAACCGCTGCGCCGCCGACGGCTCCCGCACCACGTCCGGCGCCGTCCGGCCCCGCACCCGCAACACGGCCGCGACTCTGTCTCCGCCCACCGCTGCGGGCGCCAGCCGCGCGGTCACTCGCAGCCGCGTTGACGGCAACAGCCCGAGCCAGGGCGACCGGCCCGGCCCGTCCGCGGAGGCCCGCGCTCCCGACCCCCCGCCCACAGGCCGGCCGGGCCCCGAAGCCACATCGACGATCACCAGCACCGGCGTGCGCGTCGCCACCGCCGCCCCGTGCGCCGCCTCGACGCGTCGTACCTCGCCGTTGATCAGCACCGAGACCGGTGCCGCGTGGTTTCCCCTGATGCGGGGGCGGGTGAGCCGGGGATCGGAGGTCACCTCGACCTCGGCGGTCGCCGTGGCGTACTGCCCGGCCAGCGCGGGCACCGGACCCCGCCGCAGATCGGCCCCATGCAGCCCGGCGGACACGGCGGCCGCTCCGACACAGAGCAGCACGGCGGCGACCGAGGCACGGGGCCAGGTGACGCCCGCGGGCCGTGAGCGTGCCCGCGCGGACACGAGGAGTACACCTGCTACCGCCAGACACCCCACCGCGAGGACGGTGACCCACTGCCCCGGGACGTCCAGTGTCAGCGCGGCCGTCGCCCAGGCCGCGAGGGCTGGCGGTACGAGACGTAGATCTGTTGGTCCTTCCTCTCGGGGATGAGCGTCTCCCAGCCGTTTCCCGGAGGCGCCGTGGACGGCGAAGGCGCGGCCGGGTCGGGGCTCGGGGAGGTGAGCTTCAAGGCCGGGCCGGGGCTCATTGCCGGGGCCGTCGTCGGGTGTGTCGGGCTCGGTCGGCACGTGGGGGGTCTGCCTCATGGCCGTACGAGATTCCGCAGGTCGGCGAAGCGGCGGTCGCCGATGCCGTTGACCTCACGCAGTTCGTCCACCGAGCGGAAGCCCCCGCGCTGCGTGCGGTAGTCGATGATGTGCTGCGCCAGCACCGGGCCGACGCCCGGCAACGTGTCGAGTTGGTCCAGGGTGGCGGTGTTGAGGGAGACAGGGGCAGCCGGAGCACCTCCCCCCACCGCGCCGACCGAGCCGGCCGGGCCGCCCACACCCGTACCTCCCGTACCTCCCGAGCCGGGCATCACGGCGGCGGCAGGAGCGCCGACGATCACCTGTTCTCCGTCCACGAGGAACCGGGCACGGTTGAGACAGTCGGTGTTCGTACCCGGACGCACCCCACCGGCCGCGCGCAATGCGTCGGCGACCCGCGAACCGGCAGGCAGGCGGTGAATGCCCGGCTCACGAACCTTGCCGCTGACGTCCACGACGATCTCGACCCCGGCCGTCCCCGCGGCGTTCGGCGCACCGGCCGAGACGGTCGGCGCCGCCTGCTCGGCGCGGTGCTGTCCCTCCTCCTCATACGGGGCCGCCGCGCGCACCACCTCGGGCGCTCGAACGGACTCGGTCCGGCCCACCCAGAAATGCTGCACGGCGAAGACCGCGGCGACCACGAGCACCACGGAGAGCGCGAGCACGCTCCGCCGCTCCAGACCACACCTCGTCTGCACCCACACCGGCATCCGCTCCCACAGAGCCAGCCCGGCCCACACCCGCCGCCGCCCCAGAGCGCCGAGCCCCACGTCAAGACCGGCCTCACCATCCCTGACTGCCTCGGCGTTCCTGACTGCCTCGGCATTCCTGACTGCCTCGGCGGACCCCACAGCCGAGCCAACCGCTCCGACCGCTCCGACCGCTCCGACCGCTCCGACCGCTCCGACCGAGCCAACAGCTCCAGCCGAGCCCAGCGCCCCGACCGGCCCGACCAGTCCGGCTGAACCAACCTGTCCAGCCGATCCGGGCGCCTCCACCGGTCGGACTGGTCCCGCTAGCTGAGCCGTCCCAACCGATCCAACCGATCCCACCGGTCCGGCTGATCCGAGCAACTGAGCCGATCCAGCCACCCTTGCTGCTCCAACCGGTCCAGCCGAACCGGCGGCTCCCGGCAACGCTGACCCTCCAGCCGCCCCAGCGGCCCTCGCCGCCCCAACCGATCCAGCAGGTCCCGAAGATCCACCCGACCCAACAGCGCCGACCAGCCCAGTGGCCCCATCTGGCCCACCGCACGCACCAGACCCACCAGGCCCACCGGTCAATCCGACATCCCCGCCCCCGTCCCCGACCGAACCCACCAAACCCATCGGCCTCGCCAAACGCGCCGGCCCCGCCAAACCCCCCAAGACCCCGTCCACCCGTTCCCCGCCCACGTCAGCACCCGACGCAGCCGGACCTACCCCCGCACTCGCGTCGACACCGTCCGCAGCCCGCGCTTCCCCGCCCGGCGGACTCTTCCCCGACTCCCGCCACTCTCCCGCGCGTTCGGCGAACAACGCCTCGGCCCGCCGCCGGAGTTCGTCCGCGGAGGCCTGCCGGTGCCGGGCGCGGCCACTGCGGGCGGGGGCCCGACGATGACGGGTGCGCCCGTCGGAGGAGGGGCCCCGTCCGGGGCCACTGGTGGGATTCGCTGTGCGTGAGCGTGATCGAAGTGCCATGCGCCGAGGATCGGGGACATCGGCCCTGCCGCGATGATCTTGGTCAATTCCCGGGGACTACCGCCCGGTTGTGGAAAACTCCGTCACCCACACGAGCGACAACCCTTCGGCGGCCGACACTTCTCCCCACACCGCATCCCAAGACCCCCAGCCGCCAACCTCAACGCGGCGAGACCACAACCCCCAACAACCCAGGCCCTGTATGCGCCCCGATCACCGCACCGACCTCGCTCACGTGCAGGTCGGCCAGTCCCGGCACCCGCACCCGCAGGCGGTCCGCCAAGGCCGACGCCCGCTCGGGGGCGGCGAGATGGTGCACGGCGATGTCGACCTGCGCGCTGCCTGCCCGGTCCGCCACGATCTCCTCGAGGCGGGCGATGGCCTTCGACGCCGTCCGCACCTTCTCCAAGGGCTCGATCCGGCCGCCCTGGAGCTGCAGCAACGGCTTCACCGCGAGCGCGGAACCGAAGAGGGCCTGCGCGGCGCCGATGCGGCCGCCGCGACGCAGATAGTCGAGGGTGTCGACGTAGAAGTAGGCGGAGGTCCCCGCGGCCCGCTTCTCGGCGGCCGTGACGGCCTCGTCCACCGTGCCGCCCGTCTCCGCGACCTCGGCCGCGGCGAGCGCGCAGAACCCGAGGGCCATGGCGACCATCCCGGTGTCCACCACCCGTACCGGAACCGGAGCGTCGCGCGCCGCCACGACCGCCGCGTCGTGCGTGCCGGAGAGTTCGGCGGACAGGTGCAGGGAGACGATGCCGGTGGCGCCGGCCTCGGCGACCTTGCGGTAGGTCTCCGCGAACACCTGGGGGCTCGGACGCGAGGTGGTGACGGAGCGCCGCTTCTGCAGCGCCTGGGCCAGGGAACGGGTCGAGATCTCGGTGCCCTCTTCGAGCGCCCGGTCGCCGAGAACCACGGTCAGCGGCACCGCCGTGATGCCGTGGCGCTCCATCGTCCGCGGCGGCAGGTAGGCCGTTGAATCGGTGACGATCGCGACATGGCGGGACATGAGCTGGAGGTTACCTGGCGTAGCGCCCCGGCGGCAGCCCGGGCCCTCTCACCTGGGTGCCCGTGTCCGGATCAAGTCGTGGTCTCGGGGCGGGTCTTCTTCTGCCAGGGGTACGTCGGGCACGCACTCGGCGGGGTGATGGCCGCCTGTGTGGGCTCCTCGGCGGTGCGTGCCTGAGGCGTCTGAGGCCAGGTCTGCTGGGGCGTACCGCCGGCGTCGGCAGCGGCCGGGGCCTCCGGCCACGGAGGCGGCGGTGTGGCGGAGCCGGGGCCGGGTTCCGCGGTCGTCCAGTGCCGCAGGGCGCCGGCTTCGACGTCGATCTGGGTGCTCAGCGAGTCCAGGTCGTCGTCGGCGAAGCGCCGGGCCCGGTCGCGGGCGGCCCAGCGCAGCGAGTCCGCCGACTGGGTGATCCGCTCGGTGCGCTCGCGCAGGGCGGGCATCCGCTCACCGAGCGTGGACTTGTCGGGCTCGGACTCCAGGCGCCTGAGCTCGGCGTCCAGTTCGTGTCCGTGCGCGCTGAGCCGCTCGAAGAGGCCGATGGACTCCTTGAGGGACTCGTCCTCGGCCACGCCCGCGTGCAGCGCGTCCTGGGTGGCGCGCATCGACGTGCGCAGCTTCAGGCGCAGTTGGGCGATCTCGCCCGACGGGCCGAGCTGGGCGAAGGACTTGGCGCGCAGTGTGTGGTCCTCGACCGTACGTCGGGCCTGGGTGATGGTGCGGTCCACTCCGCGCTTGGCGGCACCGACCACCTTCACCGTGGCGTAGGCACCGAGTGCCACAAAGAGCACGAAAAGCAGGGCCACCACTGCGATCACTGCTTCCACCAGCTCCTCCTCCGACCGTCGGCACGCTCCGCGCCGCTCTTCAACGGTAAACGCTACGGGCAGGTCCGGAGTTCCAGAAAAACCCCGAACCTGCCCGTAGGGGACTACCCCGAGCAGCGGCAGGACGCCGTCGTACCTATGCCGGAACGATGTTCACCAGCTTCGGCGCCCGCACGATCACCTTGCGGATGCCCGCGCCGTCCAGCGCCGCCACGACCTTCTCGTCGGCCAGCGCGACCTTCTCCAGCTCGTCGTCGGAGATGGACGGGGAGACCTCCAGCCGCGCCTTGACCTTGCCCTTGATCTGGACGACGCAGGTCACGCTCTCGTCCACGACGTACGCCGGGTCGGCGACCGGGAAGTCCTGGTGGACGACCGAGTCGGTGTGCCCCAGCCTGCGCCACAGTTCCTCGGCGATGTGCGGGGCCAGCGGCGCGACCAGCAGCACCAGCGGCTCGGCGACGGAGCGCGGCACCGCGCCGCCCGCCTTGGTCAGGTGGTTGTTCAGCTCGGTGACCTTGGCGATGGCGGTGTTGAACCGCAGGCCCTCCAGGTCCTGGCGCACCCCGTCGATCGCCTTGTGCAGGGCACGCAGCGTGTCGTCGTCGGGCTCGGTGTCGGACACCGACAGGGAGCCGGTCGTCTCGTCCACGACGTTGCGCCACAGCCGCTGCAGCAGCCGGAACTGGCCCACCACCGCGCGCGTGTCCCACGGCCGGGACACGTCCAGCGGACCCATCGCCATCTCGTACAGGCGCAGGGTGTCCGCGCCGTACTCCGCGCAGATCTCGTCCGGAGTGACCGCGTTCTTCAGGGACTTGCCCATCTTGCCCAGCAGTCGGGAGACCTTCTCGCCCTGGTAGTAGTACGCGCCGTCGCGCTCATCCACCTCGGCGGCGGGCACCGCGATGCCACGGCTGTCGCGGTAGACGTAGGCCTGGATCATGCCCTGGTTGAACAGCCGGTGGAACGGTTCAGCCGAGGAGATGTGCCCCAGGTCGTGCAAGACCTTGGACCAGAAACGCGCGTACAGCAGGTGCAGTACGGCGTGCTCGGCGCCGCCGACGTACAGGTCGACGCCGCCGTGCGGCTGGCCCTCGCGGGGGCCCATCCAGTACTGCTCGATCTCCGGGTCGACCAGCTTGCGGTCGTTGTGCGGGTCCAGGTAGCGCAGCTCGTACCAGCAGGAACCGGCCCAGTTGGGCATGGTGTTGGTCTCGCGGCGGTACGGACGGGGGCCGCGTCCGTCACCCAGGTCCAGGGTGACGTTGACCCAGTCCTCGTTGCGCGACAGGGGCGTCTCGGGCTCGGTGTCGGCGTCGTCCGCGTCGAAGGTGCGCGGCGAGTAGTCCTCGACCTCCGGCAGCTCCAGCGGCAGCATCGACTCGGGCAGGGAGTGGGCGATGCCGTCCTCGTCGTAGACGATCGGGAAGGGCTCGCCCCAGTAGCGCTGCCGACTGAACAGCCAGTCGCGCAGCCGGAAGTTGACGGTGCCCTCGCCGACACCCTTCGACTCCAGCCACTCGATGATGCGCGCCTTGGCGTCGGCGACGCCCAGGCCGTCCAGCGAGACCTCCTCGTTGGAGGAGTTGATGATCTTCGCGTCGTACGACGCGAAGGCGTCCTCCCACGTCGAGGTGTCGGTGCCGCGGCCGTCGGTCGGCTCGACGATGCAGTGGATCGGCAGCTCGAAGGCGCGCGCGAACTCGAAGTCGCGCTGGTCGCCCGCCGGGACGGCCATGATCGCGCCGGTGCCGTAGCCCATCAGCACGTAGTCGGCGATGAAGACCGGGACCTGCTCGCCGTTGACCGGGTTGGTCGCGTACGCGCCGATGAAGACACCGGTCTTGTCCTTGGCCTCGGCCTGCCGCTCGACGTCCGACTTGGCGGCGGCCTGCGCGCGGTAGGCGGCTACGGCCTCGGCCGGGGACGCGTGGCCACCGGTCCACACCTCGTGTGTGCCCTCGGGCCAGGCGGCGGGCGTGAACTTCTCGACCAGCGGGTGCTCGGGCGCCAGCACCATGTAGGTCGCGCCGAACAGGGTGTCCGGGCGCGTGGTGAAGACCGTGATGCGCTCGCCGTCGATCGGGAAGTCGACGCGGGCGCCCTCGGAGCGGCCGATCCAGTTGCGCTGCTGCAGCTTGATGGCCTCGGGCCAGTCCAGCGCGTCCAGGTCGTCGATGAGCCGGTCGGCATAAGCGGTGATCCGCATGTTCCACTGGCGCAGCTTGGCCTTGAAGACGGGGAAGTTGCCGCGCTCGGAGCGGCCGTCGGCGGTGACCTCCTCGTTGGCCAGCACGGTGCCCAGCCCGGGGCACCAGTTGACCGGTGCGTCGGAGGCGTACGCCAGGCGGAACCCGCTCAGGACGTCGGCGCGCTCGGTGTCGCTCAGCTCCTGCCACGCGCGCGTGTGCCCCGGTACGGCACGTTCACCGGTCTCGAACTGGGCGATCAGCTCGGCGATGGGGCGGGCCCGGCCGGCCTCGTCGTCGTACCAGGAGTTGAAGATCTGCAGGAAGATCCACTGGGTCCACTTGTAGTAGTCCGGGTCGATCGTGGCGAACGACCGGCGGTTGTCGTGGCCCAGGCCCAGCCGGCGCAGCTGGACCTTCATGTTCTCGATGTTGGCCTCGGTGGACACGCGCGGGTGGGTGCCGGTCTGCACGGCGTACTGCTCGGCGGGCAGGCCGAAGGCGTCGAAGCCCAGGGTGTGCAGGACGTTGTGGCCGGTCATCCGGTGGAAGCGGGCGAAGACGTCGGTGGCGATGTAGCCCAGGGGGTGGCCGACGTGCAGGCCCGCACCGGACGGGTACGGGAACATGTCCATGAGAAACTTCTTGGGCTTGGCCGCCAGCTCCGGGTCGCCGGCCAGGTCACCGCTCGGGTTCGGCGCCGCGTAGGTACCCTCGGCGTCCCAGAAGTCCTGCCAGCGTGCCTCGATGTCGGCCGCCATGGCGGCCGTGTAGCGGTGCGGCGCTGTTTCCGCCGACATGGCAGCGGTGGCAGCGGGGTTCGTCTCGCTCATGGTCCTCAAAGCTCCATCGATCGTCTCTGCCAGCGGCTGTGACATCCAAGAAACGAAAAATCCCCTCGCACAGGAGGGGACGCCGCGCCGATTCCGACCATCCGATTCGCCCGGTGGTCGGGACTGATCAGCGCGGCTCGCTAAGCAGAAGGCGTACGGCACGCATGGCGTTAGGGTACCGCAGCCGTTGAGCACGATGCGACGCGCTTACGTATGCCTCATTGGCACCGGTGCTGCCTCTCACGGATTCTGTCCAGGGCACCGGTGACACCCGACACCAGCCGAACCAACGTCAAAGGTTACTTCGCGTAACAGCCACTAAGGGACATCACAACGGCCACATTGTCGTTTGATAACAACGCAATAACTCAAACCTCGTACCCATCGGTATGGAGCCACTTAGAGTGCGGCAGCGGGACCGCTTTCCCGAAACTGCTCGGAGTTGCCCCCATGAACGCTCGTCGTAGTAACAGCTCGCTCCCCAAGCCGGGCCGGTCGGCCTATGGGGCTGCGTCGGCTGCCTTCCTGCTCCTCATACCCGTATTCGTGCTGGTCGGAGGTGACAGGGTCCGGGACTTCCTGAATTTCGGCGCGGGCGTCCTGTCCCTCGTCTCGCTCAGCTGCTCGGTGATCTGGGGACTGGTCGCCCAGGACCGGGTCTTCCTGAACACACGCCAACGGATCATCGGACAGGCGGTGCACCGGTCGACCGCGGTCGCCTCGATCGCGTTCCTGCTGTTGCACATCACCACCAAGATCGCGCTCGACCACACAAGTCTGATCTCGGCGCTGATCCCCTTCTCGCTCGGCGTCACCGGAAGCGCCGGCCTGATCGGACTCGGCTCCCTCGCCGGCCTGCTCATGATCTTCGTGGGCATCACCGGCGCCATGCGCAGCGCCTTCGCCTCCCCCGCACCGGTGGCGGCCCGCTGGCGTGCCATGCACATGCTGGCCTACCCGGCCTGGTGCGCGGCGCTCATCCACGGCCTCTACGCGGGCCGCACGGCGAAACCGATCTTCGTCATCCTGTACGGCCTCTCCCTGCTCGGCGTCACCGCGGCCCTCGCCCTGCGCGCGGCTCCGCGCCCGGTCAAGCGCAGGGTCGCCGACAAGATCGCCGCGGTCCTGGGGACCGGTGAGGACCGGCCGGGCCGCGAGGAGCTCGACGCGAGCCGGGCCCGGATGGCGGAGGGCGGCGCGCTGCCCGGCTACGAGAACCAGCGCGGGCCCCGCTCCCGGCCGAGCACGTCTGCCTCGTACGACACGCCCCCGGGCGCCCCCGCGTCACAGGAGCCCGCCAACGGCTTCGCGGCCGCCTACCGGGCCGTGTCGACGCCGCGCCAGCGGCAGCCCTACGCCGACCAGACCGCGCGCATGGACCTGCCGACGGACATGCAGCCCACGGAGGCGATCCCGCGCGTCGACAACGGCGGCAGCACGTCGGGCAGCTGGCCGATCCCGTCACCGCCGCCGGTCGGCGAGGCACCCCCGTCGGTCTACGACCCGCTCCAGGACACCGGATACAACATCCCCGCCTACGGAGGAAATCCGGGCGCGGGGCAGTACGGCACGAGTGACGTGTACGACACCGGTGAGTCGAACACCTTCTACGGCACGTACAACCCGAACGACACGTACAACAGCGGTCCCGCCACTGAAACACTGCCCGGTGCTTCGTACGACTTCGACGCACCGGGTTCGGGCGAACCTTGGAACACGCCTTCCGGAGGCTTTAAGTGAACGAGGCCCTGCCGGACGTCCCAGAAGTCCGCGTGGTCGGACTTCCCCAGCTCACGTCGGGCTTCGACCTTGTGGAAAGGCTCGATCTGCCCATGCACCTGAAGGTGCACGGGCCGCTCGAACCCATGGGTGGAGAGCAGTTGGCCAAGCTCTCGGAGGCCATCAACCTGAAGGGCCGCGGCGGCGCGGGCTTCCCCTTCCACAAGAAGCTGCGCTCGGTCGCCGAATCGGCGATCAAGCGCGGCGTACGGCCGGTCGTCGTCGTCAACGGCAGCGAGGACGAACCGGCCTGCCGCAAGGACACGGTGCTCATCAACCGTGCCCCGCACCTCATCCTGGACGGCGCTCTGCTGGTCGCGGAGGCGCTGGGTGCCCGCACGCTCGTGGTGGGGGTCACCCGTGAGTCCACGCAACGCTCCATGGAGGCCGCGCTCGCCGAACGCGGCCTCAGCAACGGCCGTCGGTCGGCGCTACGCGCGCGCGTGCAGCGCAATCCCGTCCGCATGGTCACCGGAGCGGCGGCGTCGCTGATCCGCTCCATCGACGGCGGCCCCGCGATCCCGCCCGGCCGCAAGGTCAGCGCCTCGCAGACCGGCGTGGGCGGAGCGCCCACCCTGCTGTCGAACGCGGAGACCTTCGCCCAGCTCGCTATCGCCGCCCGCATCGGCCCGGAGCGCTACGGCAACACGGGGCTGTACGACGAGCCGGGCACCGTCATGCTCACGGTCTCGGGCGCGGTCGCCCGCCCCATGGTCATCGAGGTCCCCACGGGCGTGCCGCTGCGGTACGTCCTCCAGCTCGCCGGCGCCCCGCCGGTCCCGCAGGGCGTGCTGACCGGCGGCTACCACGGCAAGTGGATCGACGCGGCGACGGTCAACGAGGCGATCGTCTCGCGCAACTCCCTGGACGCGGTGGGCGGTTCGCTCGGCGCCGGAGCCATCCTGCCGATCAGTCAGGAGACCTGTCCGCTGGGCGAGTCGCTGCGGGTGGCGCAGTGGCTGGCCGAGGAGAGCGCGGGACAGTGCGGTCCCTGCTATCTCGGCCTGCCGGCCGCCGCGCGCGGCATGGAGGACATCATCAACGGCGGTGGCCCGGCCGCTCTGGAGGCCCTCAAGCAGGTCGCCAAGAACGTGAAGCGGCGCGGGGCGTGTTCGCACCCCGACGGGTCCGCGATGTTCCTGGAGTCGACGATCAAGGCGTTCACGGACGACCTGGCCGCGCACGTCCTCGGGAACGGCTGCGGAAGGCCCGTGGAGGGCGTTCTGCCGCTCTTCGAGGGCGGCCAGACGCCCACGGGCATCCCCGGCGGCGGCGAGTCCGAGGAGAACGGTCCCAGCCGCCAGAAGATCTACGTCGACTGGACGCTGTGCCGGGGCCACGGGCTGTGCGCCGACATCCTCCCGGAGGTCTTCGAACTGGGCGCCGACGGCTTCCCGACCGTCGCGCAGGCCCAGGTGCCGCGTTACGCGGAGGCGAAGGCACTGCGCGCGGTGCGACGCTGCCCCGCGCTGGCGCTGCGCCTCGAGGAGGACACCCGCTCGCAGGGTGCGACCCGCAACAATCTCCCGGTCCTCTCCCAGGGCCGCGGCCGCCGCGCCCTGGGCCGCTGAACACCGCGGCGGGCTGCCCTCCGGGGCGGCCCGCCGTTCGACCGTCATCGGCGGACACACCCCGCACACACGTCGAAGGCGGGTCATCCTCACGGATGACCCGCCTTCGATTGCTGTGGAGCTAAGGAGAATTGAACTCCTGACCTCCTGCATGCCATGCAGGCGCTCTACCAACTGAGCTATAGCCCCTCGCCGGCCGTGCGGCTAAGCCGCATGTTGACCGCGTCGCCAGGTTTCCCTGGCGGCGACGCCAACTTTACCGGCCGACCGCGTGGAGCACCAAATCGTTTCCGTTCTGTCCGGATACGGGAGTTGATGTCGGCTCATCCGGTGTCGGA
The DNA here is from genome assembly GCF_056820935.1 of Streptomyces sp. Q2. NCBI lineage: Bacteria > Bacillati > Actinomycetota > Actinomycetes > Kitasatosporales > Streptomycetaceae > Streptomyces > Streptomyces sp. Q2. Next base: position 39,672 of record NZ_JBXEJE010000056.1, on the reverse strand, counting down.
CCATCCGGTGATGGCCCATCCGGTGATGGCCCATCCGGTGACGGCTCACGCGGTGACGAACGAATAGAACCGTTTGAGCGTGCAGTGCTCTTCGAGGAGCCGCCCGTAGATCGGCTCGCCCTCCAGTTCCCGGTACGTCTCGATCGGGTCGCCTTTTATGATCAGCGCCCGCGCGCACTCCTCGCACCAGTACTGGTACTCGGAGTTGACCGGCTCCATGTCACGGACGATCGGCGTACCGCTGCCGCACCAGTCGCACTTTCGCCTGTGTGCACCCATCGATCAGCTCCAGCTGTGGCCGCAGGCCGTGCACACGTAGGAAATCCCGCCGTTGTCCCCCAGGACCTGGGCTACATGGACGGAACCACAGGAAGGGCAGCTGAGGCGGGTGACCGTGTCCCGTGTCGATGCTGCTTCACGGAGGTGGCCGACCTCCGCGAGGATGCTCGCAGGCATCACTACTCCCTCCCGTCGGGCCGCGCCCCCTTCCGGCCGTTTGATTCTGCCACGGCCGGACCAATACGGTCAGCGACGCCTCAGTACCAGTCCGGACACGGCACCCACCGCGGCGGTCCCGGCCAGCGCGAACATGCACGCCAGAAGCGCTTCCGCAGAGGTATACGCCTGCGAGCCCCCAAGTGACTCAAGCCGGTTCAAGAACAGTGTGCCGAACACCGCGACACCGGTCAGCTGGCCGAGTTGGGTGACCGTGGCCAGCAGACCGCTGGCGTCCGCCGCGTTCTCGGGCGGCACCGTGGCCAGCGCCCGCGTGAGCGTCGGACTGAAGGCGAGCGCGAGTCCGACCCCCACGCCGGCGTAGGCGACGTACAGCGACGCACCACCCTCGTCGCCGCCCTTCAGAGCCAGGCCCACGCCCGCGACCGCCAGCGCCGTGATCACGAACCCGGCCGGGGTCAGGGCACGCTGCCAGGACGCGGGCCAGTGGCGCCAGGTCAGTCCGACCAGGCCGAAGACGACCGCGGTCGGCGCGAAGGTGAGTCCGGCCCGCAGCGCGCTGTAGCCGAGGCCGCCCTGGACGTGCAGGGTGAGCGCGAACAGGAAGCCGCCGTTGACGGCCATCACCGCCAGGATCCGGAAGACGGCGAGGCCCATGCCCGGATGACGCAGCACCCGGGGCGCGATCAGCGGGACACCGCCACGCCGGGCGAGCCGGGACTCGTACCACCAGAACAGAACGAACACGATCACGGACGTGGCCAGCGACAGCCAGGACCACAGCGGCCAGTCCTCTTCCTGCCCGAGCACCAGCGGCACCGTGAACAGCGACACCGCCGCGCCGAGCAGCACCAGGCCGGGCAGATCGAGGCCACGTGCCCGCCGCCGAACCGCGGCACCGTCCCCGGGCAGCAGTACGCGGCTGCCGACGGCCAGCAGGACAAGGCCCACCGGCACGTTGACCAGGAACACCGGCCGCCAGCCGGTGCCGAACAGGTCGGCGCCGACCAGGACTCCGCCGAGGACCTGCCCGGCGGCGGCGCCGACGGCGAGGACCGCCGAGTAGGCGCCGAGCGCCTTCATCCTGGCCTCGCCGGTGAAGTTGCGCTGGATCAGGCTGAGCACCTGCGGGATCATCACCGCCGAGCCGGCGCCCTGGACCAGCCGGAACACGATCAGTTCGGCGGGGCCCCGCGCCAGACCGCAGGCGAGCGAGGCCACCGTGAACAGGGCGAGCCCGGCCAGGTGGACCCGGCCGTGGCCGAACCGGTCGCCGAGCCGTGCCCCGGTGATCAGCAGCACGGAGTAGGTGATGGCGTACCCGGCGATCACCAGCTGCAGGTCCCCGCCGGACGCGTGGAGGTCGGTGGCGATGGTCGGGGCCGCGACGTTCACGATGAACACGTCGAGCAGGGCCATGAACTGGGCGGCGAGGACGAGCGCGAGCAGCGGCCGGGCCCGATTGTCAGTGGCGGGCGCTTTACTGATGGCAGGACTTGGAACGGGTGCGGGACCCGGCCCCGTCCGGGGCGTTGTCGTCATGCCGTCGAGCCTGGCGCAGCTCCGGTACGGGTGCCGAGTGCCCGCTGATGCTGGTACTGACAGCACCTGGCAGGGGGCAGGTCCGGCGTCGACGATGGGGGACGTGACGATGCGGACGACACAGCGCCGCCGGCCCGAGCTGGCCGCCTTCCTGCGCACGCGGCGGGCCCGGGTGACACCGGCGGACGTGGGCATGCCGCCGGGCTTCCGGCGCCGCACCCCGGGGCTGCGTCGCGAGGAGGTCGCCCAGCTCTCGGGCGTGGGCGTGACCTGGTACACGTGGCTGGAGCAGGGCCGGCCGATCAACGCCTCGGCACAGGTGCTGGACGCCGTGGCCCGCACGCTGCGGCTCGACCCGCCGGAGCGGGAGCACCTGTACCACCTCGCCGAAGTGCCGTACGCGCACGCTCCGGAGACCCTCGCGCAGACCGTGGGACCGGAGGTCCTGGGCATCATCGAGGCCCTCGAACCACGCCCGGCGGTGGTCTACAACTCGCGGTACGACATCCTGGCCGCCAACTCCGTCTACGGCGACCTGTTCCTCTCCGGGCCGATACCCGCCGAGCGTCCGCCCAACGCCTTGTGGGCGCTGTTCACGGTGCCGGAGGAGGACTGCCCCTTGGTGTTCCGGGACAAGGAGCTGCCGGTGATGGTGGCCACGCTGCGCGCCGCCTACGGGCTGCATGCCGGGGAACCGGTCTGGGAGGACTTCATACGCAGGCTGTCGGCCGCGAGCCCGCTGTTCGCGCGGCTGTGGGAGAGCGGCGACGTGGCGGAGCCCGGGCGGCGGGTGAAGACCTTCCGGCACGCGGAGACGGGTGAGCTGCGGATGACGTCGGTGTCGCTGTCGGTCAACGGGATGCCGGAAATCCGGATCGTCGTCTACACACCGGTCGACGAGGAGACGGCCCGGCGCACGGCCCTTTTGAGGAGGGCATAAAAGAAATCCCGCCCCAACGGGACGGGATCTTCACCAAGCGATCTTCGACAGGTCACGATCTTTGACAACTCAAGAGTGCGACGTGAGACTGCCGATCTGTGGAGCTAAGGAGAATTGAACTCCTGACCTCCTGCATGCCATGCAGGCGCTCTACCAACTGAGCTATAGCCCCTTGCGTTCTTCCCGCTCGGCGGGCGAACAAGAAGAACTTTAGCCTGCGACCTGCCGGAAAGTGAAATCCGGGTCGCGGGCCGGATGCGACGCTCAGTCGTCGTCGCCGAGCACCGGCTCCGGGAGGGTGCCGGCGTTGTGCTCGAGGAGGCGCCAGCCGCGGGCCCCCTCGCCGAGGACGGACCAGCAGCAGTTGGAGAGTCCGCCGAGGCTCTCCCAGTGGTGCGCCTCCAGGCCGAGGAGGCGTCCGATGGTCGTCCGGATCGTGCCGCCGTGGCTGACGACGACGAGCGTGCCGTCGTCGGGAAGCTTCTCGGCGTGCCGCAGCACCACGGGGGCGGCGCGGTCGGCGACCTCGGTCTCCAGTTCGCCGCCGCCGCGGCGCACGGGTTCGCCGCGCTTCCACGCCGCGTACTCCTCGCCGTGCCGGGCGATGATCTCCTCGTGCGTCAGCCCCTGCCAGACGCCCGCGTAGGTCTCCCGCAGCCCCTCGTCGTGGGTCACCTCCAGGCCGGTGAGCCCGGCGAGCTCGGCAGCCGTGTTGGCGGCCCGCTGAAGGTCGGAGGCGACGATCGCGTCGGGGTTCAAGGAAGCCAGCAGCCGGGCGGCACGCCGGGCCTGGGAGACGCCGGTCTCGGTGAGAGCGACGTCCGTGGTGCCCTGGAAGCGGCGCTCCACGTTCCATGCGGTCTGGCCGTGCCGCCAGAGAATGACACGGCGGCCGCGGCCCGGCTTGCGACCGGCTCCCGCGGGGGCGCTCACCGCGCGTCCCCGAACTCGGCGGCGTCCTCCTCGGCGCGCAGCTTGGCGTGCTCCTGGCCCTTGCCGCGGGTCGCCTTGGCGTCGGCGGGCAGGTCGAGCTCGGGGCAGTCCTTCCACAGCCGTTCCAGGGCGTAGAAGACACGCTCCTCGCTGTGCTGGACGTGGACGACGATGTCCACGTAGTCGAGCAGGACCCAGCGGGCCTCGCGGTCGCCCTCGCGGCGCACCGGCTTGACGCCGAGCTCCTTCGAGAGCCGCTCCTCGATCTCGTCGACGATCGACTTGACCTGGCGGTCGTTGGGGGCGGAGGCCAGCAGGAAGGCATCGGTGATCGACAGGACGTCGCTGACGTCGTAGGCGATGACGTCGTGCGCCAGCTTGTCGGCGGCCGCCTGAGCGGCGGTGGTGATGAGCTCGAGAGAGCGGTCAGTCGCGGTCACTACAAGGCTTTCGGTCGGCGGACACTTGACACCAAGGGTCTCACGGACCGCCCAGGCCGCCCCACGCGATCAGGGGATCACGTGGGGCGGGCCCCGGCCGGCTCGGTCAGGAGGAGGCCGGCTCGTAGTCCTGGCCGAGGACCACGGCCACGTTCGCGCTCCCCGAGACCTTGCCCTTGGTGACGGAGCCGGCGTCCAGGCCCAGGGTCTTGGCGACCTCGGTGGCGTTCTCCTTGTCGGCGGCGTCGGCGTAGACGACCTTGGAGGTGGCCCGGGCCGAGGAGGCCGTGCCGCCCTCCAGGAAGCTGAAGCCGCCGTTGAGGAGGACGACACGGGCCTTCTCGGTGTTGTCCTTGACGCCGGTGGCGTTCTGGACGGAGACGCTGACCGCGGCGTCCTTGTCGGGGCTCTTCGCGGTACCGCCGAGCACGTCCTTGACGACGCTGTCGCTCGCCTGTGCGCTCAGGGTGCCGTCGGTCCGCACGGGCAGCAGCGCGGTCTTGTAGTCGCCGCCCTTGGCCCGGTCGGCGAGCTTGGCGAGGAAGGTGCCGAGGTCCTTGTCGGTGAGCGACGGGTCGAGGATCTGCGCCAGCGTCTGCACGGTGGTCGTGGCGGCCGTGGGGTCCGAGGACAGTTTGCGCAGCACACCCTGCATGACCTGGCCGAACCGCTCCAGCTGTGCGTTCTGGGCCTCGCCGGAGGCCCGGTAGGTGGCGTAGGCGACGGCCGTCTTGCCGCTGAGCGTCTGGGCCTTCCCCTTCTTCACCAGGGGTGCCTGGCCCTTCTTGGCTTCCGGGTCGGGCACGTCGGCGTTGGTGTCGACCTCGATGTTGCCCACGAGGTCGACCAGGTTCTGCAAGTAGGGGGTGTCGAGGCGCCAGGTGCCCTCGATGTCGGTGCCGAGGACGCCGTCGAGGGAGTCCCGGGTACCGGAGGAGCCGTCGTCCTCGACCGACTTGGCGAGGGTGGTCGTGGTGCCGCCGTCGTCCGTGAGGACGAGGGAGTTGGGCAGCAGGACGGTGGTGCCCTGCTTGGTGGTGGTGTTGTCGACGAGCAGGGCCGTGGACGTGCCACCCTGCGCGGTGTTGTGCAGGTGGACGACGATCACGTCGCGGTTCTGGGCTCCGACGGCGGTGGCCGTGCCGGTCTTCGCGTCCGGGGACGAGGACACTCCGGGCAGCTTCCCGGCGTACCAGAGGTAGCCGACACCGCCGACCGCGACCAGCGCCAGGACCACCACGAGGGCGACGAGGCGGCTGCGGGCGCGGCGCTTGGCCCCCTCGCGGCGCTCGGTGCGGTTCTCGGTGAAGTTCAGCCAGTCGATGACGTCCTCGGAGTCGCCGTCGGGCTCCTCGACGAAGGCGAACTGCTCGGTGTGGAACTCCCGTTCACGCTCGGGCCGGTAATCCTCGTCGGCGCCGGAGCGGCGGCGTTGCCCGGGGGCGTCCGCTTCCACGGCCGGGCCGGCCTGCGGGGGGATGTAGGCCGTCTGCTCGGCGACGCGGGGCTGCTGCCCGCTGGTGGCGGTCTGGCCGTAGGGGTCGTACGACGGCGCCGGCCCGCCGCCCTGCTGGACACCGGTGCCGTAGGGGTCGTAGGGCGGCGGCACGGGTGCCTGCCTGCCGGTGTCGTACGGGTCGTACGCGGGGGCCTGCTGCTGCCCGCCCGAGGCGTACGGGTCGTAGCCGTAACCCTGCTGCGCGTACGGGTCGTACGGCTGCTGGGGGGCCTGCTGGTGTTGCTGCGGCGGGACCGGCCGGTACATCGGCCGGCCGTACTCGTCGTAGCCGACGAGTTCGTACTGGTCGTCGCGATTGCCGCCGTATCCCGCGTCGTATCGGTCGTTCACCGGTGCCCCTCTCGGCTCACTCGCCGCGGTACAGCTCGCGCTTGTCGATGTAACGCACGACTCCGTCCGGCACCAGGTACCAGACGGGGTCGCCCTTGGCGACTCTCGCCCGGCAGTCGGTGGAGGAGATGGCGAGGGCGGGGACCTCGACGAGCGAGACGCCGCCCTCCGGGAGACCGGAGTCGGACAGGACGTGGCCCGGCCGGGTGACCCCGATGAAGTGCGCGAGGGAGAACAGCTCTTCCGCGTCCCGCCAGGTCAGGATCTGGCCCAGGGCGTCGGCGCCGGTGATGAAGAAGAGGTCGGTGTCGGGGTTGAGCGCGCGCAGGTCGCGCAGGGTGTCCGCGGTGTAGGTGGCGCCGCCGCGGTCGATGTCGATGCGGCTGACCGAGAACTGGGGGTTCTCGGCGGTCGCGATGACCGTCATCAGGTAGCGGTCCTCGGCCGGGGAGACCTTGCGGTGGCTCTTCTGCCACGGCTGGCCGGTCGGGACGAACACCACCTCGTCCAGGTGGAACTGCGCGGCGACCTCGCTGGCCGCCACCAGGTGCCCGTGGTGGATCGGGTCGAAGGTTCCGCCCATGACGCCGAGACGGCGTTTGCCGGAGCCCGACGGTCCGTTGCCGAGGGCGCTCGACGGACGGTTGTCGGCACCGTTCACCGGGCGGTCTTCCGTGCCGTTCGGCGTGTCGTTCGCCGGACCGGTAGGCATGTCCTGCTCTCCCATGCGTGCAGACCCTACCGGCCCGGCCTGAGGGCGCCGGTCGGAGGATGCCCGAAGTGCCCGGCTATGGGCACCGGGGGCCTCAGCGGTCGCGGTTGAAACGGGTGGTGATCCACAGCAGAAGCAGCAGGATGAGGAAGGCGGCGCCGCCGGTCACCAGCGGGTCGAGGCTCTCGTGGTTGCCACCGTGCTCCTCTCCCTCGGCGGCGAGGGTGACCAACTGGGCAGCGGTGCTGTGGAAGCTCATCTTCGGCAGGACCTATCCGGTGTGGGCGGGATAAAGACGTCGGCTCATCGTAAGCGGGCGGTCCGACGCCGATCACGCCGACTCCGGCATTGGGAACCTTCGCCCCGGCTCAGTCGTCTTTCCGCTTGTATCCCCGCAGCAGGAACCACGCGGTCAGCACACAGCCCAGCACCATCACGATCAGTACGACCCGGAGCAGATTCCCGGCCCCTTGCTGCTCGGCGGCGCGCGCGGCCTCGGCGAGCCAGGCGGCCCGGGGGTTGTGCTCCATGGCGCGGAACTCCTTCTCGCTGTAGTGCCCGTCCACGGTAACTCCGCCTAGGCTGGGCTCCGCTTCGGGGGCGCAAAGGACCGCACAAGGGTCCGCAAAGGGCCACTCACACGCACATGGGGGAAGACATGTCCGACGGCCACCAGCACACCGGGCACGAGAACGTGCCGAGCAGGCAGCGCAGGCGCTTCCCGGGGATCTCCTCGCGGGCGTACGAGCACCCGGCCGACCGCTCCGCCCTGGTGGCACTGCGCAAGCTGAGCGGCTTCGACACGGTCTTCAAGGCGCTCAGCGGTCTGCTGCCCGAGCGCAGCCTCAGGCTGCTGTTCCTCTCGGACTCGGTGCGTGTCTCCGACCAGCAGTTCGCGCACCTCAACGACATGCTGCGGGACGCCTGTTACATCCTGGACCTGGAGAAGGTCCCGCCGATGTACGTCAGCCAGAACCCGCAGCCCAACGCGATGTGCATCGGCCTGGACGAGCCGATCATCGTCGTCACCACGGGCCTGGTCGAACTGCTCGACGAGGAGGAGATGCGGGCGGTGATCGGGCACGAGGTGGGCCACGCCCTGTCCGGCCACTCGGTCTACCGCACCATCCTGCTGTTCCTGACCAGTCTCGCCCTCAAGGTGGCCTGGATCCCGCTCGGCAACCTGGCGATCATGGCGATCGTGACCGCGCTGCGCGAGTGGTTCCGCAAGTCGGAGCTGTCCGCCGACCGCGCGGGCCTCCTGGTCGGGCAGGACCTCACGGCCTCGATGCGCGGCCTGATGAAGCTCGCCGGCGGGAACCACCTGCACGAGATGAACGTGGACTCGTTCCTGAAGCAGGCCGAGGAGTACGAGGCCGGCGGCGACCTGCGCGACTCCGTGCTGAAGATCCTGAACGTGCTGCCGCGCTCCCACCCCTTCACCACCATCCGGGCCGCCGAGCTGAAGAAGTGGTCCGAGTCCCGGGACTACCAGCGGATCATGGACGGCCACTACCCGCGGCGCAGCGAGGACAAGGACACCTCGGTCACGGACTCGTTCCGCGAGTCGGCGGCGAGCTACGCCAGCAACGTCAAGACCTCCAAGGACCCGCTGATGAAGCTGGTCAGCGACCTCGCCGGCGGGGCCGGAGACCTGGGCGGAAGGGTGCGGCGCGGCTTCGGCGGCTTCGCGAGTCCGGCACCGCAGGACCAGCCGCCGACGGACAGGCCGGGCCCGGCGAACGGGAGCGGGACGGACACGCCCCCCAGGGACGACGACTGACCGCGGGTTCACCGCGGCCGACGGGACCGAACCACCGGGAAGGCCACCACAGGGCCCTCCGGCTGCTCACCCCCGTCAGCGCTCACCCCCGGCCGCTCACACCTTCGGCTGCGCGTTCGTCGCCAGCGACCCGCACAGCGCCGTCGCGCCGCCCGTCGCGTAGGGGTCCGTGCCGGCCGGGCCGCCTTCCTTGGCGGTCTGGCCCGCGAGCAGCGGGCGCAGGTGGTCGGTGGAGTCCTCGGCGCAGGACAAGGGCCCGGCCTGGACGTAGGAGACGACGAGCTGGGCCGTGTGCAGGCGCAGGTCGTCGGTGTCGAAGCGGAAGTGCAGCTCGCGGCGGACGGTGAACAAGGACGCCTGGGCCTTGTCGCCGGAGCCGGTGGGCCGTAGCGCGTACACGAAGGTGTGGTCGGCGGTGACCTCGAGCGTGGACGAGTCGGTCTCGGCGGCCTGGAGCGTGCCCTGGACCCGGATCCTGGCGTCGGCCAGCTCGGCGGCGGACGGGTCGAAGCGCACCAGCCATCCGGTGGGAGCGTGCCGTCCGTCGGCGGCCGGGCGGTCGAAACCCTCGTCGAACTGGTCGAGTTGGTCGGCGTCGAGCAGGACACGCACGGGACGGACCTGCTCTCCGGTGAGGACCTCCGGGTAGAGCGAGGAGCGGACGATGTAGTCCTTGGCGGTGGTCAGCGCGGCGACCACCTGGCTGTCCGAGAAGTGCGCGGTGCGCCGGGAGGCGGGCAGCGGTATCCCCTCGGCACCGATGCGGTACTGGGCGGCGGGGCTGTGCGCGTACAGGTGCTCGGGGTCGGCGTGGCCGGGCACCTTGCCCTCGGGGGCGAGCGGGATGACGGTCATCCGCAGGGGCTCGACGGGCTGCCGGGCGGCGGGCGCCTGGTAGGGGTGCCGTACACCCATGTAGACGGCGGTGCCGAAGGCGACGGCGATCAGCATGACCAGGATCAGCGCCTGCCGGGACAGGCCGCGGCGCAGCGGGGGGCGGCGGCGGACGGCGGGCGCGTGGTCGGCGATGCGCTCCTGCGCGGAGAACTCCTGGAGGCGGGCAGCGCGGACGAACGACTCGTCGAAGACGACGGATCGGTACTCGTCCTCTCCACCTCCGGGGCCGCCCTCGGGTGTCCCCTCAGGTGGGTTTCCAGGCCCGCCCATACCTTCAGGGTAGGTCGCCGGGCGCTCGGGTAAACGCCCCGCTGCGCGACAACTTCTGACAGGTCCTCACCAGAACCGGCCCCGGGCTCCGGCCCGCCGTTCAGGGCGTGCGCGGGATTGCGGAGACGGCCGGCTGGGAGTAGTCGGCGGAGGCGGAGGGCGCCGCCGCGGTGCCCTGTTCCAGGCCGGTCGAGGCGGGCGGCGGAACCTGGTCACCGCCGGAGGAGGCGCTGCGGTAGACCGCCGCGAAGGCCAGCGCGACCATGCCGATCCCCATCACGAGGGCGAGCATCCAGGCGACGGGACGGTGCCAGCGGGCCGGTTTGCCGTAGGCCCCGGGGGCGCCGTAGCGGCCTTCGAGGACGTCGGCGTCGTCCAGGTCGTCGAGTTCCGGATCATGGCCGAATCCGGCGGAACCGTCGGGGCCGTACCCGTCATCGTAGTGCTCGCCCCTGCCGAGTGCCGCTCGGCGGGCCTCGGCCTCGGAGGCCTCCGCTCTCGCCTGTGCGGCGGCAAGGAGGCGTTCGACGGCGGTCGGCTCGTGCACCACGGCCGCCTGCACGAAGGCCTCGTCGAAGACCACGGAGGCGAACTCTTCGTCCGACACCCCGCGGTCGTGGTCGTCGTCGGGCTCCCAGCCGTCAGGGAACGGCGTGCCCCCCACGTCCTCCGGCACGGACCCAGAGTAGACCGAGGNCCGCCTGCACGAAGGCCTCGTCGAAGACCACGGAGGCGAACTCTTCGTCCGACACCCCGCGGTCGTGGTCGTCGTCGGGCTCCCAGCCGTCAGGGAACGGCGTGCCCCCCACGTCCTCCGGCACGGACCCAGAGTAGACCGAGGGGGTCAATTTGGGCAGACGGTATGGAAATTCATCCGGTCGTTCAGACATCTCTTCTGCGGCACGGACGGGCGCCCGAGGTGTGTGCCGGGCGCCCGCGCCGTGTCGGGCGCCTGGGCCGGGCGCCTCAGCGCCGTACGTGCCCGTCGCCGGTGACGATGTACTTGGTGCTGGTCAGCTCGGGCAGACCCATCGGGCCGCGGGCGTGCAGCTTCTGCGTGGAGATGCCGATCTCCGCGCCGAAACCGAACTGGCCGCCGTCGGTGAACCGGGTGGAGGCGTTGACCGCGACGGTGGTGGAGTCGACCAGCTGGGTGAAGCGGCGGGCGGCCTGCTGGGAGGTCGTGACGATGGCCTCGGTGTGGCCGGACGTCCACAGGCGGATGTGCTCGACGGCCCGGTCCAGGGAGTCGACGACGGCCGCGGCGATGTCGTGGGAGAGGTACTCGGTCTCCCAGTCCTCCGGCGTCGCCTCGACGACGGTGGCCTTGGAGTCCTTGGCATATGCCAGCACCCGCTCGTCGGCGTGCACGGTCACTCCGGCCTCCGCGAGGGCGTCCAGGGCCCGCGGCAGGAACCGTGCGGCGATGTCCTGGTGGACGAGAAGCGTCTCGGCGGCGTTGCAGACGCTGACGCGGTGCGCCTTGGAGTTGATCAGGATGTCGATCGCCATGTCGAGGTCGGCGTTCGCGTCGACGTAGACATGGCAGTTGCCGGTGCCGGTCTCGATGACCGGGACGATCGACTCGGTGACGACGGTCTGGATGAGGGAGGCGCCGCCACGCGGGATGAGCACGTCGACCAGGCCGCGGGCCCGCATCAGCTCGCGCACGCTGTCGCGGCTCTCGCCGGGCACCAGTTGCACGGCGTCGGCGGGCAGCCCGGCCCCGCCCACGGCGTCGCGCAGCACCCGCACGAGCGCGCTGTTCGACTCGTACGCGGAGCCCGATCCGCGCAGCAGTACCGCGTTGCCGGACTTCAGGCAGAGGGCGGCGGCGTCGACCGTGACGTTCGGGCGGGCCTCGTAGATGATCCCGACGACGCCGAGCGGGACGCGGACCTGCCGCAGGTCGATGCCGTTGGGCAGGGTGGAGCCGCGGACGACCTCGCCGATCGGGTCGGGCAGCGCCACGACGTCCCGCACGTCGGAGGCGATGGCCCGCACGCGCTCCGGCGTCAGCGTCAGCCGGTCGATGATGGCCTCGCTGGTGCCGGCCTCGCGGGCCGTGGCGATGTCCTTGGCGTTGGCCTCGACGATCTCGCTCGTACGGACCTCCAGCGCGTCCGCGATGGCGAGCAGCGCGTCGTCCTTGTCGGCCCGCGGCAGCGGCGCGAGGTCGGCGGCGGCGGCCTTGGCGCGGTAGGCGGCCTGGGTGACCGGGGACATCGAGTCGTACGGAGAAAGCGTGGTCATGAGGGAAGCGTAGTGCGCCGGGCGGGCACGTCCACCGGGCATTCCACACCGCGAGACACGGTCAAAAGGGATGAACCCCCACCGGTGTCGCCGGGGCCGGTCCGAACCCCTCGGCGAGGCGCAGGTGGTAGGTCTCGCGATCGATGACCTCCAGGCCGACGATCTCCCAGGGCGGGAGCTTGGCGGTCTGGCGGTGCTCGCCCCACAGGCGCAGGGCGACGGCGGCCGCGTCGTGCAGGTCGCGGGCCTCTTCCCAGTAGCGGATCTCCGCATGGTCGTTGGCATACCGGCTGGTCAGCAGGAAGGGATGGTCGTGGGCCAGCTGTTCGAGGCCGCGCCGGACCTCCTTCAGCGGGGCCTCCTTGCCGGAGACGCTGAGGGTGACGTGCCACAGACGTGGCAGGTCCTCCGGCTCCTCGTACCGGTCGCCCGCCGCGACGCTGGTCAGGGCACGCTCCTCGCCGACAGCGCGCGAGGAGGCACCGCCGGTATCCCCGCGGGCCGCCGACGCCCCAGGGCGCACTCGTCTCACGACGGCCTCCTTTACCCCATGGCCGAGCAGTGCTCGCGCTCGTGGTCCTGCGGAACGTGTCCCTGAAGACAAAGTTGAGCAGGCCGGGGGCGTCCGCGTGGCGGTTTTGCGGAACGTCCACCTGAGGGCGACGCCATTGTCAGGGCGTTCACCCCGTTTTCGGGTACGGCGACGCCGTTTTCGGATGCGACGCCCAAGTTTTCGGATGCGACGCCCGTGTTTCCGGGTGCGACGACCCCTCCATGGGGCGTGGCTACGCCTCCCGCCGCCGCGCGGTCTCGCCCCGGAGTGCGAGGACCTCGTGAGGGGAGTGCCGGCCCCGCCGTGGGGTGCGGCAGCCCGATGCGAGCGGTGTTCAGGGGTGCAGGATCACCAGGTCGTCCCGGTGCACGACCTCGCGCTCGTACGCCGGGCCCAGCTCACGGGCGAGTTCCCGGGTGGAGCGGCCGATCAGCCGGGGAATCTCCTTGGCGTCGAAGTTGACGAGTCCGCGGGCCACGGCGTGCCCCTCGCCGTCCCGCAGTTCCACCGGGTCGCCCGCGGTGAACTCGCCCTCGACGGAGGCGATCCCGGCCGGCAGCAGGGACTTGCGGCGGTCCACGACGGCCCGTACCGCCCCGTCGTCCAGGGTCAGGGAACCCTGCGGGGTGGACGCGTGCTGGAGCCACAGCATCCGGTCGGCGGAGCGCTTGTCGGCGGGGTGGAAGTAGGTGCCGGTGTCGCCGCCGGACAGCGCGTCGGCGGCGTGGATCGTGCTGGTCAGCACGACGGGGATGCCGGCGGCGGCCGCGATCCGGGCCGCCTCGACCTTGGTGACCATGCCGCCGGTGCCGACGCCCGCCTTGCCGGCGCTGCCGATGTCCACTCCGGAGAGGTCGGCGGGCCGGCGCACCTCCGCTATCCGCGAGGTGCCCGGCTTGCTGGGGTCGCCGTCGTACACGCCGTCGATGTCGGACAGCAGCACCAGTAGGTCGGCGTGGACGAGGTGGGCGACGAGCGCGGCGAGCCGGTCGTTGTCCCCGAAGCGGATCTCGTCGGTGGCCACGGTGTCGTTCTCGTTGACGATCGGGAACGCGCCCATGGCGATCAGCTTGTCGAGGGTGCGGGAGGCGTTGCGGTGGTGGGCGCGCCGGCTCATGTCGTCGGAGGTCAGCAGCACCTGGCCGACGCGCACGCCGTAGCGGGCGAAGGAGGCGGTGTAGCGGGCGACCAGCAGCCCCTGGCCGACGCTGGCGGCGGCCTGCTGGCGGGCCAGGTCCTTGGGCCGGCGGCGCAGCCCCAGCGGGGCGAGACCCGCGGCGATGGCGCCGGAGGAGACGAGGACGATCTCCTTCTCCCCGCCGCTGCGGCTCTTGGCGAGGACGTCGACGAGCGCGTCCACCCGGTCGGCGTCCAGGCCGCCCGAGGCGGTGGTCAGCGACGAGGAACCCACCTTGACGACGATCCTGCGGGCCTCGCTCACAGCCTGCCTTGCCCCTGCCACCTTGCGTTCCGTCCCCTCGCACCTCGGCTCCTGCGCAATCTACGCGAACGGGGCCGGGCGGCGCGCGTCGGTCCAGCCCCCGGACATGCGGCAACGTCACTCTTTGCTCACGCTTCGCATACGGCAAAAAGGTTGTGCTGGTTGCTTCTAGAAATGAAAGTCTTGCAAAACTTAAATTGAACTCTGTGTCGCACTCTGTTCGCCGCTCGAAGCGGATACTCCTCAGGTCGGGCAAAAGCCCCTACGACGTCGTCCCCCTCGAGGAAGCCCTTGACCAGGACGTCATCGCCACCAACTCCGGCAATCTGATCTTCAGTGACGCCACCCACAAGATCCTCGAAGTACCGGGGACCGAGGTGGTCTCCAACGGGATCAGGACCGAGGTGGCCGCGGCGGGCCGGATCAACGAGGAGTACGACGCCTTCGTCGTCCCGCTGGCGAACGCGTTCCGGCCGTCGTTCGAGACGCAGCTGAAGCGGCTGACCCGGCTGATCGGCAAGCTGCGGATCCCGGTCGTGGTGGTCGGCGTCGGCGCTCAGTCCGGGCTCGACTACAACCCGGCACGGCTGAAGGCCATGGAGCCGTCGGTGCGCGAGTTCGTCTCCGCGGTGCTCGACCGCAGCGCCTCGATCGGGGTCCGGGGCGAGTTCACCGAGAAGTACCTGTCGGACATGGGATTCCGGGACGTCGAGGTGATCGGCTGCCCGTCACTGTTCCTGTACGGCAAGGAACTCACCGTGGAGAAGCGGGTGCCGGCGCTGACCGCCGACTCCCGCATCGCGGTCAACGGTTCGCACAGCGCGGTGCAGAAGCAGGGCCTGGACCGGATCATCCGCCGTACCCACGAGCGCTATCCGCACCTGCGCTTCATCGGCCAGAACATCAGCGACGCACGGCAGTTGCACTGGCGGGACCTGTCCGACGCGAACGGCCGGGTGACGTCGATGCCGACGCACCCCGACCACCCGATGTACCAGGAGGGCAAGGCCCGGGTCTACGTCGACCCCGTCACCTGGATCGACGACCTGCGCGGCTTCGACTTCTCCTTCGGCTCCCGCATCCACGGCAACATCGCCGCGCTGCTGGCGGGCACGCCCGCGACCGTGCTGTGCGGTGACTCGCGGACGCTGGAGCTGTGCCGCTACTTCGGGATCCCGCACCGCCCCATCAACAAACTGCCCGCCGACCTGGACCCGGCGCAGCTGTACGAGGAGGCCGACTTCACCTCTCTGGTCAGCGGCCACCACGAGCGCTTCGAGCGCTTCACCGAGTTCCTCGACCGCAACGGCCTGCAGAACACCTTCACGCACGGCGACGGCGGCACCGCCTTCGACGACCGCATGCGCTCGCTGTCCTTCCCGGCCGGCATCCGCCCCTGGAACGACACCGACCTCGCCTCGCTCACCACGCGCTTCGGCTGGCTGCACAGCCGTATCGGCGAACTCGCCAAGGACAACGACACGTTGAAGCGGGAGCTGGCGCGAACCAGGCCGGGGGCGGCGGCGACCGGAGCGTCGACGTCGGTGTACCGGCGGGCCCGGCGGATGGTGGGCGGGCCGATCCGGAAGGTGATCGGGTCGGGGCGGGGGTAACGCGCCCCGCGTCACTCCAGGGGCTGTCGGACACGTGCGTGTCGTCCGGTGGTCGGCGGGCGTTAACCCGGGCGCACGACGTCCTGCGCCGAACCTTGGAGTGACCGCAGTGTCCGAACCCCTCCCCCGCCGCCGCACGGCGAGACTCCGGCTTCGCCGGGCGACGCCGGAACGCCCCCGTCGGCGGCTCGCCGGACTGTTCCGCGCCCGGTTGACCACCCCGACCGGGCTCCTCCTCCGCCGGCACGCGCCCCGCGCGCTGCTCACCGCCCTGTTCGCGGCCGCCTTCACCGTCCAGGCCGTCGGGGCGCTCCTGCCCCACCTGCCGCTGCTGCTCGTCGCGACCGTCGCCTCGGTGGCCGCGGAGGGCGTGCTGCACCGGTGGCAGCGCGGCATGGTGACGGTGCTCGCCAAGTCGCACGCCGACCTCACCGTGCGGCACGTCCTGCGCGACCTGCTGCTGGTCTTCGGTCTGCTGCGGCTGGGCGAGCAGCACCGGGAGACGGTCTACGCCCCGCTCGTCGCCGGCCTGCTCGCCTTCTACGCGCTGCACTGCGCGATCCAGGCGCTCTCCGTCCTGGTCCGCCGCACCCGCACCCTGCCGGTGGTCACCCGCAACATCGACGCCTCCGCGCTGCGCCTGTCCTCGGCCCCGCCCGTCCTGCTGCGCCGCCCCGGCCACCGCCTGCTGGTCTTCGGTCTGCCGTCCACGGCCGGCCTGCTGGCCACGGTGGCCACCGACGACCTGCGCTGCGCGGCCCTGGGGATCGCCCTGTCCCTCGGGCTCGCGGTGATGGGCCTGTTCGACCTTCTGGTACGGCTGCTGCCGAGCCGCCGTCCGGTGGGCGAGCAGGAGGTGGTCGACTGGTTCGACGCATGGCTGGCCGAGTACAAGCCGACCATCGGCCTCTACTTCTCCGGCGGCGCGTCCTCGGCGTACCAGGCGAACATGTGGCTGGAGCCGCTCGCGCAGCTGGAGGGCCGCCCGCTGATCGTGCTGCGGGAACGCTTCATGGTGCAGAAGATCGCCGCGACCGACGTGCCGATCGTCTGCCTGCCGAAGGTGTCCACGCTGATGCGCCTGGAGCAGTCCACGCTCCAGGTCCTCGTGCATCCCTCCAACTCCGGCAAGACCTCCCAGGTCCTGCGCATCCCCACCCTCAAGCACACCTTCGTCAACCACGGCGAGAGCGACAAGCTGTCCTCCTGCAACCCGTACGCGAAGGCGTACGACGAGGTGTGGGTGGCCGGTCCGGCGGCGCGCGAGCGCTACGCGCTGGCCGAGGTCGGCGTCGAGGACAAGGACGTGGTGGAGATCGGCCGCCCGCAGCTGGACGCCGTACGGCCCTACGCGGGGCCGCCGACGGGGACTTACACCACCGTCCTGTACGCGCCCACCTGGGAGGGCTGGGACGGCAACCCCGGCAACACGTCGGTGGTCGAGGCCGGCGAGAACCTCGTACGGGCGCTGCTGGCGGACCCGGGCGTACGGCTGCTGTACAAGCCGCACCCGCTGACGGGTTCCGTGGACCCGCGTGCCGGGGAGGCGGACCTGCGCATCCGTGAGCTGGTCCGGGCGGCGAACCGGGAGCGCACCGGGGCCCGGCCGGTCGACGACGGCGAACTGGGCCGTCGCACCAAGGAGTTGGACACCCTCATCTCGATCGACTGCCGGTCCGCCGCCGACCAGGTCGAGCGGATGCTGCTGCAGTCCACGCCCGAGCCCGGGCGGGCCGAGGCGGTGGCACGGGCGACGGAGGCCTGGGAGGAGGCGTACTGGGCCTCGCTGCCGGAGTGGGAGCACCAGGTCGTGACGGACGTCCGGCCCGCGCTGTACTCCTGCTTCAACCGTGCCGATCTGCTGATCAGTGACGTGTCGAGCGTGGTCAGCGACTTCCTGGCGAGCGGAAAACCGTACGCGGTGGCCAACACCAGCGGGCTGCCCAGGGAGACGTTCCGCGAGACCTTCCCGACGGTACGGGCGGCGACCGTGCTGGCACCGGACGCGGGCGGGGTGCCCGAGTTGCTGGAGGCCGTACGGCACCCGGAGAAGGACGAACTGGCCGAGGCCCGCGCCGAGTTGAAGCGGCATCTGCTGGGGCCGGACGAGCCGGCCTCACAGGTGCGCTTCAACAAGGCCGCACGGGAACTGTGCGCGGCGGCGCGGCGGCACCAGGTGCGGATGGCGGACCGGCCGGCGTCGGAAATCCCGAGGCCGCGTCACGAGAGCGTGGCCGAGCCCGCCGCACCGTCCGCGTGAACTCCCCGGGAGATCAGGCCGCCGCGGCCCGCCCGCCCGGCGCGCCACCCTCCCGGGCCGGCAGCACCCGCCGCACCTTGCGTGCCGCCCGCTGCACGAACCTGTCGACGGTGCCCTCGCGATAGCCCGGGAAGGTACGGGCCTCGCGGGCGTCGGCGAGGTAGACCGCGTCGGGAATGCCGGCCGAGAGGTCGCGGAAGTGGGGGTAGGCGAGGTAGAGGCGGCGGCCCTTCTTCTCCAGGACGGCCGACGCCTCCTTCTTCGCCCGCACGAACTCCACGACCTCCTTGAGGAGGTCGGGCCGCCCGGCGGCGACCAGGTGCAGCCGCAGCCGCTCGTGGACTCTGAGGCGGCGGGCCACGTTCTCGTTCCAGTAGGCGTCCATCAGCGGCTTCGCCAGTTCGAACTTGTGCCGCCGGACCTCTTCGCTGTCCTTGAGGTAGCGGGGGCCGAACTGCGCCAACAGCGTGACGAGGAAGGGCCGGACCATGAGCACGTCCCGCTTCGGGCCCGGCGGGAGCATGTCGGCGATCAGGGTCATCAGGGCCCGCGCGGAGTCGAAGCGCAGGGCGTAACCGCCGCTCTTCGTCACGTGCTTGCCGTCCTCGCGGCCCACCAGGTAGTAGCAGGTGTGGTCGGCGACCACGGAGACGCCGTCCGCGCGCAGGTAGGCCTCCAGCGTGAACAGGGCGTCCTCGCCGGTCCACAGGGACTCGTCGAAGCGCATGCTGTGGTGTTCCAGCAGGGCGCGGCGGAACAGCTTCTGCGCGCTCAGGGTGAACTTGATGTTGGAGGAGAAGACGTCGGTGCGCCCCACCGAGCTGTTCCACATCGACTTCGGCGCGGACCGGTTGACGCCCTCGACCTTGCCGAGGACGACGTCCGTGCCGTTCTCGTCGGCCATGGCGACCATGCTCCGCAGGGCCTCGGGGCCGAGCCGGTCGTCGGCGTCGAGGAAGAAGACGTAGCGCCCGGCGGCCTTGCCGAGGCCGACGTTGCGCGGGCCGCTGGGGCCTCCGGAGTTGTCCTGCCGGATCACCGTGACCGGCATGGCCGCGCGGGCCGCGAACTCCTCCAGGTACTCCCCGGTCCCGTCCGTCGAACCGTCGTCGACCGCGATGACCTCGATGCGCTCCGGACCGATGGTCTGCGCCTCGACCGAAGCGAGGCAGTCGACCAGGTACGGCATCGCTTCGTACGCCCCGATGATCACGCTCACATCAGGCTGCGTCACGGTCACACTTCCCCCTCGTCACAGACATTTCCCCCGTATCGCCTCATTGGCTACTTGGTAGACGGACGACCAGGTCAAGCGGTTGCCTCGGCAACCTGGTTTCGTGAGCCAGCTCACAGGCGCCGGTCCACGCGCCGACGCGCACACCAGGACATACGCAAAAGGGCCCGGCTTTCGAGGATCACTCCCTCGAAAGCCGGGCCCTTTCGGCAAGGGCGCCGTCAGTCCACGCTCACGCCGTCAGACCGTCCGCCTCGCCGGCCGGCGAGGTGCCGGGCGCGGGCACCGCGTTCGCCAGCTCCGCCTCGGCCTCAGCGGCCTCCGCCGCTCCGGTCACCGCCCGCGACTCCTGGCCGACATTGCGCGTCTCGGCCTTGATCGCGAGGTTGGCCACCGCGGTGTTGAACTGCTCGATGGACGTCGGCTCGTCCGGACCCAGCAGGTACTGCTTCAGCTCGCCGCGGTCCTCGGCCAGCGGGTCGGCCGCCGGGTCGCGGACCGCGTCGAGCAGCGCGCCCAGCTCGGCCGCGCTGTTGGACAGGATCACCGCGGCGCGCACGGCGGTGTTCTGCCGCTTGAACTCCTCCACGCCGAGCTCGGCGGAGTCCGTGACCGCGTACGGCTTGCCGCTCGCGATGAAGTCGGAGACCACGCTGGAGATGTCGGAGACCATCGCGTCGGAGACGTTGAAGCAGTCGTACAGGCGCGGCTCGGCGCCCGTGACCACCCGGTGCTCCCAGGTGGGGAAGGAACGCCAGTACGCGTCGTTCCACTCGCCCCGCAGCCGGGCGATCTCCTCGTGCTTCTTGACGTCGACCAGGCCGTCGCGGGTGGCTTCGGCCTCGTCGCCCTTCTCGCCGCCGTTGCCAACCAGCTCGGCGATCCGGGCCTCGATCCGGACCAGATCCGCCTTGGCCTGGGCCTGGGTGGCGGCGTCGGTCGTGAAGCGGGGGTCGGCGGCGCGCGCGGCGGCGGCCTTCTTGACCAGGGAGGTGATCCGCCGGTGCGCGGCACCGGCCTCGGCGCTGACGGTGCCCGTGAAGGGGTGCGGCTTGTACAGGACGCGGACCGGCGGGTCGGCCTTCACCAGCTTCTTCACGATGTTCTCGCCGGCGAGGACGAGCGAGGTGTTGCCCGGATTGCCGTCCCAGCCCTCCCAGGTGGGGGCGTAGAGCACCGTGGGGCAGTCTCCGTCGGCGGCCGCGCCGCGAGCGCCGTCCGGTGTGCCCTGCCAGGTCCGGATCGGGGCCAGCTGCGGGCGGCCGACCTCGACGATGTCCTCGTCGCGGACACCGACGTCGGCGATGGCGTAGCGGTCGCGGCCCGCGCGGCCGGCGGTCCACACCTCGTCGTACACCTTGCTGAACGGGTTCACGCTGGCCAGCTTGTCGCTGTCACCGTGGCCGATGAAGACGTGCTTCATGGTCGGCACGCGCAGCAGGTGGATGTTCTTTCCGACGTTCGCCGCGTACAGCGCGACCCGCACGTTGGACAGGTCCATGTTCATCAGGTGCACCCCTCCGGGCACGCAGATGACGGGGACCGTGGTGGGCGCCAGGTTGGCCAGGATGACCCGCTCGCGCAGGATGATCAGCGGCTTGGAGTCCAGCTGCTCCATGGTCTCCAGCCACATGTTGACCTGGTACGCCGAGTCCTTGGAGCCGGAGAAGTACAGCACCGTCTCCGGCCGGTACTCGCGCAGCCAGTCGTCGACCGCGTCCAGCACCTTCTCGGCGGTGGGCGGGATCTTCCGGCCGCGCACGTAGGGCAGCAGCGCCGCCACGTACAGGGAGCCCAGGACCAGGGTGACGCCGATGCCGATGAAACCGGCGAGGGCGGAGTCCAGGGCGGCGGAGACGAGTATGCCGATCACGGCGGCGAGGTCGAGGTGGAGCATCTTCTCGGCCGAGCGGTTCAGCAGTCGCTGCGGCGGGGCGTCCGGGATGCGCACGCGCGAGGCGAGGTCGACGTTGCGGGTGGCGACCGGCATCCGGCGGCGGTTGCGGATCAGGGTGACCAGCGCGCCGTGCGGGGCCTGGAGACCGTAGAAGGCGATGAAGCAGGCGGTCGCTCCGTAGAAGACCAGGCCGTCCGAGAGGGAGAGGCGGGCCAGCAGCAGGATCAGCAGGAGCTGTCTGATCAGGAAGCGGATCGACAGGCCGGCTCGCACCTTGCTGAGGCGGTTGATGAGATAGCTGCCCTTGCGGTGCAGATAGTGGTCCGCCAGGTACGTCACGGCGGTCGCGGCCGCGAAGGCGGGGACGCTCGGAACGAGTGCGGCCAGCATGAGGGCGGGGTAGCCCAGGATCATGAGGGCCGCCGCGGCCAGCTCTGCCGCGCTGCCCACCCGGGCGACGCGAATAGCGGTGCTTATCACGGAGGAACCTGCTCTTGGAGGGGGGCCGGTTTGTGAAAGTCGAAAAAATCCGGAAAAAAGCTTGTGCACGGTCCGGGAATTTTACGGATTCAGGCCCCTGCGAATGCTCCGCGAACGGGCAGCCACAGAGGCCTGAATGACAGACGACTAATTGATGTTGATTATGCCACGCCGTCCTGACGATCCAGGACACTGGCCAGCGCCTGCTCGAAACCGGTCGCCTGTCCGGCGGACGCGGTCGGGTCCTGCTGGCGGACGTCGATGACGTGCCCGGTCAGTTCCGACAGGAGCACGTCGAGCGAGGTGCGGGCGACGGCCTCGGAGGAGAGCAGGCTGCCCGCCGGCTCCTGGCCGAACGCCTTGGTGCGCATCGGCGTGGCGGTGCGCTCGGGGTTGACGCAGTTGACGCGGACGCCGTCGCCGGCCCACTCGTCGGACAGGGCCTGGGTGAGGTTCACCATGGCCGCCTTGGTCGAGGAGTAGAGGCTGTACTCGGCGCGGCCGCGGGTGTAGCTGCTGGAGGTGTACAGCAGCAGCTGGCCCTTGGTCTCGGCGAGGTACTTGTACGACGAGCGGGCGATCTGTACCGGGGCCAGGTAGTTGACCTTCAGCGCTTCCTCGATGGTCGCGTTGTCGGTCTCGGCCAGCTTGCCGATGCGCAGCACGCCCGCGGTGTTCACCACGTAGTCGATGCGTCCGGTCTCGGCGTACGCCTTGGAGAGGGCGTCGTCGACCTCCTCCGGGTTCTCGACGTGGGTGCCGGTGGTGGAGCGGCCGAGCGCGTACACCTTGGAGCCGTAGGACTCGGCGAGTTCGGCGATGTCCTTGCCGATGCCGTACGAGCCGCCGAAGACGACGACGGTCTTGCCGGTGAGGAGCTCGCGGTACAGCTCCTCGCTCTTCTGCTCGGGCGTCGCTGTGGAGGCCAGCTGGAAGAGCTTGTCGGCGATGAAGACGTCGACGGGCTGAGTGACCTTCATGTTGTACTCGTCGCCCGCGACGACGTGGATCGGCACGTCCGGCAGGTACTTGAGCACGACCGAGCAGTCGTCCGTGGCCTGGAAGTTGGGGTCGCCGGCGGCGACCTCGTAGGCGCGGCGGATCGTGGACAGCTTGAAGGCCTGCGGGGTCTGGCCGCGGCGCAGGCGGGAGCGGTCCGGGATCTCGGTGATGAACTCGCCGTCGTCGCCGTGCGTGCGCGTGACGATGATGGTGTCCGCGGAGGGGATGGCGACGTCGACGGCCTGGAAGCGCTCGAGCGCCGTGACGCAGTCGTCGATGACGCGCCGCGACAGCAGGGGGCGTACGGCGTCGTGGAACAGGACGTTCACGTCCTCGCCGTCGGCCAGGCCCTCGCCCAGGGCGGCGATGGCGCGCTCGGTGGTCTCGTTCCGGGTGGCGCCACCCTCGATGATCTTCTTGACCTTCTGGAACCCGGCCTTGGCGACGATCTTCTCGATGTCGGGCACGTAACCCGGTGCCATCAGCACGATGATGTCGTCGATCGAGTCGGCCTTCTCGAAAGTGGTCAGGGTGTGCTCGATGACTGCCTTGCCGGCGATCTTCAGCAGCTGCTTGGGGATCGAAAGACCCACACGCTGGCCGGTGCCACCGGCCAGGATCACTGCGGTGGTACGGGGCTTGGCGAAGTGCTGGGACACAGGTGACCTACCTCGGGACGACAGGGAACGTGGAAATGGTCCCACTTCGGGTTACCGCAGTGCAAGGTGAGCGCCGTCCACCGCATATGTGCGCGCAACCTGTCATTCACCTCGCACTCCTGGTGATTGAGAGGCACCTTTCCATGGACTCCACGGAATTGCTGTGAGTAACTGCACAGGGACTCAGCGGCGCCGCAGCTTCTTCAGACAGCGGTGCCCGAGCACTCTCACGAGCTCCTTCGTGGACGTCTGGTGAACCGTGCGCGCCTTCGCCGGCGCGGTGTGCCCGACCGGTGCCGCGGCGGCCGCCGCGAGTACGCCGTAGAGCGCCTGGGCCGCCACCTCGGGCCCGAGCAGAGGCTGAGCGGGCGTCTGCCCGGCGGGCTCGGGCACGGCGAAGAGCAGCGCCGGATCGCCGAGGACGCGTACGCCCGCCCCAACGATCCGCTCCGCCATCTCCGCGCCGATCCCGGCGGCGGCCTCGACGGCCCACCGGGGAGTTCTGATCTTCACGTCTTCGGGACCGGGGGTGCACGAGTTCTTCATGTGCATCACGGCGCCGTATCGGACGAGTTGTGAATAGAGCTCGTCCGGGAGCCCATTGCCGCGGAATTCCACATTAAGATTCCGCAGCATTTCGGTCTCGGCGAGGGTAAGAGAACGGTTGACCGCGTCCGGAACCGGCCGCAGGAGATTCGCCGGCAGTCCGAGGAGCCGTTCGAAGGTGCGCAGCAGGCCGTCCCGGTCGCGGTCGTCGACGACGACCACGGTGACCCGCTCCGGGCCGGTCACCCGGGCCCAGCGCTCCACCAGCCGGTCGTGCCGGTGGCGGCGCCAGAAGCTGGGGTTGGGCTTCTCGTACGGGGCCTTCCTGAGCATGTGCTCCAGCCAGTCCTCGTAGCCCATGCGCAGGCCGTTCTGCACGTACTGCTGCCACTGCGAGGGCATGATCCGCGTCAGCGGGCGCAGGGTGATCAGGACGTGCACCGGGTCGCCGCCGAGTTCCTCGACGACCCGGGCGACGGTCTCGCCGTCGGGGGCGTCGGCGAAGAACTCGCTGCTGATCACCGCGGTGTGCCTGCCGGTGGCGTGCACCTGGTCCACCAGGCGCCGCCAGTGCCGCTCGGTGGGCTTGGTGTTGCCCATCATGCCGGGGAGGGCGCAGGCGGCCAGGGCCGCTTCCATGGGGTGTCTGGTGGAGGCCGGGAAGACGACGCCGTGCTCGGGCAGCGCGTCCTTCGCCGCGAACAGCGCGCCCTGGATCGAGGTCGTGCCGGTCTTGTGCGGGCCTATGTGCAGCAGCCGGGTGCCGGTGGGCAGCGGGAGGGTCGCGGTGTTCACCGGATCGTCGTGTCTCGTACAGTCCGTCTCCATAGTCAGAGGACGGTAAGAGCGCTTCCTGAGACCGCGCTGAGAGAGACCTGGGACACGGATG
This sequence comes from Streptomyces sp. Q2, assembly GCF_056820935.1. NCBI lineage: Bacteria > Bacillati > Actinomycetota > Actinomycetes > Kitasatosporales > Streptomycetaceae > Streptomyces > Streptomyces sp. Q2. The sequence goes on along the minus strand of NZ_JBXEJE010000056.1, from coordinate 15,023 downwards.
AGTCCCGGGCTCCCGTCACACAGGCTTCCTACGGCCTGGTCACACGTGGCTGTCACACCAGCCGGACGCCGGGCCGGCCCGCGTCGACCCGCAGCCGGGCCAGCGTGCTCGGCGTGGCCTGCGGCTTCACCACGGTGTCCACGATCCTCACCCGCGCGTCGATGCCGTCGCGGCGGACGTCGAGCAGGTGGTAGCCGCGGTGGGCGTCGAGCAGCTTCCAGTGCGGGTTGTCCGGCAGGCGCGGGTCCCACTCCTGGTGGAAGGCGGCCTGGTCCTGGTCGCCGTTGCTGGAGACGGAGGTGCCGACGAACTCGGCGCCGACGACGGCGGAGTCCGGGTCGGCGAAGTCCTCCTTGAGGTCGCTGACCATCGTCAGGTGCCGGTCGCCGGTGAGCACGACCGGGTTGCGCACGGTCCGGAACTCCTTCAGGAACGCGTTGCGTTCGGCCTGGTAGCCGTCCCAGGCGTCGTAGAACCAGAGTTTGCCCTCGCCGGCCTTGAGGTCGGTCTCGGCCATCATGATCTGAGAGGCGATCAGGTTCCAGCGGGCGGGCGAGTCGCGCAGTCCGTCGAGCAGCCACTGCTTCTGGCCGGCGCCGAGCATGGTCAGCGACGGGTCCTGGGCGCCGGCCTGGCTGGTGGCCTGGTCGCTGCGGAACTGCCGGGTGTCCAGCACGTTGAGCCGGGCCAGCCGGCCGAACTCCAGGCGGCGGTGCATCCGGATGTGCGGGCCGCTCGGGACCGCCGTCGCCCGCACCGGCATGTGCTCGTAGTACGCCTGGTAGGCCGCGGTCAGCCGGGCCACGAACGCGTCGTGGGTCTGCTTGTCCGGGTCCTGGGGGATCTCGCCGGCGAAGTCGTTGTCGACCTCGTGGTCGTCGAAGGTGACCACGAAGGGGGCGTTCGCGTGCATCGCCGCGAGGTCGGGGTCGGTGCGGTACTGGGCGTACCGGTTGCGGTACTGGGTGAGGCTGTACGGCTCGCCGGTGCCCTCGTGACGTCGTACGGCAGTCGCCGACGGCGTCGACTCGTAGATGTAGTCGCCGACGAAGAGGACCACGTCGGGGTCCTGGGCCAGCATGTCGGCGTACGGCGTGAAGTAGCCGTGCTGCCAGTTCTGGCAGGAGGCGAGCGCGATCCTCAGGTCGCCGCCGGAGCTGTGCCGGGCGGGCGCGGTGCGGGTGCGGCCGGTGCGGGAGAGCTGTCCGCCGGTGCGGAAGCGGTACCAGTACGTGCGGCCCGCGCGCAGTCCCCGTACATCGACGTGAACGCTGTGCCCGTATGCGGGCTGCGCCTGGGCGGTGCCCCGCCGGACGACCTTGGTGAACCGCTCGTCCTCGGCGAGTTCCCACCGCACCGGCACCACCGCGTTGGGCATGCCGCCGCCGTTCAGCGGGTCCGGGGCGAGCCGCGTCCACAGCACGACGCCGTCCGGCAGCGGGTCGCCGGACGCCACGCCGAGGCTGAACACGCCGTCGGGCAGAGGGGTTTCGGCTGCCCGGGCGGTGTGCGGCAGCCACAGCTGGGCGGAGGCCGCGGCGCCGAGCACGGCGGCGCCGGCCGTCAGAAAACGGCGTCGGTCGGACGTAACTGCTCCGGTCATCGGGCGAACTCCCCTGCCTCGCTTGTCTCTTGGACACGGGGAAGCTCACGCCTTCGGTCGGTCCGCCCGCTGAACGGGGGCCATCGCGTGCATGACAGATGAGGGACAACAGGAGACCCGTGACGACGCACGGTGGTTCAGTACGCGAACCCGGCCCCGAGCCGGGCGCCGGCCGCCACCGCGCCGAGCGTGCCGGCCCCGAAGGAGAACGAACCGGTCGGTGTGATGCCGGAGGACGTCGACCGGAACACCCACACCGATCCGGCATTGGCGTTCTCGCCCGGCGCGCCCACCGCGAGCTCGGCCCGGCCGTCGTGGTTCGCGTCGAGCAGACGGGCCGTCCGGCCGAAGGCGTCGGAGTTCTCCGCCGCGCCCGGCACGCCCGCGGTGTCCTGGCTGAACACCTGGGCGCCGGTACCGGTCAGGCCCTTGGCGCCACCGCGCAGCACGACCACGCTTCCGGCGCCGGTCAGCCTGCCGAAGTCCTCGCCGGGCACGCCCGCCGCGACGTCGTCGTAGCCGTCGCCGTCGACGTCGGCGACCGAGACGTCGGAGCCGAAGACGTCGCCGGGTTCGGCGGCGCCCGGCACCCCGGCGCTGTCCTGGTTGAGGTACGTCGGCCGCGTCCCGTCGGGACCGGACGCGGTGCCGGGGACCACGGCGACCCGGCCGCCCTTGGCGAGCGGGGTCACGGTGTCGCTGTCGTAGCCGTCGAGACGGCCCACGACGATGTCCTCGTACCCGTCGCCGTTCACGTCGCCGAGGTCGACGGACTCGCCGCCCTGCAGCCGGTGGCCGTCGGCGCCGAGGACCACCGTCCGCCGCGCGAGCCCGTCCGGGGTGCCCTGCCAGTACGCGATGCGGCGGAAGTCGTACTCGTCGCCGTCGTTCATGGTGCCCACGATGTCGTCGACGCCGTCGCCGTTCACGTCACCGACGGCCAGGTCCAGCACGCGGGGGTCGGAGTCGTCGATCCCGACGAACTGCTCCCCGCCGTGCGAGGCGCCGTCCCGCCCGAAGGGGCCCTTGGCGACCCGGAGCCTCCAGTCGCTCGCCGTGGCCACCACGTCGAACGCCCCGTCGCCGTCGACATCGCCGACCGTCAGCCTCCCCCGGCCGCCGAGCCTGCCGTACGCGGCATCGCCGGCCGTGACCAGCGAGGAGCCTCCCGACAGCCCCTGGGGACCGCCCCAGACGACCTGGACGTACCCGGAGTCGACGCCCCCGGCGGCCGTGTCCTCGCCTGCCACGCCGACGACCAGGTCCGCGTAGCCGTCCCGGTCGAGGTCAGCGGTGGCGAGCGCGCTGCCGAACTCGTCGCCGGTCTCGGCGGCGCCCGGGATGTCGGCGGTGTTCTGGCTGAAGACCTGCCTGGAGGAGGTGGCGAGGCCCTTCGCCGAGCCGTACAGCACGGCCACGTAACCGGCCTTCGTCTTCCCTCCGACGGTGGCCTCGGGCGCGGCCACCGCGAGGTCCGCGTAGCCGTCGCCGTTGAAGTCGTCCCGCGACCCGGTGGTGGCGGGGCCGGCCTGGGCCGTCGGGAGTGCGGTGCCGGTGGCGGCGAGCAGGGCGAGCGCGACGACAACGGTACGACGCAGGCTGCGCGGCATGGGCTGGGGCACGGCTACTCCGGGAATCGAACGGGGTGTTGATTACCCGGTACGACTCGCCGGAGCAGCTGTGGGTTGCCCCGCGTCCGCCACGTCTTCGCCCGTGGTTCCCCCAGGCCGCGGGAGCGCGGCCTGTTGGAGCGGGTCCTGCTGAAACGGCCGGAGCGGCTAGAACGGCTCGAAGTCGTTGAACTCCTGGGCCGCCTCGTCCTGCTCCGCCTGCTTGTCCCGACGCCGCTGCGCCGCGGGCCGCGGTGCCTCGAAGCGGTGGTCCTCGCCCCGTCGGCCGAGCATCTCGGCGCCGGCCATGACCGTGGGCTCCCAGTCGAAGACGACCGCGTTGTCCTCGGGTCCGATGGCGACGCCGTCACCGGAACGGGCTCCCGCCTTCATCAACTCCTCTTCCACCCCGAGGCGGTTGAGGCGGTCCGCGAGATAGCCCACGGCCTCGTCGTTGCTGAAGTCGGTCTGCCGTACCCAGCGCTCGGGCTTCTCGCCGCGCACCCGGAACAGACCGTCCGCCTCGGGCGTCACGGTGAAGCCCGCGTCGTCGACGGCCTTCGGCCGGATCACGATCCGCGTGGCCTCTTCCTTCGGCTTCGCCGCCCGGGCCGCGCCGACCATCTCCGCCAGCCCGAAGGACAGTTCCTTCAGCCCGGTGTGCGCCACCGCCGACACCGCGAAGACCCGGTAGCCCCGAGCCTCCAGGTCCGGCCGCACCATCTCGGCGAGGTCCTTGCCGTCCGGTACGTCGATCTTGTTGAGGACGACGATCCGCGGCCGGTTGTCGAGCCCGCCGTACTCCCGCAGCTCCGCCTCGATGATGTCGAGGTCGGACAGCGGGTCGCGGTCGGACTCCAGCGTCGCCGTGTCCAGCACGTGCACCAGCACGCTGCACCGCTCCACGTGCCGCAGGAACTCCAGGCCGAGGCCCTTGCCCTGGCTGGCGCCCGGAATGAGGCCCGGCACGTCGGCGACCGTGTAGACGGTCGAGCCGGCCGTGACCACGCCCAGGTTCGGCACCAGCGTGGTGAAGGGGTAGTCCGCGATCTTCGGCTTGGCGGCCGACATCACGGAGATCAGCGAGGACTTTCCGGCGCTCGGGTAACCGACCAGCGCCACGTCGGCGACGGTCTTCAGCTCCAGGACGATGTCCTGCGTACCCCCCGGCACGCCGAGCAGCGCGAAGCCCGGGGCCTTGCGCCGCGCGGACGCCAGCGCCGCGTTGCCGAGGCCGCCCCGGCCGCCCTGGGCCGCGACGTACGACGTGCCGTGCCCGACCAGGTCGGCGAGCACGTTGCCCGCCCTGTCGAGGACGACGGTGCCGTCCGGCACGGGCAGGACCAGGTCCTGCCCGTCCTTGCCGGAGCGGTTGCCGCCCTCACCGGGCTTGCCGCTGGTGGCCTTGCGATGCGGGGAGTGGTGGTAGTCGAGCAGCGTGGTGACGGACTGGTCGACGGTCAGGATGACGTCGCCGCCACGGCCGCCGTTGCCGCCGTCCGGGCCGCCGAGGGGCTTGAACTTCTCCCGGTGTACGGAGGCACAGCCGTGGCCTCCGTTACCCGCGGCGACGTGCAGCTCGACGCGGTCCACGAAGGTGGTCATGGGGGGTGCCTCCAGCACTTGGGAAATACGTAAGAGTCTGTCTCTGGGTAACACGCGAAAGGCGGACCCGCTTCCCGTGAGGGAAGTGAGGTCCGCCTCGCGAAAGCTTCCGATCAGGCGACCGGAACGATGTTCACGACCTTGCGGCCACGGTAGGTACCGAACTCCACCGCGCCGGGCTGCAGCGAGAACAGCGTGTCGTCGCCGCCACGGCCGACGCCCGCGCCGGGGTGGAAGTGGGTGCCACGCTGGCGGACCAGGATCTCACCCGCGTTGACGACCTGACCGCCGAAGCGCTTCACGCCGAGCCGCTGGGCATTGGAGTCGCGACCGTTCCGGGTGGACGATGCGCCCTTCTTGTGTGCCATCTCTCCTCAGTCCCTTACTTCGCAGCCGCGGGGATCTCAGTGACCTTGATCGCCGTGTACTGCTGGCGGTGGCCCTGACGACGGCGGTAACCGGTCTTGTTCTTGTAGCGAAGGATGTCGATCTTCACACCCTTGTGGTGGTCCACGATCTCGGCCTGGACCTTGATGCCGGCCAGCACCCACGGGTCGCTGGTCACAGCGTCACCGTCGACAACGAGCAGCGTAGAGAGCTCTACGGTGTCGCCAACCTTGGCAGTGGAAATCTTGTCAACCTCAACGATGTCGCCGACAGCAACCTTGTGCTGGCGACCACCGCTGCGCACGATGGCGTACACGCGGATCTCTCTCTCACTCGGGACGGACCCCTGATGCCAGCCGTTCACACGGACCCGAGGGCCCGATGATCCGGATTCGGACGAGCGGCCTCCCCTGCTCGGTGAGCAGGAGGTGGGTGCTCAGGGGTGGGTGGGTACCAAGACACACCGAGGGTCAAGGTTACGGGCCGCCCCAGGCCTGGTCAAACCGGGCCCGCCCGGCTCCGTGACGGGCGACGCCCCGACGTCACGAAACCCTTACGTGTACCCGAAACCCCTGCGGATACTCTGTGAGCCCGGCCATACACACTACGGCCACTGGCCGTACACACGCCGGTCACTCCCCACAGGGCTTCTCGACAGGAGACAGGTTCAACAGATGCCGACCAAGGTGAGCGTCATCATCCCGGTGTACAACCCAGGTAAGTACATCAAGCCTTGCATTGACTCGCTGTTGAGGCAGACCCTGCCGTCCGACGAATTCGAAGTTCTCTTCGTGAATGACGGCTCGACCGACGACACGCCCGCCGAGCTGGACGCCCTGGCCAAGGAGCACCCGCATTTCCGGGTGATTCACATACCGAATTCCGGTTGGCCCGGAAAACCCAGGAACATCGGCGTGGGCGAGGCCGCCGGTGAGTACGTCCAGTTCCTCGACCAGGACGACTACCTCGCCTCCGACGCGCTGCGCCGGATGTACGACATGGGCCACCGCAACGGCTCCGACATCGTCATCGGCAAGGTGGCCAGCAACTTCCGCGGCGTTCCGCACGGCGTCTTCCGCGTGGACCGGGAGAAGTGCGACCTGCGGGACGCGCCGCTGTACGACAGCCTCACGCCGCACAAGATGTTCCGCGCGGAATTCCTCCGCGAGAACAGCATCGCCTATCCCGAGGGCAAGCGGCGCCTGGAGGACCAGCTGTACATGATGCAGGCGTACTTCCCCGCCAAGGTCGTCTCCATCCTCGGCAGCTACACCTGCTACTACTACTCGAAGCGCGACGACGGGAACAACGCGGGATCCGCCAAAATCGTCCCGTCCGGCTACTACGGAAACCTCCGCGAGGTACTCGACGTCGTCGTCGACAACACCGAGCCCGGGGAATTCCGGGACCTGCTCCTCCGCCGCTTCTACCGGGTGGAGATGCTCGGCCGGCTCAGCGAGCCCTCCGTCCTCAAGTACGACGCCGCCTACCTGGACGAGATGTGCGACGCGGTGAAGCCGCTGGCCGAGGACTTCATGGGGGACGGCGTACACGACGGGCTCGGGGCGCTCAGCCGCGTCCGCTCCACGCTGCTGCGCCGCGACGACCGGCAGGGCCTGGTGCGGATCGCCCGCTTCGCCGCCTCCATCAAGGGCGTGGCCCGGCTCGAGGACGTCGCCTGGCAGTCCGACGGCAAGCTGGCCGTCACCGTCACCGCCCGGCTGGTCCAGGGAGAGACGGGCGAGCCGCTCAAGCTGCTGCGCCGCGACGGCCGCCTCTTCCTGCACCCGGAGTTCACCGAGGGCGTGCTGGAGGACGGCGAGCTGGTCGACGTCACGGACGAGCTGAACGGCTTCAAGGCCGAGATGTCCCTGCGCAACCGCGAGACGGCCGTCGAGTGGCCCTGCCCCTCGGAGTACACCTCCACCGTCGAGGACCTGGGTGACGGTGCCTGCGAGGTCGTTCTGCGCGGCACCGGCAAGGTCGGCACGCAGGGCGCCAAGGGGCGCGGCCCCGTCTCCCGCGGGTTCTGGGACATCTGGGTTCCGGTCCGCGGTCTCGGCGTGGTCCGCAAGGCCCGCCTGGGTGCCGACCGCGCGGCGCACGTCGACGCCGACTGCCGCCCCGCGCTGCTCGGTTCGCCCGCCCGCCCGGTCATTCCGTACTTCACCGACCCGCACGGCAATCTCACCCTCGATGTCGGCCGCCGCAGCAAGAAGCTGGTGCCGTACCTCGAGAACCGCCCCGTGCGGCGGATGCCCGGCAGCCGGCCGGAACTCCGGCTCGACGTCTTCACCCGGCCGAAGACCGCGCCGATGAAGACCGAGCTGGTCCTGACCTCCGAGGACGGCCGTACGTTCGCGCTGCCCGCCGAGGTCCGCCACGTCGCCGGGCGCGCCCACATCTCCTTCTCCGAGCGCGCGACATCGGTGCCCTCCGGCCGCTGGAACCTTTCGGCGCGACTGGACGGGGAGGAGAGCCCGGCCCTCGCGCTCTGCGAAGCTACGGTCGACGGCAGCGGACGGCTGCGTCTCGGCGATGATGTCGCCATGGTGGATGCCGGGCTCGTGCAGACGGAACTGGCCAGGCGGCGCAAGGCGGCCGTCCGGCGCAGGCTGCGCGCCGTCGGCGGGCCGGTCGTCCGCAGGCTTCCGTCCCCGGCCCGCAAGAAGCTCCGCCGGCTCGCGGCGAAGCTGATCGGCTGACCGGCCCCCCACCACGGACACACATCGCAGGCACACGGCACAACAGCACCACAGTAAGGATGTGATCACCATGCGGGAGCTCAGCATCGCGGGCGCCTGGGTGCACGAACCGAAGGTCTTCCCCGACGCTCGCGGGAGCTTCCACGAGTGGTTCAAGGGGGCGGACTTCGAGGAGTCCACCGGCCACGGCCTGAGCCTCGCCCAGGCCAACTGTTCGATCTCCAGCCGCGGCACCCTGCGCGGCATCCACTTCGCCGACGTGCCGCCCAGCCAGGCCAAGTACGTCAAGTGCGTACGCGGCGCGGTGCTGGACGTCATCGTCGACATCCGCACCGGCTCCCCCACGTACAAGCAGTGGGAAGCGGTGCGACTGGACGACGTGGACCACCACTCCGTCTATCTCTCCGAGGGGCTCGGGCACGCCTTCATGGCGCTGACCGACGACGCGACCGTGGTCTACCTGTGCTCCGAGGGGTACGCCCCGCAGCGCGAACACGGCATCCACCCGCTCGACCCCGAGCTGGGCATCGAGTGGCCGTCGGGCCTGACGCCGGTGCTGTCCGAGAAGGACTCCGCGGCGCCGACCCTCGCCGAGGCCGAGGCCCAGGGCCTGCTGCCGTCGTACGAGGCATGCCAGGCGTACGCGGCGCAGCTGCGCGCCTGAGAGCGACGAAGAGGGGCCCCGCGGATCTGTCCGCGGGGCCCCTCTCGCTGTCGTGCGGAAAGGTCAGCCGCCCAGCGCCGCGATCTGGCCGCGCAGCTTCTCGAAGCCCGCGCGCGGGCGGCGCAGGTTCCGGGCCTTGACCAGGGCCGGCCAGAAGTCGGCCCCGAGCAGCGCCTCGGGCTGCACGGCGTGCTTGCGCACGAGGACCTCTTCGGGAACCGCCTGCGGGTCCGGGACGACGTACTCCTTGATGATGTCGTCGTAGTTCTGCTTGAGCACCGTGTTCTGCGGGTCGGCCCCGAAGACCACGGCGACACCGGTCGGCGCGGTGTCGATCTCGAGCACCGTCAGGTCGGGACGGTACTTCCGCAGGACGGTCACCAGCTTGTAGACGTCGCCCGTCCAGAACTTGGTGTGCCGGTCGCGGGCCGCCTCGTCGACGTCGCGCGGCAGCATGTCGTCGAGCACGATCACGCTCGACCAGCGCGAGTGGCGCTCCACGTTCATGAAGTCGCGCAGCGCGTACTCGAAGAGGTGCATGCCGTCGATGAAGGACAGCTCCAGCGTGGGGTCGCCGCCGAGCATCCCCAGCGGGTCGCGGCGGGCGAGGGCGCGGAAGGGGTTGCGGCCCCGGCGCAGGTGCACCAGCGGGTCCTTGCGGGCGAAGAAGTCGTCACTGGTCGACTGGACCAGGTGGACGTCGCAGCTGATCGACGTCACGACCTTGAAGGCGGGGTCGATCGCGACGGACGCGACGCGCGAAAGTGCCAGGCTGCGGCCGTCGTTGACGCCGATCTCCAGGTAGTTTCGCGGCCGGTAGATACGGTGCAGTCCACGCAGGAGTTCATGACGGTCCACTGAAGCGGCCTTTCGAGGGGTTCGGCTTTCGTTGTTTCCGGCGAAGTTACTCATTCAAAGGCTCTGGCGTAAGCTTTCTCGGAAGTTCATTGGAGGTTTACGTACTCGCCGGTAGGAAACCGGGTGTCATCCGACCACCCCGAAGCCGCGCCCCGCGCTCGATATCTCCGGTCCCAGGTCGAGATCGGCCTCGGTGACGACCAGCGCCGGAGTGAGTGAGACCCCCTCCCGCCCACCGCGCAGCACCCGGATCTCGCCCTGTCCCGGGCCTGCGACGGCGATCTCGGCCGCTCGGTCCCCGTTCGTGTCCAGCATCGCGGCACGGCCGCCGGGCAGGGACTGCGCTCCTTCGAACGTGAGGCCCCGGGCGCTCCCCCTCAGCAGGACGAGACTGCCCGCGCCGTCCCGTGCCGTACCGGCCACGACCGAGAACGCCACATCGGCGTATCCGTCGCCGTCGATGTCGCCGACCGCGGGTTCGTAGCCGAAGGTGCAGTAGGAGAAGGGTCCTTGTACAGGCAGCCCCGGTGTTTTCGCCGTGATGCGCGAGGGCCCCTGCTTCTCGCTCGTCCCCGAGGGGCCGCCGTACAGGACGGCCACGCGACTGCCGCCGGCCGGGATCATGGGATCGCCGAGCATCTCGCAGGCGAGTCCCGCGACGACGTCGGCGAAACCGTCCTTGTTCAGGTCCCCGGTCCGCAGCGGCGCGCCGTGGAAGTCCTCGCCCTGGTCGTCCTTCAGGCGCGGGCCCTTGACCAGCTTCCCTTCGGCGGCCCCGCGGTACACGAGGGTGGCGCGGGCGACGGGCGACCCGTCCGCGAGGAGCGCCCAGGTGACCAGCAGGTCGTCCTTGCCGTCCCCCGTGACGTCACCGGCGGCGGACGGGATCGCGACGGAGTACCCCGGGGCGCTCGGCGTCAGATCCAGCGGGACCGTGCGGCGGGGTGCGCCGTCGCGGCTGAACGGCCCCAGGAGGACGCGTGCGGTGCTGTCCTCGGTCCCGGTGACGACGAGGTCGGCCCGTCCGTCACCGTCGAAGTCACCGGAGAGCGGGGCGGTACCCGTCAGCCGGGCCGCCTCGGACAGCCCCTCGGCGCTTCCCCAGACGACGAAGACCGTGCTCCTGCCCGCCTGGGTGACGAAGTCGGCCCGCCCGTCACCGTCGAGGTCGGCCGTCACGCCCCGGCTTCCGAATCCGCCCCCCTCGCCCGCCTTGCCGAGCCCCAGGTCGTCCTGGGTCACGACCTGCTGCCCTTCAGGTACCGGGCCCTTCGAGGAGCCGCGGATCACGGCCGCGTACCCGGCGGCGTACTTCCCGTTGACGGTCGCGGTGCTGTCGCTGAAGACGAAGTCCCCGTACCCGTCCCCGTCGAAGTCCGACCGGACGGCAGGTCGTCCCGTCCCTCTCTCCGGGGAGTCCGACGGGACGGCGGGCGTGTGCGTCTCCTTGTCCTTCCCGTCCGCGTCCGACCCGCTCGAGCCACAGGCGGACAGCAGGAGAACCAGGACCACGCCGACGCCGAGCCTTTTCCTCATGGGAGTTGGACCACCCGACCTCGCGTTCGGTTGCACGCGACTTCCGGGAAAGCCGGTGGCCGGGCCCCGCCCGAAGGCAGGACCCGGCCACCGCGGTCGTCCGGTCGGCTCCGGTCAGCCGCGCTCCGCCGCGAGCAGCGCGGGAAACGCCTCGGTCAGCGCCTCGCGCCAGTCCCGGATCGGCTCGATGCCCGCCGCCGCCCAGCGGTCGTGGCCCAGCACGCTGTACGCGGGCCGGGGCGCCGGCCGTACGAAGGCCGCGCTGGTGGTGGGACGGACCCGCTCCGGATCGGCGCCCAGCCGCTCGAAGATGGCCCGCGTGAAGCCGAACCAGGTCGTCTCGCCGCCGCTGGTGCCGTGGTAGACGCCGGCCGGTGCGGTGCCCGCGAGGGCGCCCTGCCCGAGGCGGACCAGACGGTCGGCGAGGTCCGCGGTCCAGGTGGGCTGGCCACGCTGGTCGTCGACCACGTCGAGGGTGTCCTTGACGCCCTCCAGCTTGATCATCGTCCGGACGAAGTTGCCGCCGCCCGCGCCGTACAGCCAGGCCGTGCGCACCACGTAGCCGCTCTCCGGGAGCACGGTGAGGACCGCCTCCTCGCCCGCCAGCTTGGTCCGCCCGTACGCGCCGCGCGGCCCGGTGGGCGCGTCCTCGGCGTACGGCTTCTCGGCGTCACCGGCGAACACGTAGTCCGTGGACACCTGCAGGAGTACGGCCCCGGTCTCCGCGCACGCCTCGGCGAGGTGGCGCGGGCCGTCGCCGTTGATCCGCAGCGCCTCGTCCTCACGGGACTCGGCGTCGTCCACGGCCGTCCAGGCGGCGCAGTTGACGACCACTGCCGGACGGTGTGCGGCCACCGCCGCGCCCACCGAGGCCGGATCGGTGATGTCCAGCTCGGCACGGGTGGCCGCGACGGCCGGGAGTCCCGCGGCGGCGAGCCGCGCGAGGACGTCCTGCGCGAGCATCCCGCCCGCGCCGGTGACCAGCCAGGTCCGGTTGTCGGTCACAGCGCCGCCCGCTCCTTCAGCGGCTCCCACCAGGCGCGGTTCTCGCGGTACCACTGGACCGTCTCCGCCAGGCCCTGCTCGAAGCTCTTGCGGGGCTCGTAACCGAGCTCCTCGCGGATCTTCGTGCAGTCGACGGAGTAGCGGCGGTCGTGGCCCTTGCGGTCCTCGACGTACTCGACGCTGGTCTCCCAGTCGGCGCCGCACGCCTTGAGCAGCAGCCCGGTGAGCTCCTTGTTGGAGAGCTCGGTGCCGCCGCCGATGTTGTAGACCTCGCCCGCGCGGCCCTTGGTGCGGACCAGCTCGATGCCCTGGACGTGGTCGTCGATGTGCAGCCAGTCGCGGACGTTGCCGCCGTCGCCGTACAGCGGGACCTTCTTGCCGTCGAGGAGGTTGGTCACGAAGAGCGGGATGACCTTCTCGGGGAAGTGGTGGTGCCCGTAGTTGTTGGAGCAGCGGGTGACGCGGACGTCCAGACCGTGGGTGCGGTGGTAGGACAGCGCGATCAGGTCGCTGGAGGCCTTCGCCGAGGAGTAGGGCGAGTTGGGCTCCAGCGGGTGCGTCTCGGGCCAGGAGCCCTCGTCGATCGAGCCGTAGACCTCGTCGGTGGAGATGTGCACGAAGGTCTTGATGCCGGCCCGGTGCGCCGCGTCGATCAGCGTGTGCGTGCCGACCACGTTCGTGCGGACGAACTCCGCGCCGCCGTCGATGGAACGGTCGACGTGCGACTCGGCGGCGAAGTGCACCACCTGGTCGTGCTCGGCCATCAGCTTGCCGACCAGCTCCGGGTCGCAGATGTCGCCCTGCACGAAGGCGAATCCGGGGTGCGCGCGCACCTCGTCGAGGTTGGCCGGGTTGCCCGCGTACGTCAGCTTGTCCAGGACGGTGACCGCGACATCACCTGGGCCCTGGGGGCCGAGCAGCGTACGGACGTAGTGCGAGCCGATGAAACCGGCACCGCCGGTCACCAGGATCCGGGTAACGGGGGTCGTCATGAAGAGATCTGCACCTTGCTGTGATCACCGAGCACGAGCCGGTGGGCCTTGGGGTTACGGGGGGCGGGCGTCACCTCGACGTCGCGCCCGATGAGCGAGGCCTCCACCCGGCGCACGCCGGTCACGGAGGAACCGCGCAGCACGATGGAGTACTCGATTTCGCTGTCCTCGATCCGGCAGTCCTCGGAGACGGACGTGAACGGGCCGATGTACGCGTCGTTGACCACCGTGCCGGCACCGATGATGGCAGGTCCGACGATCCGGCTGCCACTGACTCGGGCGCCCTGCTCGATGCGCACGCGGCCGATGATCTCGCTGGTCTCGTCGACCGTGCCGGCGTCGAGCGGCTCCACGGTCTCCAGGACGGACCGGTTGACCTCCAGCATGTCGGTGACGTTGCCGGTGTCCTTCCAGTAGCCGGAGATGGTGGTGGAGCGGACGTCACGCTTCTCGTCGATCAGCCACTGGATGGCGTGCGTGATCTCCAGCTCGCCGCGCCAGGAGGGCACGATGGAGCGGACGGCCTCGTGGATGGCCGGGGTGAACAGGTAGACGCCGACGAGCGCCAGATCGCTCTTCGGCTTCTTCGGCTTCTCCTCCAGGCCCACCACCCGGCCGTCGCCGCCGAGTTCCGCGACACCGAAGGAGGTGGGGTTGGGGACCTTGGTCAGCAGGATCTGCGCGTCGGGCCGTTCGGCCTGGAAGCCCTCCACCAGACCGGTGATGCCACCGACGATGAAGTTGTCGCCGAGGTACATGACGAAGTCGTCGTCCCCGAGGAAGTCCTGGGCGATGAGCACGGCATGGGCCAGGCCCAGCGGCGCTTCCTGGGGGATGTAGGTGATCTTGATCCCGAACTGGGAGCCGTCACCGACCGCCTCGCGGATCTCGTCCGCGGTGTCGCCGACGACGATGCCGACCTCGCTGATACCGGCTTCGGCGATCGCCTCCAAGCCGTAGAAGAGGACCGGCTTGTTGGCGACCGGTACCAGTTGCTTGGCCGAGGTGTGGGTGATCGGGCGGAGGCGGGTGCCCGCTCCCCCGGAGAGCACGAGAGCCTTCACGAATTGCGCCCCAATACTGTGGCCATACAGGAAGTAAAATCCCAATTTGTCTGAATTTAGCGTCAATCTCGGCTCACATCATAACCCTGCGGCCAGATGGGTGATTCACCTTCCATTCACATACCCGATTCTTACGTGAGGGCTCACGACGCGGCAAAAAAAGTGATCCGCCCCCGGTCGGGCCGGGGGCGGATCACTTTCTTCGTACAGCGGGCTGTCAGGCCTCGTCGGCAGGTGCCGAGACGGACCGGAGCGACTGCTGCTCGGCCGCCGCCGTCTTCTTCGACGTCGCCTTCTTGGCGGTCGTCTTCTTGGCGACGGTCTTCTTAGCGGCCGTCTTCTTGGCCACCGTCTTCTTGGTGGCGGCCTTCTTCGCCGTGGCCTTCTTGGCCGTCTTACGGGCCGTCTTCTTGGCCGGAGCCGCCGTTTCCTCGGCAGCGGCGGCGGCCTCTACGTCGGGCTCGGCCTCGGCAGGAGCGTCCACCGGTTCCTCCGTGGCCGACGGGACGACCACGACGGCCGCCTCCTCGGACGCGGTGGGCGCGGTGGCCTTGCGCACGGCACGGCGCCGCGGACGGGCCGGAGCGGCGCTCTCGACGGGCGCCTCGGCAGCGGCCTCGGCCGCCGGTGCGGCCACAGCCTCCTCAGCCGTCGGCGCGGTCTCGGCGACCGTCACCACGGCCGCCTCGGCCCCCGCCGGCGAACCGGCAGGCGCGGACACCTTGCGGGTCGCCCGGCGACGGACACGGCCCTTGGGCGCGGCCTCCTCGGCGACCGGCTCAGCGGCCGGAGCCTCGACGACCGGGTCCTCGGCGGCGACGGGCACGGTCTGCGCGACGGTGGCCTGCTCCGGCTGCACCGGACGCTCGACCTCTTCCTCGGCCGTCACGTCCTGAGCCGTGGGAGCCTCGGCCCCGGCCCCGTCCCGCTGCTCACCGCGCCGGTCGTCCCGCCTCGGCGCGCCCGCCGGAGCCGACGCCCGCCGGCTCGCCCG
>NZ_JBXEJE010000055.1:0-56214 GCF_056820935.1 Streptomyces sp. Q2 | reverse complement strand
ACCCCGCTGATCACCCAGCTCAACACGATCCGCCGCGCACACCCCGCCCTGCGGCAGCTGCGCGATCTCCACTTCCACCACGCGGATCAGGAGGCGGTGATCGCGTACTCGAAGCGGAGCGGCTCGAACACGGTTCTGGTGGTCGCCAACCTCGACCCCCACCACACCCAGGAGGCCACGGTCTCGTTGGACATGCCGCAACTCGGCCTGGAATGGCACGAGTCGGTGCCGGTGCGCGACGAGCTCACCGGTGAGACCTATCACTGGGGCAGGGCCAATTATGTGCGCCTCGAACCGGGCACCCGGCCCGCGCACATCTTTTCGGTTCTGCGACCGTCCACCCCGCAGATCGGAGGGTCACCCACCTAATGATCGTCAACGAGCCCGTCCACGACACCTTCGAGGACACCCCGGCCAAGGACCGGGATCCGGAGTGGTTCAAACGCGCCGTCTTCTACGAGGTCCTCGTCCGCTCCTTCCAGGACAGCAACGGTGACGGCGTCGGCGACCTCAAGGGCCTGACCGCGAAACTCGACTACCTGCAGTGGCTGGGCGTCGACTGTCTGTGGCTGCCACCCTTCTTCAAGTCACCTCTTCGCGACGGCGGATACGACGTCTCGGACTACACCGCGGTCCTGCCCGAATTCGGCGACCTCGCCGACTTCGTGGAGTTCGTCGACGCCACCCACCAGCGCGGCATGCGCGTGATCATCGACTTCGTCATGAACCACACCAGCGACCAGCACCCGTGGTTCCAGGAGTCGAGGAAGGACCCGGACGGCCCCTACGGCGACTACTACGTGTGGGCCGACGACGACAAGCAGTACCAGGACGCCCGGATCATCTTCGTCGACACCGAGGCCTCCAACTGGACCTTCGACCCGGTCCGCAAGCAGTACTACTGGCACCGCTTCTTCTCCCACCAGCCCGACCTCAACTACGAGAACCCCGCGGTGCAGGAGGAGATCATCTCCGCGCTGCGGTTCTGGCTGGACCTGGGCATCGACGGCTTCCGGCTCGACGCGGTGCCGTACCTGTACCAGGAGGAGGGCACCAACTGCGAGAACCTTCCGGCGACCCACGAGTTCCTCAAGCGGGTCCGCAAGGAGATCGACGCCTCCTACCCGGACACGGTGCTGCTGGCGGAGGCGAACCAGTGGCCGGAGGACGTGGTCGACTACTTCGGCGACTACAGCTCCGGCGGCGACGAATGCCACATGGCGTTCCACTTCCCGGTGATGCCGCGCATCTTCATGGCGGTGCGCAGGGAATCCAGGTACCCGGTCTCGGAAATCCTCGCCAAGACCCCGGCCATTCCGTCGAGNTTCGGCGACTACAGCTCCGGCGGCGACGAATGCCACATGGCGTTCCACTTCCCGGTGATGCCGCGCATCTTCATGGCGGTGCGCAGGGAATCCAGGTACCCGGTCTCGGAAATCCTCGCCAAGACCCCGGCCATTCCGTCGAGCTGCCAGTGGGGCATCTTCCTGCGCAACCACGACGAGCTCACCCTCGAAATGGTCACCGACGAAGAGCGCGACTACATGTGGGCGGAGTACGCCAAGGATCCCCGCATGCGCGCCAACATCGGCATCCGGCGACGGCTCGCCCCGCTGCTGGACAACGACCGCAACCAGATCGAGCTGTTCACCGCGCTGCTGCTGTCCCTCCCGGGCTCGCCGATCCTCTACTACGGCGACGAGATCGGCATGGGCGACAACATCTGGCTCGGCGACCGGGACGCCGTACGCACGCCGATGCAGTGGACCCCGGACCGCAACGCGGGCTTCTCGTCCTGCGACCCGGGACGGCTCTACCTGCCCACGATCATGGACCCGGTCCACGGCTACCAGGTGACGAACGTCGAG
The DNA here is from genome assembly GCF_056820935.1 of Streptomyces sp. Q2. Classification (NCBI taxonomy): domain Bacteria; kingdom Bacillati; phylum Actinomycetota; class Actinomycetes; order Kitasatosporales; family Streptomycetaceae; genus Streptomyces; species Streptomyces sp. Q2. Next base: position 54,346 of record NZ_JBXEJE010000055.1, on the reverse strand, counting down.
GCCTCGATGGCCTCCCCGTCCTCGCTGCTGCACTGGACCCGCCGCATGATCGAGATCCGCAAGCAGAACCCCGCCTTCGGTCTGGGGTCCTACACGGAGCTGCCCTCCTCCAACCCGGCGGTGATCGCCTTCCTCCGGGAGTACGAGGACGACCTCGTCCTGTGCGTGAACAACTTCTCGCGGTTCGCGCAGCCGACGGAGCTGGATCTGAGCGCGTTCAACGGGCGGCATCCGGTCGAGCTGTTCGGTGGGGTGCGTTTTCCGGCCGTAGGTGATCTGCCGTACCTGTTGACTCTCGGCGGACACGGGTTCTACTGGTTCCGGCTCCGCAAGGACGCGGCATAGCCGCACAGCGACCGGCTCAGCCCGGCCGAACCCCGGGCGGGTCGGTTTCCCCCGCCCCGCCCGGGGCACGCATCAGTAACACCCCGCCCACCCGGGGAAAGGACGCGACGCCATGTCGGAAGCCGTCACCCGTAACGCCACGACACATCCCGGCCTCCTTGCGTCACTGGACCCACTGCTGCGGGAGTGGCTGCCGCGGCAGCGCTGGTTCGCGGGCAAGGGCCGCCCGGTCACCGGCTTCTCCCTGGTCGCGGCCACCGAGCTGCTGCCGCCGACGGCGAAGCAGGGTCTGTACCACCTGCTGGTGCGCGCCCACCAGCCCCTCACCCTGGGCAGCCCGCCGCATCCCGGTGACTGCTACCAGCTCCTCATAGGCGCGCGCGAGGCGCTGCCGCCCCGGCTGGCGCCCGCGCTGATCGGCCACGTCGACGAGGGCCCGCTCGCCGGACACACGGTGTACGACGCCCTGCACGACCCCCGGCCCGCCGAACTGCTCCTGGAGGCCGTGCGCAGGCGGGCCCGCATCGGCGGCCTGCGCTTCGACCGGGACCCGCAGCAGGAGATCCGGGACGGGCTCGTGCCCCGGGTGATGACCGCCGAGCAGTCGAACTCGTCGATCGTCTATGGAGATACGTTCATTCTGAAGCTGTTGCGCCGGATCGTGCCCGGCACCAACCCCGACCTGGAGCTGCCGCTGGCCCTCGCCGGGGAGGGCTGCCCCCGGGTGCCCGCGCCGACGGGATGGCTGCTGGCCGAGCTGGCCGGTGAGTCGTACGTCCTCGGCGTCCTCCAGCCCTTCGTGCAGGGCGCCTCCGACGGCTGGGAGCTCGCGCTGCGGGAGCTGGCCAAGGGTGAGGACTTCAGCGCGGAGGCGCGGTCGCTGGGGCGGGCCACCGCCGAGGTGCACACCGCGCTCGCCCGGGCGCTGCCCACGGCCACGATCGGTCACACCCAGCTCCAGCCGCTGGTCGACGGCATGATCGAGCGCCTGGAGGCGGCAGCGCAGGCGGTGCCCGCGCTACGGCCGCACGCGCCGGGGCTGCGCTCCGCGTTCACCGCGCTGGCCGACCTGGCCGCCGAGGGCCGTACCTGGACCGCGCAGCGCATCCACGGCGACCTGCACCTCGGCCAGTGCCTGCGCTCGCCCTCCGGCCAGTGGTCGCTGATCGACTTCGAGGGCGAGCCGTCGAAACCGCTCGCCGAACGCCGGATGCCACAGCCGCCGGCCCGGGACATCGCGGGAATGCTCCGCTCCTTCGACTACGCGGCCCACTCCGCCGACCAGCCGGTGCCGGGCTGGGCCGAGGCGTGCCGGGCGGCGTACTGCTCCGGGTACGCGGAGGTCAGCGGCGTCGATCCGCGGACCGACCCGGTTCTCCTGCGCGCCTACGAGACGGACAAGGCGATCTACGAGGTCGTCTACGAGGCCCGCCACCGCCCCGACTGGCTCCCCGTGCCGATGGCGGCCATCGAGGGCTACGTGACATCCGACCTGATCTGACCGACCAGAGCTGCCGACCAGACTTTTCGCCGAGGAGGCCTCGCCAGTGACCCCCCGCACCCCGTCCAGCGGTTCGGATCCGAAGAAGACCGCTGCGCAAGCCGCGAAGAGTGTGAAGAAGGCCGCGGAGAAGGCGACCGCGCCCAAGGAAGCGGTGAAGAAGGCTGCGGCGAAGAAGGCCACCGCCGAGAAGTCGGTGACGAAGAAGACCGCGGCGACGAAGGCGACCGAGACGGCCAAGAAGGCCGCCGCGAAGAAGGCCGGCACGAAAAAGGCCACCGTGACCGCGACCACCGCGGCGAAGGCCACCACCAAGAAAGCCACCGCCAAGAAAGCCACCGCGAAGAAGACCGTCACGAAGAAGGTCACCGCCCCGATTCCCGTTCCGACGCCGGAGGCACCCGTGGTCGTCTCCCCTGCCATGGACGCCGGTGACCGCGAGCGCCTGCTCGCCGGCACCCACCATGCCCCCCACTCCGTACTCGGCGCCCATCCCGTGCCCGGCGGGGTCGCCTTCCGCGCCTTCCGGCCGTACGCCCTGTCCGTCACGGTCGTCGCCGGGGATCTGCGGGCCGAGCTGCACGACGACGGGGACGGGTTCTTCTCGGGCCTGCTGCCGCTGCGGGACGTCCCGGAGTACCGCCTCCTCGTGGCGTACGAGGCGACGGTCCAGGACACCGAGGACGCGTACCGCTTCCTGCCCGCGCTGGGCGACCTCGACCTGCACCTGATCGGCGAGGGCCGGCACGAGCAGCTGTGGACGGCGCTCGGCGCCGAGCCGATGACCCACCAGGGTGTGGCCGGCACCCGCTTCACGGTGTGGGCGCCGAACGCGCGGGGCGTGCGGGTGGCCGGCACCTTCAACTTCTGGGACCCGGCCGCCTATCCGATGCGTTCGCTCGGCGGCACCGGCGTCTGGGAACTGTTCGTGCCCGGCATCGGCGAGGGCGAACTGTACAAGTTCGAGCTCACCCGCCAGGACGGCTCCAGGACCCTGCGCGCCGACCCGCTGGCCCGCCGTACGGAGGTCCCGCCCGCCACCTCGTCCGTCGTGCACGCCTCGCACCACGAGTGGCACGACGAGGAATGGCTGGCGCGCCGCGCGGACGCCCCCGCGCACGAGGCCGCGTTCTCGGTGTACGAGATCCATCTGCCGTCCTGGCGACCGGGACTGACGTACCGTCAACTGGCCGAGCAGCTGCCGGCGTACGTCAAGGACCTCGGTTTCACCCACGTCGAGCTGATGCCCGTCGCCGAGCATCCCTTCGGCGGTTCCTGGGGCTACCAGGTCACCGGCTTCTACGCCCCCACCGCCCGGCTGGGCACCCCGGACGACTTCAAGTACCTGGTCGACGCGCTGCACCAGGCCGGGATCGGTGTCCTGATGGACTGGGTGCCGGCGCACTTCCCGCGCGACGCCTGGGCGCTGGCCGAGTTCGACGGACGTCCGCTGTACGAGCACGAGGATCCGCTGCGGGCCGCCCACCCCGACTGGGGCACCCTGGAGTTCGACTACGGCCGCCGTGAGGTGCGCAACTTCCTGGTGGCCAACGCGGTGTACTGGTGCGAGGAGTTCCACATCGACGGCCTGCGCGTGGACGCCGTGGCCTCGATGCTCTACCTCGACTACTCCCGCGAGCCGGGCCAGTGGACGCCGAACGAGCACGGCGGCCGGGAGAACCTGGACGCGGTGGCGTTCCTCCAGGAGATGAACGCGACCGTGTACCGCCGGGTGCCGGGCGTGGTGACCATCGCGGAGGAGTCCACGGCCTGGGACGGCGTCACGCGCGCCACCCACCACATGGGCCCGGGCGGCTTCGGCGGTCTCGGCTTCGGCCTGAAGTGGAACATGGGCTGGATGCACGACTCGCTGGACTACGTCAGCCACGAGCCCGTCCACCGCAAGTACCACCACGGCGAGATGACGTTCTCCATGGTGTACGCCTACAGCGAGAACTACGTCCTGCCCATCTCCCACGACGAGGTCGTGCACGGCAAGCGGTCCCTGGTCTCGAAGATGCCGGGCGACTGGTGGCAGCAACGCGCCAACCACCGCGCCTATCTCGGCTTCATGTGGGCCCACCCCGGCAAGCAACTCCTGTTCATGGGGCAGGAGTTCGCCCAGGGAGCCGAATGGTCGGAGGCCCACGGCCCCGACTGGTGGCTCCTCGACCCCGCGTACGGCGCGGAGCCCGAGCACCGGGGCGTGCGTGACCTGGTCCGGGACCTCAACACCGTCTACCGCCACACCCCGGCGCTGTGGCAGCGCGACACCGACCCCGCCGGCTTCCAGTGGGTGGTCGGCGACGCGGCCGAGGACAACGTCTTCGCGTTCCTGCGCTACGACGCGGAGGGCAACCCCCTGCTCGCCGTCTCCCACTTCTCCCCCGTCGTCCGCCACGACTACCGCCTCGGCGTCCCCGACGACGTCCCGGCCTGGTACGAGGCCCTCAACACGGACCTCGGGAGGTACGGCGGCAGCGACGTCTCCAACCCCGACGCCGTCAAGCCGGAGGCCCAGGGCTGGCACGGCCGCCCGGCGAGCATCCGCCTGACGCTGCCGCCACTGTCGACGGTGTGGCTGCGGCCGGCCTGAGCCGGAAAGGGCTGGGCGCCCGGTCTCCCTCCTCTGGAAGGCGAAGCCGGACGCCTGTGTTCAGGGCGCCGTCACCGCAGGTGGAAGCCCCTTCCGAGGTGCGTCAGCCCTCCCTCTTGCCGCCGTGCATCAGGCGGCGCAGCACCGCCAGCAGTCCCCCCGAGTGGCCGTTCCCGCCGTGTCTGCCGTGGGTGGCGGGCACCGGTTCCGGGCCGGGTGACGGCAGTGCACCGGCCGCCAGCTCGTACCGGACCGGCAGCAGTCGCAGCCCCCGGACCACGGGACCCGACCGCCAGGGCAACTGGTCCGGGGGAAGGGTCAGTTCGGCCTTGGCGAAGTGGTCGAAGACGCGTCCCACGGCCGTCGTCACGATCAGCCCGCCCAGTTCGCGTGCCGCGCTGGGGCACTGGTGCGGTCCGGCGCCCCACCCGAGGTGAGCCCGCGTGGAGACCGCGGAACCGACCAGGTGGGAGGAGCCGAGAGCCAGCAGGTCCCGGTGAGCCGCCGCCGCGGACGGTGAGACCACCTCTCCGGCCCGCACCCAGAAGTCGCCGAGCCGGACGTCCCGCGCGGCGAACCGGAAGCACATGTTGGCGACCGGCGGATTCGCCAGCGCGGCCCGGTTGACCGTCTCGCCCAACTGCCCGGCGGACAGGCTGCGGCGGACCGTCGCGTTGCCGCGCAGCACCTCCAGCAGCACGTTGAGGACCATGTTGCCGGTGATGTCGTTCACGTAGACGGCGTTCATGAACAGCTCACGCCCGAGCTGTTCGTCGCTCAACTCCGGGTCGGCGAGCAGCATGTACGACGTGAGGTCGTCGCCGGGGCGGGCGCGGCGGTGGGCGGCGAGGCGGGTCATCGCGGCGAGGGCGCGGCCCGTCGCGGGGCCCGCGTCCGGCCCGCCGTCCAGCATCCGCCACAGGTCCATGACGAGGTCGTCGCCGAGTTCGACCGGGCAGCCGAACAGCTTGGTGGTGACCATGAGCAGCAGCGGCCGGGTGTACTGCGCCCCGAGGTCGGCGAAGCCCGACGAGCCGGACTCCGCCGCCAGCATCCCGACGAGCTCGTCGGCGTAACGCGCCACCGAGGCCCGCAACTCCCAGCCCTCGGGGCTGCGGGCGTCCTGGAAGGGGCCGAGGGCCGCGTGGTGGGTGCGGCGGGCCACCCGGTGCTCCTCGTCGTCCACGAACATCATCTGCCGTACCTCGTAGCCCGCGAGCAGGGGCCACTCGCGCGGCAGCCGCCCCTCGGCCCGGGCCCGCCAGTACCGGACGTCGCGCCGCCACTGGCTCTCGTTCCTCAGCACCTCCATCACCTCGGGATAGCCGAGAGCCAGCCACACCGGTACGCCCGCGAGACCGACCGGTGCGACCGGCCCGTACGTGCGCCGCAGCCGCTCGTACACAGCACCGGGGTCGGCGTCGAACTCGGAGGTGAGCAGCGGTTCGACGGGCAGCTCCGCGAGGGTGGGGCTGCCGGCCGGTGCGGTGGGGCGGGACTGGGCTTCCATACCGCCACGCATACCGCACCGACCGTGCACGTGCAGTGACTACGTCACGAACTGTTACGGCTCCTCTACGAATCCGGTGTCCGGGAGCCCGCGTCTACCCGAGCGCCTCGGCCAGCGGCCCCGGCAGCCGCCCGGTGTGCAGCACCCCGAGCCGCTGGGTCGCCCGGGTCAGCGCCACGTACAGGTCGCTCGTGCCGTACCGCGCCGGCTCGACCACCAGCACCGAGTCGAACTCCAGGCCCTTCGACTGGCGGGGGTCGAGAAGGACGACGGTCCGGGTGAGGTCGGGCTCCGCGCCCGCCGTCACTCCGTCCAGCCGGGCGGCCAGGGCGCGATGCAGGTCGCGCGGGGCGATGACCGCGAGGCGGCCCTCGGCCGGGGTCAGTTCCCCGACCGCCTTGGCCACGGCTCCGGGCAGGTCGTCGGTGGCGCGGGCCCAGGGCCGTACCCCCGTCGACCGCACCGAACTCGGCGGCTCGAAGCCGGGGTGTTCGGCGCGGACGACGGCCGCCGCCACGTCCATGATCTCGGCCGGGGTGCGGTAGTTGACGCCGAGCCGGGTGTGCTCCCAGCGGTCCTCGACGTACGGCTCCAGAATCCCGGACCAGGAACCGACACCGCCCGCCTCCGACGTCTGCGCCGGGTCGCCGACCAGGGTCATCGAGCGGGTCGGGCTGCGCCGCATGAGCAGCCGCCAGGCCATCGGCGACAGCTCCTGCGCCTCGTCGACGATGATGTGCCCGAACGCCCAGGTGCGGTCGGCCGCCGCGCGCTCGGCGGCGCTGCGGTGGTCGTCCTCCTCGTGGCGTTCGGCGAAGCGCTCCGCGTCGATGATGTCGTGCGCGGACAGGACCTCGGAGTCCTCCTCGTCCTTGTCCTCGAACTCGTAGGTGCGAGAGGCGTACGAGACGTCCAACACGCCCTGCGCGTAGGCGACCTGGTTCTCCCGCTCCCGCTCCGCGCGCGCCCGCGCCACCCGGTCGTCCTCGCCGAGCAGTTCCGCCGCCTCGTCGAGCAGCGGTACGTCCGCCACGGTCCACGCCCGTGTCACCGGGCGGCGGACGGCGGCGGCGTCCTCGTCGCCGAGGTATCCCTCGGGTGCCGCGAGGAAGTCCGCGACCAGGCGCCGCGGGGTCACCCTCGGCCACAACCGGCCGATCGCGGACCAGACTTCGGGGTTCTCGGCGAGTTCGTCGCGGATCTGGGTGATGTCGCTCGGGTCCAGCAGGTTGGAGCCGTCGTACGGGTCCGTGCCGATGCGTTCGGCGACCATGTCCGTGAGGGTGTTGAGGATGTGGCCCTCGAAGTGCTCGCGGGCCGCGTTGTGCGGGAGGCCGGCGGCTCGGGTGCGCTCGCGGGCCATGTTCACGAGGTCGTCGTCCAGCATCAGGATCTCGCGGTCGTGCTCGATGGCGATCACCGGGTCGGGCAGCGCCTGGCGGTCGCGTACGACGGCGGCGAGGACGTCCGCCATGGCGGCGCGGCCCTTCACGGCGGCCGCCTCGGGTGTGTCGGTGGCCCGTGCCCTCACGCCGGGGAACAGCTCGCCGACCGTCGCCAGCAGGACGCCGGTCTCGCCGAGCGAGGGCAGGACCTCGCCGATGTAGCCGAGGAAGGCGGGGTTGGGGCCGACGATGAGGACGGCCCGCTTGGCGAGCAACTCCCGGTGTTCGTAGAGGAGGTACGCGGCGCGGTGCAGGGCGACCGCCGTCTTGCCGGTGCCGGGGCCGCCCTCCACGACCAGCACCCCTCGATGCGGGGCGCGGATGATCTCGTCCTGTTCGGCCTGGATGGTCTGCACGATGTCGTTCATCCGGCCGGTGCGCGCGGAGTTGAGCGCGGCGAGCAGTACGGCGTCGCCGCTCGGGTCCTCGTGGCCGGTGCGGGTGGCGTCGCCGAGGTCGAGGATCTCGTCGTGCAGGGCGGTGACCCTGCGGCCCTCGGTGGTGAGGTGCCGGCGCCTGCGCAGACCCATCGGGGTGTGGCCGGTGGCCAGGTAGAAGGGGCGGGCCACGTCCGCCCGCCAGTCGATCAGGACCGGCGTGCGCTCCGCGTCGTCGGTGCGCAGGCCGATCCGGCCGATGTGGTGGCTGACGCCCGAGGTGAGGTCGATCCGGCCGAAGCAGAGCGAGCCGTCCACCGCGTTCAGCGCGGCCAGCAGCCCCGAGCGCTCGGCGACCAGGATGTCCCGTTCGAGGCGGGCCTGCATGGGCGTGTTGCCCTGGGCGAGCGCGTCCGTGACGGAGCCCTCGGTGTCGCCGCGCAGGGCGTCGACGCGCACATACAGCCCGTCGATGAATTGCTGTTCCTGCCGCAATTCAGTGTCTTCACTGTGGGGAAAACCGGTGTTTGACAATTCCGCTCCCGCCCGGATATACTGTGCTCACTGAGCTTCTTTGCGACTCGATTTCATTGAAGTCGCGAACCATTGAATATACGCAAAGAAATCCCCCGGGCGCAATTGCCCGGGGGATTTCTTCATGCCGTACGCGGTTCGGAGCACGGGCTCACAGCACGTCGGACAGCTCTTCCAGCAGGCGCCGCTTGGGCCGGGCCCCCACCATCGCCTTCACGGGCTCGCCACCCCGGAACACCATGAACGTCGGCATCGACAGCACCTTGTACGCGTTGGTGGTCTCCGGGTTGTGGTCCACGTCCAGCTGGACCACCTTGAGCCGCTCCCCCTCCTCCGCGGCCAGGGCGCTGAGCACCGGCCCCATCTGCCGGCACGGCGGGCACCAGTCGGCGGTGAACTCCACCAGCACCGGCAGCTCCGCCCCGATCACCTCCGCCGCGAAGTCCGCGTCCGTCACCTCGGTCACACCCGCCGCCTTGATCACTTGAGGTCCCTCCCCAGCTCGCACACCGGCTCCGGACCGCCCGGAACCTCCGCCTCGGCCGCCAGCTCGTCCCGAGCCCGCTCGGCCCTCTCCAGCTGCGCCCCGACCTGGGAGCGCACGGCCTGCAGCTCGCCGATCAGCTCGTCGAGCTCCGACAGCTTGCGCCGGTAGACCGCGAGCGACGCCGGGCACGAGTCGCCCTCCGGATGCCCGGCCCGCAGGCACTCCACGAACGGCCGCGTCTCCTCCAGGTCGAACCCGAAGTCCTGCAGCGTCCTGATCTGCCTCAGCAGCCTCAGGTCGTTCTCGTCGTACGTCCGGTATCCGTTGCCGCCCCGCCGCGCGGGCAGCAGCCCGCGCGACTCGTAGTAGCGCAGCGTCCGGGTCGTGGTCTTGGCCCGCGCGGCCAGCTCGCCGATTCGCATGGGTACGAACGTAAGCCTTGACGCCGACGTCAAGGCAACAGCGGTTTGCGTTCCACCGGGGAGGTCAGCACGATCGACGTCGTCGTACGCCCCAGGGCGGAGATCTCCTCGAGGACCGCCTCCAGGTGGACGGTGTCCCTGACGGCGACCTTGAGGAACCAGCAGTCCTCGCCGACCACGTGGTGCACCTCGGTGATCTCGGGCCGCTCCATCAGTTCCAGGGTCCTCGGGTGCTTCAGGGTGTACCCGCCGTGCGGGTCGACCCGGATGAACGCCTGGATGCCGTAACCGAGCCGGGCCGGGACGACCTGGGCACCGTAACCACTGATCACACCCGCGCCCTCCAGCCGCCGCACCCGCTCGGTGACCGCCGCCGGGCTGAGGCGGACCCGGCGGCCCAGCTCGCTGAGCTTGATCCGGCCGTCGGTCTGGAGGAGTTCCAGGATCTGCCGGTCCAGCGCGTCGAAGGCCACCGACGTTTCGTCGGCGGCGGCGCGCAGATGCCGTGGTTCTTTCGGTGTGGCGGCCGGAACTCCCATGGTTCCCCCTTCAATGCGTGCGTGTACGCCGGGAGAATTATGGTCATGGAAAAGGCACGAGAGGTATTGGTCATCGGCGGCAACCGCTATTTCGGCAAGCGGCTGATCGCGCGTCTGCTGGCGGCCGGAGACCGGGTCACGGTCCTCAATCGCGGCTCTTCCCCTCCTCCTCCCGGAGCGATTCATCTGGTCGCCGACCGCGATGACGAGACATCGCTCACCGAGGCACTCGGTTCCCGCACCTTCGACGTCGTCGTCGACCAGGTCTGCTACACCCCGCGCCAGGCGGCGACCGCCCGCCGGGTCTTCGCCGGCCGGACCGGGCGCTATGTGATGACCTCGACGGTCGAGGTGTACGAGTACGAGGACTCGGCCACGCTCGTACGCGAGGACGCCGTCGACCCGCTGACCGTCCCCGTCGACCTCGAACTCCCCTGGGAGGATCCGGAGTTCCAGGAGTCCCACTACGGCGAGGGCAAGCGGCAGGCGGAGGCGGTCTTCGCGGCCGGCCAGGACTTCCCGTACGCCTCGGTACGCGTGGCCCATGTGCTGGGCGGCGCCGACGACTTCACCGGACGGCTCCAGCACTACGCCGACCGCATCCGCACCGGCGAGCCGATCGCCGTGCCGGCCGTGAACCGGCCCGCCACCTACGTCCACGTCGAGGAGATCGCCGACTTCCTGGCCTGGGCGACGGGCGCGGACTTCACCGGGCCGGTCAACGCGGCCTCCGACGGCTTGCTGACCACCGAGGAGCTGTGCGAGGCGGTGGTCGCGCACTTCCCGGACGGGAAGACGGTCCTGCACCCCGTCGAGGTCGGCGAGGTCTCCCCGTTCTCCTTCACCCGCTCCTACGGCATGGACAACTCCCTGGCCGCCCGGCTCGGTTTCGCCTTCGGTGACGTACGGCAGTGGCTGCCGCGGGCCGTCGCCGACACCCTCGGAAAGGGCGGCAACTGACATGCGGTACCGCACACTTGGCGACCTGCGCGTGAGCGCCGTCGGGCTGGGCGCGATGCCCCTGTCCATCGAGGGCCACCCGGACGAGCCGCGCGCCCTGGCCACCGTGCACGCGGCGCTGGACGCGGGCGTGACCCTCCTGGACACGGCGGACTCCTACCACCTGCCCGGCGCCACGCCCGGCCACAACGAACTGCTGGTGGCCCGCGCACTCGCCGCGTACGGCGGTGACACGGCCGGCGTGCTGGTGGCCACGAAGGGCGGCCGGGGCAGACCGTCCGACGGCGACTGGACGGTGACCGGCGGCGCGCGGCATCTGAAGTCGGCCGCCGAGGCCTCCCTCAAGCGGCTCGGCGTGGACGCGATCGGCCTCTACCAGCTGCACAAGCCCGACCCGGCGGTGCCCTTCGAGGAGTCGGTCGGCGCACTGCGCGACCTGCTCGACGAGGGCAAGATCCGGCTGGCCGGGGTGTCCAACACGGACGCCGGACAGATCCGGACGGCCCGCGAGATCCTCGGTGACCGGCTGGTCTCGGTGCAGAACCAGTACTCGCCGGCCGTACGGGACAGCGAGGCGGAGCTCGCGCTCTGCGCGGAGCTGGGGCTGGCGTTCCTGCCGTGGAGCCCGCTCGGCGGCATCTCGCGCAGCGCGCTGGACGGGCCGTCGCGCGTCGAGGGTCCCCGGCGTTTCGGTGCCTTCCACGACGTGGCCGCCGAGCGCGGGGTCAGCCCCCAACTGGTCTGTCTGGCCTGGATGCTGGCGAAGTCGCCGGTCGTGATCCCGATCCCGGGAGCGAGCCGCCCGGAGACGATCCGCGACTCGGCGGCCGCGGCGGACCTGGTGCTGGACGCGGCGGAACTGGCCCGCCTGGACGAGGCCGTCCGCCGCCCGTAGCGGCGCAGCGCGCAGGGCCCGGTCCATGCCGCCCTCACGCTCGGGCGGTCACCAGCGCGCGCCCGCGCGAGGCGCCGCACAGGTCCTCGACCGTGCGGCCGGCATGGTCGGCGGTCGCGCCCACGATCGCGGTGGAGGTGATCTCGGGGGCCGGGTCCTCGCCGCCCGGAATGAGGTCCTTGAGGACGATCTCCGTGAGACCCAGGTCCACGGGCTGCCGGTCGAGCGACGCGAACGCCGTCGCCCGGATCAACGCGCCCTCCAGCTCGCGGATGTCGCCATGCCCGCCATGCGCCACCGTACGCCCCGTACGTCTCCGTCCGTCCGCCCGTGTCCGCGACGGCTTCCGGGTGGGGTGGACTCCGGACGGGTCGACGGAATGGGGAAGGCCCCCGCGAGACTCCCGCCCACGAACGGTTCAGCGCAGGCCCTCCACACCGGCCAGCTCGCACCACTCCCGCGCGGCCTCCGGGCGCCCGGTCAGCAGCAGGAGCAGCGCGGCGATCGGACCGCGGACCTCCTCGCCCTCCCCGCGCGTCCACCCGATGTCGGTGGCGACGAGCCGTGCCTTCGGCAGCGGCCACGGGCGGGGCGGCACCCGCATGGTCCACACCCGGTCGGCGGCGTCCCGGGCGGCCGCCGGGGGCATCTCGCGCCGGCGGCCGAGGGCCAGGGCGATGTCCTGGCCGTGCACGAGGAGGTCGAGGAGCGGCTCGCGGGGCGAGGTGGTCGGCGCGAGGCGGCGGGAGCCGACGATCGCGCGGAGGTTGGCGACGATCTCGGCGACGGGCCGCTCGGCCTCGCGGACCGCCGAGTCGTGGATCATCCGGTCGAAGTCGCCCCGGGCGAGCACGAACTCGCGCAGGACGGTCCGGTAGCTGAACCGCGCCGCGACGGTCAGATGCGCGGCGACGTCCCTCACCCGCCAGTCCCCGCACCGCGTGGGCGTCTGCCACTCCTCGGGGCTCAGCTGCTCCAGCAGGTCGGCCAGGCTCGTCCGTTCCCGGTCGACGATCTGCCAGCGCTCGTCGGTTCCCAACACTGCGGCACTCATGGGCATCACTCACTCAAGTGGTAAGCTTCTCTGACCAAATTAGTCAGAGACTCTGACCAAAGTCAAGCAGTGTGCAGGAGGCGTCGGCCATGGTGGTGGAGAGCGAGCTCAACACGGGCGTGCTCCTGTTCCTTCCTTACCGTGCCCTGGAGAACCGGGTCTTCAGCGCGCTCGCCGAGGCCGGCTTCGACGACTTCACGCCCGCCCAGGCCCGGGTCATGCAGCGCATCGGCCCGAACGGCACGAGGCTGACCGAGCTGGCCGAGCAGGCCCAGATCACCAAGCAGACCGCGGGCTTCCTGGTCGACCAGCTGGAGAAGGCGGGCTACGTCACCCGCGTGCCGGACCCCACGGACAAGCGGGCCCGGCTGGTGTGCGGGGCGGCGAAGGCGTGGGCGGCCAAGGAGGTCGCGGACGCCGTGGTCGCCGAGGTCGAGCGGGAGTGGGAGGCACACCTCGGCAAGCGCCGTATGAAGCAGCTGCGGGAGGCGCTGACGGTGTTGCGGGAGATCACGGATCCGTGGGCGTGAGGCGCGCGCTCGGGTCCGGTGATCCCGGGCCCCCGGCTCGGCTCCGCCGGCCGTGACACGCAAGAGGCGGGTCCGCCTGCCGTGGTCGTCGTACCGACCGCGGCAGGCGGACCCGCCTCGATGCCACCGGACCGGTGGCGGGCTGAGCGACTGCGGAAAGCGACCGGGCGGCTGAGCTACGGGGGAGTACTCAGCCGCCCGGAGGCGTGGGGGCGGGCCCGGGTTCAGGCGCCGGGCCCGTCCCGGCTGTGGGGCCTGTCGGACCTTGGCTTCGGGCCGGTCAGGCCTTGGCTTCGGGCCGGCCGGACGGGCCTTCGAGCCCGTCGGACCTTGACTTCGAACCCGTCGGATCAGGCCTTGGCCAGTTCCTTCTCGCCGCCCTGCTCGGGGATCTCGGCGTGGGTGTCGTCCTGGGGCTCGGCATCGTCCAGGAGCGTCTTCTCGTCGAACGGGATCTGTCCGGCGAGCACCTGGTCGACGCGCTCGCGGTCGATCTCCTTCGTCCAGGTGCCGATCAGGACGGTGGCCACCGCGTTGCCCGCGAAGTTCGTGAGGGCGCGCGCCTCGCTCATGAAGCGGTCGATACCGACGATCAGGCCGATGCCGTCCACCAGGGCGGGCTTGTGCGACTGCAGACCACCGGCCAGCGTGGCCAGACCGGCGCCGGAGACACCGGCCGCACCCTTGGAGGCGACCAGCAGGAAGAGCAGCAGCGGGATCTGCTCGCCGATCGACATCGGCGTACCCATGGCGTCGGCGATGTACAGCGAGGCCATGGTCATGTAGATCATGGTGCCGTCGAGGTTGAAGGAGTAGCCGGTCGGGACGGTGATGCCGACCACCGGCTTGCTCACGCCCAGGTGCTCCATCTTCGCGATGAGTCGCGGCAGCGCCGACTCGGACGACGAGGTCGACAGGATCAGCAGGAACTCACGGCCCAGGTACTTGAAGAACGTGAGGATGTTCAGACCCGCGACCAGGCGCAGCATCACGCCGAGCACGATGAAGACGAAGAGGAAACAGGTGGCGTAGAAGCCGAGCATCAGGACGGCGAGGCTCTTGAGCGCGTCGACGCCGGCGGAGCCGGTGACGGCGGCGATGGCGCCGAAGGCACCGATCGGCGCGGCCCACATCACCATCGCGAGGATGCGGAAGACGAGCCGCTGGATGTGCTCCACCCCGCGCAGGATCGGCGCACCGGTCGAGCCCATGGCCTGCAGGGCGAAGCCCGCGAGCAGGGCGACCAGCAGGGTCTGCAGGACCGTGCCCTCGGTGAAGGCGGAGATCATCGTGGTGGGGATGATGGAGAGCGCGAACTCGACCGGCGGCAGCGCCTCGTCGCTCACCTGCTCGTGACCGGCGCTCTTGATCGCCTCGGTGATGTGCAGGCCCGTGCCGGGCTCCAGGATGTTGCCGACGACCAGGCCGATGGCGAGGGCGACCAGCGACATCACCATGAAGTAGCCGAGCGCGATACCGCCGACGGCACCGACCTTGGCGGCCTTCCGCACGGAGCCGATGCCCAGCACGATCGTGCAGAAGATGATCGGCGAGATCATCATCTTGATCAGGTTCACGAACCCTGTGCCGAGGGGCTTCAGCTCGATGGCGAAATCGGGTGCGGCAAGCCCCACGGCGATGCCCGCGGCGACCGCGATGATCACCGCGATGTAGAGGTAGTGGGTGCGGTCCCGCTTGGCTTTGGGTGTAGCTGCCGTATTGGCTGCGCTGCTCACGGCGGCCCTCCTTGACGACGTCGTCGGCATCACCGGCGTGCGGCTCACGTCCGGGGGATCTGCATGGGGATGTGCAGGGGGTTCAGCATCGGGTTCTGCATGGGGGGATGCGGTGACTATCTCCCGTCGTGTGAGGGCGGTCACCCTTCCGTTCATTTAGTTCACAATCAGCCACGAGGCAGACTGACGGCATGCACGTCCGTGTCCCGAGACCCCGCAGCCTGGCCGGCCAGCTCTTCGCCATGCAGGCCGTGCTCATAACGGTGCTCGTCGCCGGGTACGCGCTGTTCACCTACATCAGCGACCGCGGCCAGGCCGAGGACGCCGCACGCCGGCAGGCCCTGGCGGTGGCGCGATCCGTCGCCGACTCCCCCTCCGTGCGGGAGGCGATCGGCACCTCCGACCCGACGGCCGAGCTCCAGCCGTACGCCCTGCGGGTCATGCGGGACACCCAGGTCGACTTCGTCACGATCATGAACCCGCAGGGCATCCGCTGGACGCACCCCGACAAGGACGAGATCGGCCAGCGCTTCCGCGGCCACATCGACCGGGCGCTGAAGGGCGAGTCCTTCACCGAGACGTACACCGGCACGCTCGGCCCGTCGGTCCGCGCGGTCACTCCGGTCCAGGACGACGACGAACGGGTCGTCGGCCTGGTCAGCGCCGGCATCAGGGTCGACGAGATCAGCAAGCGGGTGCAGGGCCAGCTCACGGCCCTGCTCGGCGTCGCGGGCGGCGCGCTCGCGATCGGCGCGGTCGGCACGTACGTCGTCAACGCCCGGCTGCGCCGCCACACCCACAACATGAACGCGGCCGAGCTCAGCGCCATGCACGACTACCACCAGGCCGCGCTGCACGCCGTACGGGAGGGGCTGCTCATGCTCGACGGGCAGTACCGTGTGGCGCTGATCAACGACGGCGGACGGGAGCTGTTGGGTGTGTCGGGCGATGTGGTGGGCCGGTCCGTCGCCGATCTCGGGCTGCCGGTACCGCTGACGGGCGCGCTGCTGGCGTCGGAGCCGCGGGTGGACGAGGTGCACCTGACGGCTGACCGGGTGCTGGTGGTGAACACCTCGCCGGTGTCGGGAGGCGAACACCGGGGCACCGTCGTGACCTTGCGCGATGTCACCGAACTCCAGTCGTTGATGGGCGAGTTGGACTCCGAACGCGGCTTCACCCAGGCTTTGCGCTCCCAGGCCCACGAGGCGGCGAACCGACTGCACACGGTGGTCTCGCTGATCGAGCTGGGGCGGGCGGAGGAGGCGGTGGACTTCGCGACCGCCGAACTGGAACTGGCCCAGGCGCTGACCGACCAGGTCGTGGCGGCGGTGAGCGAGCCGGTGCTGGCGGCCCTGCTGCTGGGCAAGACGGCTCAGGCCAACGAGCGGGGCGTGGAGCTGGTGGTCTCGGAGGAGAGCCGGCTGGACGACGGTCTGCTGCCGCCGTCGCTTCCCTCCCGGGACCTGGTGACCATCCTCGGCAACCTGATCGACAACGCGGTGGACGCGGCCCAGGGCAGTGCGCGGGGCCGGGTGACGGTGACCGCGTACACGGCGGACGGCGAGCTGGTGCTGCGCGTGTCGGACACCGGCGCGGGCGTCGACCCCGCCCACGCGGACGCGGTCTTCCAGCGGGGCTTCTCGACGAAGCCGTCGGGGCCGGGGGGCCGGGGCCTGGGGCTGGCGCTCGTACGGCAGGCGGTGAACCGGCACGAGGGGGCGCTGGCGGTGGCGGGGGCCGACGGGGGCGGGGCGGAGTTCGAGGTGCGGCTGCCGCTGGCGGGCAGGGCCGAGCGGGACGCGCTGGAGCGGCGAAGCTCCGAGCCGGCGACGCGGGGGGCCGTGCCGGGGAGCGCGGCTGCCGGGAACAGGCCGACGGCTGCCGGGGACGGGACGACGGCCGCCGAGGGCACCGCGACGGTTTCCGAGGGCAGTGCGGTTTCCGGGGGCAGTGCGGTTTCTGGAGGCGACGTATGACGACGGCCGAGCAGCATCCCATCCGTGTCCTGGTCGTCGAGGACGACCCCGTCGCCGCCGACGCGCACGTCATGTACGTCAACCGGGTCCCGGGCTTCGCGGCCGTCGGCAAGGCGCACACCGGTGCGGAGGCGCGGCGGGCGCTGGAACGTACGGCGGTGGACCTGCTGCTCCTCGACCTGCATCTGCCGGACGTGCACGGGCTGCAGCTGGCCCGGTCACTGCGTGCGGCCGGGCACCACGCGGACGTCATAGCGGTGACGTCGGCGCGGGATCTGACCGTGGTGCGGGAAGGGGTCTCGCTCGGCGTCGTGCAGTACGTACTGAAGCCCTTCACC
The DNA here is from genome assembly GCF_056820935.1 of Streptomyces sp. Q2. NCBI lineage: Bacteria > Bacillati > Actinomycetota > Actinomycetes > Kitasatosporales > Streptomycetaceae > Streptomyces > Streptomyces sp. Q2. Next base: position 37,101 of record NZ_JBXEJE010000055.1, on the reverse strand, counting down.
TTCGCCACCCTGCGGGACCGCCTGGTGAGGTACGCCGAGTTCCACGCGGCGGCGGGTGAGGCCAGCGGTCAGGACGAGGTGGACAGAGCCCTGGCGACGCTGCGGGCACCCGGGCCCGCGGCGTTGCCGAAGGGGTTGAGCGGGCCGACGCTGGAGCGCGTGACCGTGGCACTGCGGGACTGCGCCGAGGGCCTCACGGCTACCGGGGTGGCGGAGGCGGTGGGGATATCGCGGATCACGGCCCGGCGCTATCTGGAGCATCTGGTCGACTCGGGGCGGGCCGCTCGGAGCCCGCAGTACGGAGCGGTGGGGCGGCCCGAGTTGCAGTATCGGTGGGTCAGGGGTGAGCGGGGGGACGTGGAGCGGGGGCGTTAGGGCAGTCGGCAGGGAAGGCAGACCCGCCGCGCTCTCGGTCGTGTCGGGCGTGGCAGTCACAGTGCGAGTCAGTCTCCCGCCGGAGGCACCGGAGGCACCGACTCATCCGGCGAGACCGACTGGTCCGGCGGCACCGGCAACACTCCCGCGCGGAACGGCTCCACCCCCACCACCCTGCGCACCCGCACCGGCTCGATCAGGAGCATCACCCGCCGCTCCCCCGGCAGCAGCCACGGATACCGCTCCTGCCCGATGTACTTCCGCGTGAGCCGGTCCATGGACCGCTCCGCCTCCTCCCCCTCCACGAACCGGACGACCCGCCCCCGGATCTCCACCCGGTCGTAGGGGTTGTCGGCGTCGTGGTGGGAGAGCGAAACGTTCGGATTGCGCCGCAGGTTCTCCTCCTTCACACGGCCGATCGCGGTGTTGACCATGACGTACTCACCTTCGACGTCCGCCCACATGGGCGAGACCTGCGGAGTGCCGTCCGGGCCGACGGTCGCGAGGTGCCAGAAGTTCGGCGCCCGCAGACGCTCGCGAATATGCCCCTCTACCTTGCCGTTCACCTCGTACACGACAGCCACGCTCCTCCCGGGCGCCCGGCCGGCCGCCTCGCCGCCATCCTCGCCACCGCTCCCGCGCAACCGACAGACGATCTTCGGCCACCCCGAACAGACGGCCGGAACCGTACGTTCCCACAACCTGTGATCCTGGCCGAACAGACCGTAGTCACCGCACGCCCGCACCTCTACGTTGTGGCCCGTGCGCCGACCCCCAGCCCTACCGAACCAGCCCGGTCCCCCGTTCAACGCCCCCGCCGCCCGCAGGCTCCGTGCCGCGCTCAGCATGGGCCCCGAGCACGTCGCCTACGGTTTGCGCGCCTCGTACGGACTGCCGTACGTGACGCCGGACCTGGTCACGGCCTGGGAACGCGGGGCCGCCTCACCCACCAGTCCCGAACTCACGGCCCTGGCAGGCGTGTTGTGGTGCTCGCCCGGTGAACTCATCGACCGCCCGCGGACCTTGCGCGAGCACCGCATCAGCCACGGTCTCGCGCCCGAGGACGTCGCGCGCGCCGTCGGGCTCGAACTCCTCGCCTACCTCCACATGGAGGAGCACGACGAGTGGCGCGGCACCGACCGTCAGTCCGCCGCGCTCGCCGACCTGCTCGACCTGTCGCTCCCGGACTTCGTCACCGTCACCGGGCGCGAGCCACGGCTGGCCGAGCACCTCCGCAGCGCCGTCACCACCCGCTGGCAGGCCTACGCCCGCCCGGTCGCCAAGCTCGTGCCCCTGGACCGGCGCCTTGTCGAGGACACCCTCCAGGAGCTGCACCGGGAGTACCAGGGGCAGATGGTGGCCACGCTCAGCTGGGGCGGCGACAGCGGCCGCTCGGTCGCGGCCGGCCAGGACTTCCTCGACCGGATCGTGGACCGGTTCTGGACGACGGTCCGCGACAGCACCGGCTAGACCCGCCGGGACGGGGGCGAAGATCCGGCAACCCCGGCCGGCCCCGGTGGACGGGATCGAAGACCCTGCAACCCGGCCAGTACCCGCCGGACGGCCTAGAAGACCGACTCGGCCTCGTCCATCCGGTCCTTCGGCACCGTCTTCAGCTCGGTCACGGCCTCCGCCAGCGGCACCATCACCACGTCGGTGCCCCTGAGCGCGGTCATCCGGCCGAAGTCGCCCCGGTGCGCGGCCTCCACCGCGTGCCAGCCGAAGCGGGTGGCGAGGACGCGGTCGAACGCGGTCGGCGTGCCGCCGCGCTGGACGTGGCCGAGGATGACCGGCTTGGCCTCCTTGCCGAGGCGGCGCTCCAGCTCGAAGGCCAGTGCCGTACCGATGCCCTGGAAGCGCTCGTGGCCGAACTGGTCGATCGCGCCCTTGCCGTAGTTCATGGTGCCGTCGGCGGGGTGGGCGCCCTCGGCTACGCAGATCACGGCGAACTTCTTGCCGCGGGAGAAGCGCTCCTCGACCATCTTGACCAGGTCGGCCGGGTCGAAGGGGCGCTCGGGCAGGCAGATGCCGTGGGCGCCGGCCGCCATGCCGGACTCCAGGGCGATCCAGCCCGCGTGCCGGCCCATGACCTCGACGACCATCACGCGCTGGTGGGACTCGGCGGTGGTCTTGAGGCGGTCCATCGCCTCCGTGGCGACGCCGACCGCGGTGTCGAAGCCGAAGGTGCGGTCGGTGGAGGAGATGTCGTTGTCGATGGTCTTCGGAACGCCGACCACCGGCAGACCGGCGTCGGACAGCATCCGGGCCGCGGTCAGCGTGCCCTCGCCGCCGATCGGGATCAGGGCGTCGATGCCGAAGTCCCGGGCCTCCTCGGCGAGGTGCGCGCAGGCCTCGCGCAGCCGGTCGCGTTCCAGACGGGAGGAGCCGAGGATGGTGCCGCCGCGGGCGAGGATGCCGCTGACGCCGTTCAGGTCGAGGGAGCGGTAGCGGCCGTCCAGCAGACCCGCGAAGCCGTCCTCGAAACCGATGACCTCGTCGCCGTAGTTGTCGACCGCTCGGTGCACGACCGACCGGATCACGGCGTTCAGGCCGGGGCAGTCGCCGCCTGCGGTGAGCACTCCGATGCGCATCGTGCTGTGTCTCCTGCTCGCTGTTGATACCGGTGAGCCAGGTTCGATTCTTTCACGTCCGCCAGGCCGGTGCCGCATCCCGTCCCGGCGGGTGCCTTATCTATCGTGAGAGGTATTGTCAAGAGGGTTCTGCTCACCTCGGTGGGCGATTTTTATGGACCAGGTTCCTGGACGCCAGACGAAACGGAGAACACGCGTGACCCGCAGCGTGTACGTGACCGGTATCGACCGCGGCGACGGCCGCCAGGTCGTCGAGCTGGGGGTCATGGAACTCCTGACCCGGCAGGTCGACCGGGTGGGCGTGTTCCGTCCGCTCGTCCACGACGGCCCCGATCGGCTGTTCGAGCTCCTGCGGGCGCGCTACCGGCTGACCCAGGACCCCGGCACGGTCTACGGCATGGACTACCACGAGGCGTCCGCCCTCCAGGCCGAGCAGGGCGCCGACGAGCTGGTGTCGACGCTGGTCGACCGCTTCCACCGGGTCGCGCGGGACTACGACGTCGTCCTCGTCCTCGGCACCGACTACGCCGACACCCAGTTCCCCGACGAGCTGTCCCTCAACGCCCGCCTGGCGAACGAGTTCGGCGCCTCCGTGATCCCGGTGGTCGGCGGCCGGGGGCAGACCACCGAGTCCGTGCTCGCCGAGACCCGCAACGCCTTCCGCGCCTACGAGGGCCTCGGCTGCGACGTCCTCGCCATGGTCGCCAACCGGGTCGCCCGCGACGACCGGGACAAGATCGCCGAGCAGCTCGACACCCGGCTGCCCGTGCCCTGCTACGTCCTGCCGGACGAGCCCGCCCTCTCCTCGCCGACCGTCGCCCAGGTCGCGCACGCGCTCGGCGCCAAGGTCGTCCTCGGCGACGACTCCGGGCTCGCCCGCGACGCGCTGGACTTCGTCTTCGGCGGGGCAATGCTGCCGAACTTCCTGGGCGCCCTGACCCCGGGCTGCCTGGTCGTCACCCCCGGGGACCGCGCCGACCTGGTGGTCGGCTCGCTCGCCGCGCACAGCGCCGGCACCCCGCCGATAGCGGGCGTCCTGCTCACCCTGAACGAGGTGCCGAGCGACGCCGTCCTCACCCTCGCCGCCCGCCTCGCCCCGGGCACCCCGGTGCTCTCGGTGCCCGGCAACAGCTTTCCCACCGCCGCCGAACTCTTCGCCCTGGAGGGGAAGCTGAACGCGGCGACCCCGCGCAAGGCGGAGACCGCGCTCGGTCTCTTCGAGCGGTACGTCGACACCGCCGAGCTCAACGGGCGCGTCTCCGCGCCGAGCAGCGACCGTCTCACTCCGATGATGTTCGAGCACAAGCTCCTGGAGCAGGCCCGCTCCGACCTGCGCCGCGTCGTGCTGCCCGAGGGCACCGAGCCGCGGGTCCTGCACGCCGCCGAGGTCCTGCTGCGCCGCGGGGTCTGCGACCTCACCCTGCTCGGCCCGGTGGAGCAGATCCGCAAGAACGCCGCCGACCTCGGCATCGACCTGGGCGGCGCCCAGCTGATCGACCCGGCCACCAGCGAGCTGCGCGACTCCTTCGCCGAGAAGTACGCCCGGTTCCGCGCCCACAAGGGCGTGACGGTCGAGCTCGCGTACGACGTCGTCTCGGACGTGAACTACTTCGGCACCCTGATGGTGCAGGAGGGCCTCGCCGACGGCATGGTGTCGGGCTCGGTGCACTCCACGGCCGCGACCATCCGTCCGGCCTTCGAGATCATCAAGACGAAGCCGGACGCCGACATCGTCTCGTCCGTGTTCTTCATGTGCCTGGCCGACAAGGTCCTCGTCTACGGCGACTGCGCGGTGAACCCCGACCCGAACGCCGAGCAGCTCGCCGACATCGCCATCCAGTCGGCCGCCACCGCCGAGCAGTTCGGCGTGGAGGCACGGATCGCGATGCTGTCGTACTCGACGGGCACGTCAGGCTCGGGCGCCGACGTCGACAAGGTGCGCGAGGCGACCGAGCTGGTGCGCTCGCAGCGACCCGACCTGAAGACCGAGGGGCCGATCCAGTACGACGCGGCCGTCGAGCCGACGGTCGCCGCGACGAAGCTGCCGGGTTCCGAAGTCGCCGGACAGGCCAGCGTGTTGATCTTCCCCGACCTCAACACCGGCAACAACACCTACAAGGCCGTGCAGCGGTCGGCCGGCGCGATCGCCGTCGGGCCGGTGCTGCAGGGTCTGCGCAAGCCGGTCAACGACCTGTCCCGGGGCGCGCTCGTCCAGGACATCGTCAACACCGTCGCCATCACCGCCATCCAGGCCCAGTCCCCCGCCGCGTCCCCGATCGAGAAGGCTTCCGCCCAGTGAGCTCCACGCGCGTCCTCGTCCTCAACTCCGGTTCCTCGTCGGTGAAGTACCAGCTGCTCGACATGCGGGACAGCAGCCGGCTGGCCGTGGGGCTCGTCGAGCGCATCGGCGAGGAGACCTCCCGGCTGAAGCACACGCCGCTGACCACCGGTGCCTCCCGCGAGTGGAGCGGGCCGATCGCCGACCACGAGGCCGCGCTGAAGGCCGTGGCCGAAGAGCTGTCGAAGGACGGGCTCGGGCTGGACTCGCCGGAGCTGGCCGCGATCGGGCACCGGGTGGTGCACGGCGGGAAGTCCTTCACCGAGCCGACGGTGATCGACGACGCCGTGCTCGCCGAGATCGAGCGGCTGATCCCGGTGGCCCCGCTGCACAACCCGGCCAACCTGACCGGCATCCGCACCGCGCGGGCCTTGCGCCCCGACCTCCCTCAGGTCGCCGTGTTCGACACCGCCTTCCACACCACGATGCCGGAGTCGGCCGCCCGCTACGCGATCGACGTGAAGACCGCCGACGAGCACCGGATCCGGCGCTACGGCTTCCACGGGACGTCACACGCGTACGTCTCCCGGGCGACGGCGAAGCTGCTGGGCAAGGACCCTGCCGACGTCAACGTGATCGTGCTGCACCTGGGCAACGGGGCGTCCGCCTCGGCGGTCAGGGGCGGTCGGTGCGTGGACACCTCCATGGGGCTGACGCCTTTGGAGGGGCTCGTGATGGGTACGCGCTCCGGAGACATGGACCCGGCCGTCATCTTCCATTTGATGCGCGTTGGCAAAATGTCCACGGACGAGATCGACACTCTTCTCAACAAGAAGAGCGGATTGACCGGCCTGTGCGGGGACAACGACATGCGGGAGATCCGCCGCAGGGTCGACGCGGGTGACGAACAGGCACAGCTGGCCTTCGACATCTACATTCACCGCTTGAAGAAGTACATCGGCGCCTATTACGCGGTGCTCGGCCGGGTGGACGCGATCGCGTTCACGGCCGGGGTCGGCGAGAACGCGGCGCCGGTGCGGGAGGCCGCCGTGGCGGGCCTGGAGGAGCTGGGCCTGATGGTGGACGGCGAGCTGAACGCGATACGCGGCGACGAGCCGCGGCTGGTCTCGCCCGCCCACGCGCGCGTGGCGGTCGCCGTGGTTCCGACGGACGAAGAACTGGAAATCGCCACTCAGACTTATGCACTCGTTGCACTGGTCGAAAAGAACAACTGAGCGACCGCCCGCCCATTTGTATCTTCCGCCAGACGGAATATTCCGTAGCGAAACAAACCGATAGGATCGCCCCATGCGCCGTTCGAAAATCGTCTGTACTCTCGGCCCCGCGGTCGACTCCCACGAGCAGCTGGTGTCGCTGATCGAGGCCGGCATGAACGTGGCCCGCTTCAACTTCAGCCACGGCACCCACGCCGAGCACCAGGGGCGGTACGACCGTGTCCGTGCCGCCTCCAAGGAGACCGGCCGCCCCATCGGCGTCCTCGCCGACCTGCAGGGCCCGAAGATCCGCCTGGAGACCTTCGCCGAAGGCCCGGTCGAGCTGGAGCGTGGTGACGAGTTCGTCATCACCACCGAGGACGTGCCCGGCGACAAGCAGAGCTGCGGCACGACCTACAAGGGCCTGCCCGGTGACGTGACCAAGGGCGACCAGATCCTCATCAACGACGGCAACGTCGAGCTGAAGGTCACCGAGGTCGAGGGCCACCGCGTCAAGACGATCGTCATCGAGGGCGGTGTCGTCTCCGACCACAAGGGCATCAACCTGCCCGGCGCGGCCGTGAACGTCCCGGCGCTGTCCGAGAAGGACGTCGAGGACCTGCGCTTCGCGCTGCGCATGGGCTGCGACATGGTCGCGCTGTCCTTCGTGCGCGACGCCAAGGACGTCTCGGACGTCCACAAGGTGATGGACGAGGAGGGCCGCCGGGTCCCCGTCATCGCCAAGGTGGAGAAGCCGCAGGCGGTGGAGAACATGGAGGACGTCGTCGCGGCGTTCGACGCCGTGATGGTGGCCCGTGGCGACCTGGCCGTCGAGTACCCGCTCGAGAAGGTCCCCATGGTGCAGAAGCGCCTCATCGAGCTGTGCCGCCGCAACGCCAAGCCGGTGATCGTGGCGACCCAGATGATGGAGTCGATGATCACCAACTCCCGCCCCACCCGCGCCGAGGCCTCCGACGTGGCCAACGCGATCCTGGACGGCGCGGACGCGGTCATGCTGTCGGCGGAGTCCTCCGTGGGCGCCTACCCGATCGAGACCGTGAAGACGATGTCGAAGATCGTCACCGCGGCGGAGCAGGAGCTGATGTCGAAGGGCCTGCAGCCGCTGGTCCCCGGCAAGAAGCCGCGCACCCAGGGTGGTTCGGTCGCCCGTGCCGCCTGCGAGATCGCCGACTTCCTCGGCGGCCGGGGCCTGGTGGCCTTCACCCAGTCCGGCGACACCGCCCGCCGACTGAGCCGCTACCGCGCCTCCCAGCCGATCATCGCCTTCACCACCGACGAGAGCACCCGCAACCAGCTCACGCTCAGCTGGGGCGTCGAGTCGCACGTCGTGCCGTTCGTGAACAGCACCGACGAGATGGTCGACCTCGTCGACCAGGAGATCGCCAAGCTCAACCGCTTCAACCCGGGCGACATCTGCATCATCACCGCGGGCTCGCCCCCCGGCGTCGCCGGCACCACCAACATGCTGCGCGTCCACCACCTCGGCGGCGCGCGCGACTGACGGTCCCCCGAGGGCCGTTGCGGCCCGGCCCGGGAAGGGCCTTGTACGGCGCGGAGGGCGCCCCCTGTGACAGGGGGCGCCCTCTGCTGTGTGCGGCTCCCGAACGGGCTTGTGACGGCCTTCAGTCGGTCGTGTACTGCTGCATCCCGGGGACGTGCAGCGTTCCGCCGAACTGGGCGGCCTGGGTGATCTTCACGTTGGTGAAGTAGATCAGGGGGATGTTCAGCGGCGGCGGGTGCTCCGGGTCGAACGTGATCGGGATCAGCCCGAGCAGGTTGCCGGAGATCTTCTCGGTGTACATCACCGTGTCGCCGTCGGTGATCGTGGACGTGGAGCCCTTGGCCGCCTGCACGTGGTAGGTCTTGCCGTGCTCCTTGACCAGTTGGTGCAGGTCGCCGATGTCGGTGCCGCCGGATATGACGTACTTGAGGACCTTCTTGGTCTTGCCGCTGGCCGTCTTCACCTCGACGATGCCCTGGTAGTCCGCGCCCTTCAGCGTCAGCGAACTGGCCTCCAGGTACCAGGGGTCGTCCGCCACCAGGATCTTGTTGTCGACGTCGCCCTCGGCCTTGGTGGCGACCGGGCAGTCCTCGGGGTCCGTGGTGGAGCTCGCGGAGGGGCTCGGCGTGGCCGTGGCGTCGGCGGCGGCCTCGGCCGCCTCCTGCACCGCCTTCGTGGTGTCCTCGGCCGTCTTCGACGCCGTGTCGGTCGTGTCCTTCACGGTGTCGTCGACCGTGCCGGCGACCTTCTCGGTCGTGTCCTTGACGGCGTCGGAGGGGTCCTTGGCGGCGCTGTCCGTGCCGTCGGTGCTGTCGGTGCTCTCCGAGGCGGACGGGGACGCGGTCGGCGTCGGGCTCGCGCCCTCCGACGTCTTGTCACCGCCCGTGAAGATGCCGGTGATCGCGTCGCCGATGTCGTCCAGCAGGTTGCCGCCGTCCGTCGCGGACGGCGAGGGGCTCGCCGTGGCGGTGTCGCCGGAGGAGTTGCTCTCCTTGCTCGGCGAGGCCGAGGCGGACGGGGTGGGGTCGGCCGCGTCGTCGGAACCTGAATCCGACGAAGAGGAGTCACCGGAACCCGAGTTGTCCGAGCCGGCGCCCGTGTCCGAGGAGGACGTCGCCGAAGGGCTCGGCTTCGCCGCGTCGGCCTTGTCGTCGTCCGCCGAGGCGTCGTCGCTCGTCGAGGCGGACGGGGACGGAGTGGCCGAGTCGGACGTGCCCTCCAGGGCCGCGACACAGTCCTTGTACTCGTCGGCCTTCAGGCTGTTGGAGGCCGGCTGCTCGTCGGCGAGGGCGAGCGTCGGCGTGAACCCGATGCCCATCAGAACCGCCGTCGGCATCGCGGCCATGGCTATCGCCTTGCCGGCCGGCACGTGGAACCTGGTGAACAGCGGCTTCTTGGGCGCGGCGTGACGGGGACCCGTTCTCGCCTGTGGCGGAATCACGGGGCTCTCGCCGCGGATCTCGTCAGCCGACACGGTACCCCCCGTTGGATCCCTCGGCCCAGGCGCTCTCGGGCGTCCGGTCCGCCGGCCCGCCGGTCGCGGGGTCCTGCGCGTGGTACGGCGCTCCCGGCTCACCGACGGCGCCCTCGGATGCGGGCTCCACGGCACTGTCGTCCGCGGGGCCCTTCTCCGCCTCGCGCGGTCCGGCGCCCGGCACCTGAGGCTTGCCCGGTGCCCATGAGACGGCGAGCGCGCCGCCGAGCATCGCGAGCAGGAAGCCGATGATGAAGCCGCCTATGTTGGAGACGACCAGGGACACCAGGGCGAGGACGGTCGCCGCGACACCGGCGAAGACCCGCGTGGCCTGCTGGAACCACATGGTCAGACCGAGTGTCACCAGCAGTACGCCGATGATGAGGGAGCCGGCACCCGCTGTCGTCGCCATGGCGAGCGACATGGTGCCCAACTTGAGGGTGGCGTACGGGAAGTAGGCGATCGGCACCCCGCCGAGCAGGGTGAAAAGGCCTGCCCAGAACGGCCGGGTGCCCCGCCAGTCACGGAATCGCAGACGCAACCGGGTAAACGTCCCGGCGCTCTGGACCGGAGTCTCGGCACTCATGGAAAACAGCTCCCTGGGTCCGGTTGAAGTACGTACCGGCTCGGCCGTAGGCGTGGAGAAGCCGGAAGTCTGGGTGGGTGCACGTGCCCGGCGCGAGGCGTCGGGCAGGACGTGCGGGGCGGAGAAGCGGCGAACTCCCCCGCCCCCATGGGCAGCTCAGCTGTCCAAGGACGCCCCTGCGGCGTGAGCCGTCAGAAGCACTCCATCTTGGCGTCGGTACCGAGACGCATCTTCAGGCCACTGAGCTTGAAGGTGCCGGCCGTGGTCGCCCACGCCGTCTGCTCGACCTTCGTCAGGTCGGCCGAGTCGGCCTGCTGAGCGAAGCCGCCGGGCAGCACGTTGTCGCCGGTCTTGACGTCAGGACCCTTGGTCTGGTCCTTGACCGCAACACCGATGTCGATGTTCTTGAACGTCGCATCGGCGTCGAGCTGGGCGACGTCGATGTAGAGGTTCTCGGCCTCGACCTTGTGCTTCGCGTCCGGGCCCGCATCGAGACGGAGGTAGATCGTCTTCCCTATGAGGGGAATCTCCGTCTTGACGGACTGGCACATGTTCGTGATCTGAGCGGTCTTGAACGACGAGATCGCGACGGGACGAACCGTCTTGTTCTTGCCGTCGGTCGACGTGTAACCGGTGTCGATACCGCCGTACTGGGCAAAACCCTGGCCCTCAAGGTGCCCGGCCGACACCTTGAACTCCTGGCCGGACACGCTGAACGACGCGGCCAGCGCACCCTGCGCCAGCCCGACACCCACACATGCGGCCGCGGCAACGCTGGGCACCATGACCACAGCGAAGCGCTTCCATCTGGTCCCGCCACGCACCTGGGACTCCATATTTCCTCCTTCTCGGACGTACATCTCCTGGCCTTGACTGCCCCTATCGAAGCGACGGCTCAGCCGGGCAGGGATGGGAGAAGTGCTACGTCCTCGGGAAGGGGAGCGCCCGCGCTCGAGGCGCGAACCGCACCCGAATCACCGGCGATCACCCCCGAGCGACAACCACTGGTCGCGCCTGACACGCATCACGCACAACCTTGCTGGACAGGCTTCGCCGAGCGGCGAAGACCCCCCTGCCCAAGGGCCGACATCACTGTCGTCGACCCTGCTCGGTGGGGACCCAAGGAATCCCGTCCGCCCAACCGGCTGCCGGGGTACGGGAATGGACCGAGCGTCGCCGATCGTGGTGCATTCTCGCCGCCGACACAAGGGGGTTCGTTACTCGCTAGTAACGGCCGGATAACCGAACAACGACCCGCTGGTCTCGGCCGACGACGCTCGGTGTCAGACAGGGGTTGGACAAAAACATTGATCGTTGGACAGATTCCGACAGACCAACGCCTCTGACTTACTCCAAGTAACAGCGGCCGCGTTTACCAAGATTTGGTAAAGCGCGGCCGCAGTGGCCCCCTGTCGGCCAATTTTCACTCGGGCATCACATGCCTCGGCGTTTAGGGACAGGTCAGAACCTGCCCCCCCGCCCCGGTCAGAACAGGGCGCGCGCCAGCGCCCTGCGCGCCGCCGCCACCCGCGGATCATCGCCGCCGACCACTTCGAACAGCTCCAGCAGCCGGAGCCGTACGGCATCCCGGTCGTCGCCCGCGGTGCGCCGCACGGTGTCGATGAGCCGTCCGAACGCGTCCTCCACGTGTCCGCCCACCAGATCCAGGTCGGCGGCGGCGATCTGCGCCTGGGCGTCGGCGGGCCTGTCGGCGGCGTCCTTGCGCACCTGCTGCGGGTCGAGCCCCTGCACGCGATGGAGCAACTCGGCCTGGGCGAGCCCGAGTTTGGCCTCACTGTTGCCCGGGTCGTCACTCAGCACGTTCTTGTACGCCTGGACCGCACCGCCGAAGTCCCCCGCGTCCAGGGCGCGTACGGCGGCTTCGAGGAGCGTGTCGTGCGGCCCCTCGGGCATCTCGGGAGCCGCCTGGGCTCCACCGGCACCGCCGGGCTCGGCGTCGGGGTCGACGGCCAGACCGGTGAGTCCGAAGCGCTGCTCGGCCACCTCCACCAGCTGGTCCAGGGTCTGGCGGATCTGCGCCTCGCCCGCGGCCCCCTGGAAGAGCGGCAGGGCCTGCCCCGCGACCACCGCGAAGACGGCCGGGATCCCCTGGATCCCGAACTGCTGCATCAGCATCTGGTTGGCGTCGACGTCGATCTTGGCGAGGACGAAGCGCCCGTTGTACTCGAGGGCGAGCCGCTCCAGGACGGGGCTCAGCTGCTTGCAGGGCTCGCACCACTCGGCCCAGAAGTCGATGACGACGGGCACTTCGGCGGACCGCTGCAGGACATCCCGCTCGAACCCGGCCTCATCGACATCGATGACGAGATCGGCCGGCGAGACGCCACCGGCGCCGCCGCCCTGCCGGGCGGCTTCGGCCCGCGCCTGCTCCGCCTTCGCCTTGGCCTCTTGGGCCGCCTTCACCGCGGCGAGGTCGACGACTCCGCTCATGGACATGTTCCGTGGCTGCATGCGTACATCCTCCCCCGTTCCCGCGCCCATGTGAAAAGCGTTGTGAAAGCCGGTCGTGCCCTCGGGTGTTCGGCGCCGGGTCCCCACCCCACGCCGTGCGTGTCCGCGTCGCTCGCGTACGTCCGTCACGTGCTTACGCTACGAGTCGTAGCGTAATGGCACCGAGTGCCTCCGGGACACCGGAATCCGGTGATCTCCCTCACCGGGATCGGGAAACGGCCGGTTATCGTCGTGAGATGCAGAGCCGCACCCCCGCCGGTCGTACCGGGCGTCCGCGCAGCGCCGCCGCGGACACCGCGATCCTGGCCGCGACGCGGGCGGCGCTGGTCGAGCTGGGCTGGTCGAAACTCACCCTGGGTGACGTGGCGGCGCGGGCCGGGGTTGCGAAGACGACCATCTACCGCCGCTGGGCGGGCAAGAACGAGCTGGTGGTCGACGCGGTCGCCGAGCTCTTCGACGAACTCGAACTCCCCGACCGCGGCACCCTCGCCGCCGACATCGAGGGCGTCGTCCTCCAGTTCGCGGCCATCCTGGCCCGCCCGGCGGCGAAGAGCGGCCTGATGGCGGTGGTGGCGGAGTCGATCCGGGACGACGCCCTGCGCGAACGCATCCGCGCGTCGATCGTGGAACGCCAGAAGCGGCTGGTCCTGGAGGGCAGGGAGCGCGCCCAGGTGCGGGGCGAACTCCCTCCGGGGACGGACCCCACCGAGGCCGCCCGCACGGTGGACCTCATCTTCGACGTGGTGGCGGGCGCGGTGGTCCACCGGACATTGGTGAGCGCGGAGCCGGCGGACGAGGAATGGGTGCGGAGTTTCACTAGGATGCTGCTCCTGGGCCTGATCTCATCAGCCGGTCCGCATCCCTCAGCCGGTCCGCATCCCTCAGCCCGTCCGGCGTTCGAGGACGAGGCCCCTTCAGGGCCGAAGCGGGGGTCTGGGGGCGGCAGCCCCCGGGGACGGGACGGGTAGGGGCGGCGGGGGCAACCACCCTGCGGCCGCACCAACCCCGGGGTCAGAACCCCGGGGGCTCGGTGTACACACCCCACTCGTCCCGCAGCACCCCGCAGATCTCGCCCAGCGTCGCCTCGGCCCGTACGGCGTCGAGCATCGGCCCGATCATGTTGCCGCCGTCCCGTGCGGCCGCGAGCATCGCGTCCAGAGCAGTCCGCACACCGGCCTCGTCCCGGGCCGTCTTCCGTGCCCCGAGCACCCGCACCTGCTCGCGCTCCACCTCGTGGCTGACCCGCAGGATCTCCAGGTTGCCGGTCACCGAGCCGTGGTGGACGTTCACCCCCACGACACGCTTGTCGCCCTTCTCCAGGGCGCGCTGGTACTGGAAGGCGGACTCGGCGATCTCGCCGGTGAACCAGCCGTCCTCGATGCCGCGCAGGATGCCCGAGGTGATCGGCCCGATGGGGTGCTGCCCGTCCGGGTGCGCCCTCAGGCCCCGCTCCCTGATCTGCTCGAAGATCTTCTCGGCGTCCGCCTCGATCCGGTCCGTCAGCTGCTCGACGTACCACGAACCGCCCAGCGGATCCGCCACGTTGGCGACGCCGGTCTCCTCCATCAGCACCTGCTGCGTGCGCAGCGCGATCTCCGCCGCCTGCTCGGAGGGGAGCGCGAGGGTCTCGTCCAGGGCGTTGGTGTGCAGCGAGTTGGTGCCGCCCAGGACCGCCGCGAGCGCCTCCACGGCCGTGCGCACGACGTTGTTGTAGGGCTGCTGGGCGGTCAGCGAGACGCCGGCGGTCTGGGTGTGGAAGCGCAGCCACTGGGCCTTGTCGGTCTGCGCGCCGTACACGTCCCGCATCCAGCGCGCCCAGATCCTGCGCGCCGCGCGGAACTTGGCGATCTCCTCGAAGAAGTCGAGGTGCGCGTCGAAGAAGAAGGACAGGCCCGGTGCGAAGACGTCCACGTCGAGACCGCGGCTGAGCCCCAGTTCCACGTACCCGAAGCCGTCCGCCAGCGTGTACGCCAGTTCCTGCGCGGCCGTCGAGCCGGCCTCACGGATGTGGTAGCCGGAGACGGACAGCGGCTTGTAGGCGGGGATGCCGGCCGCGCAGTACTCCATCAGGTCGCCGATGAGGCGCAGGTGCGGCTCGGGCTGGAAGAGCCACTCCTTCTGGGCGATGTACTCCTTGAAGATGTCGGTCTGAAGGGTGCCGTTGAGCACGGCCGGGTCGACGCCCTGTCGCTCGGCGGCGACGAGGTACATGCAGAAGACGGGCACGGCGGGCCCGGAGATCGTCATGGAGGTGGTGACATCACCCAGCGGGATGTCCTTGAACAGGACCTCCATGTCGGCGGCCGAGTCGATGGCGACACCGCAGTGGCCCACCTCGCCGAGCGAGCGCGGGTCGTCGGAGTCGCGGCCCATCAGCGTCGGCATGTCGAAGGCCACGGACAGTCCGCCGCCGCCGTTGGCGAGGATCATCTTGTAGCGCTCGTTGGTCTGCTCGGCGTTCCCGAATCCGGCGAACTGCCGGATGGTCCAGGTACGCCCCCGGTAGCCGGTCGCGTACAGCCCGCGGGTGAAGGGGTACTCACCCGGCCAGCCGATCCGCTCGAAGCCCTCGTAGCTGTCTCCCGGCCTTGGCCCGTACACCGGCTCCACGGGATCGCCGGAGAGCGTGGTGAAGTCCGCCTCGCGCGTGCGTGCGGCGTCGTACCGGGCCTGCCAGCGTCGGCGGCCCTCTTCGATGGCGTCAGCGTCCATACTTCGAATTTACTAGGACGTCCTAGTAAATGTCGATGGCAGACCGCCGTACGCGACCCGTACGGCGGTGCGGCGGTGCGGCGGTGCGGTGCGGCGGTGCGGTGCGGTGCGGCGGTGCGGTGCGGTGCGGCGGTGCGGTTACGCCTTGGCGACCGCCGGGGAGTCCTCGGCGATCCTGCCCTCCAGCTCGCGGCTGATCTTCCGCTCCACGAAGAAGGCGGCCGTGGGGATCGTCCCGGCCAGCAGCACCCACAGCTGCTTGGCGACCGGCCACTTCGCCTTCGAGCCCAGGTCGAACGCGAAGACCAGGTAGACGACGTACAGCCAGCCGTGCGCGATGCCCACGACACGGGTGAAGTCGTCCGCCCCGTCCATCTTGAGCAGGTACTTCGCGATCACGCCGAGGGTCAGCAGGACCAGCAGCACACCGGTGACGTAGGCCATGACGCGGTAGCGGGTCAGCACGGACTTTTTCATGCCTACGAGCGTAACCAGGCACTCCGGCGGATCTTGCCCCGGGTCGGGCGGTCAGGTCGGCGGTCAGGCGGTCAGACGGTCAGGGCCTGTCCAGCGGTCAGGCGGTCAGGGGCTGTCCGGCGGTCAGGCGGTCAGGGGCTGTCCGGCGGAAGGGCCCTACACCTAGTCCTCGTCGAAGTCGTGGGCGTCGACCCTCAGCGGTCTCAGCATCGCGAAGATCTCCGCGCACTCCTCGGCGTCGTACACCCCGAGCCCGAAGTCCATCGCCATCAGATCGCGGGTGGCCGCCTCGACCACCTCGCGCCCCTTGTCGGTGATGACGGCGAGCGTGCCGCGCCCGTCGTTGGGGTTGGGCTTCTTGTCCACCAGCCCCGACCTCACCAGGCGGTCCACGGTGTTCGTCACGGACGTGGGGTGCACCATCAGCCGCTCGCCGATCTTGGACATGGTCAGCTCACCGGCCTTGGAGAAGGTGAGCAGGACGAGCGCCTCGTAGCGCGCGAACGTCAGTCCGTACGGCTTGACCACCGCGTCGACCTCGGCGAGCAGGATCTGGTGGGCGCGCATGATCGAGGTGATCGCGGCCATCGACGGCACGTTTCCCCAGCGCTGCTTCCAGAGTTCGTCGGCGCGGGCGATGGGATCGAACGGGAGACTGAGCGGCTTCGGCACGGCAAAGACCTTACCGGCCGGTCACATCACGGTCAGCCCCGTCTCGCCCCTCGGTCCGCCGGGATTCCCGGGCCAGCAGCCCACAGCACACCGTCCCCAGCACGCCCGCTCCCGTCACCGTGGCGGCCACCCCGGCGAACTCCGCCGCCACCCCCGCCAGGGCCATACCCACCCCCTGGATCGTCATCAGCCCCGCGGTGAGCAGGGTCATGGCCCGCCCGCGCAGCTCCTGCGGCACGGCCCTCACGAACCACTGGTCCAGGCCCAGCGTGTACGCCGACCCCGCACCCGAGACCACCAGGAGCAGCAGCGAGACGGCCAGGCCGGGGCGCAGCGCGTAGCCGAGGTACGGCAACAGCGTGCAGCAGACCAGCGGGACGGCGATCCGCTCGCGGGTGGCGGGGTGCAGGGCCTGGTGCTGCTGCCGAGCGTCTTCGCCTGGCCGGACATCGTCAGCACCTTCGAACCGCCCTGGCAGCCGGCCCTGGTCTACCCGGCGCGGGGCATCGGCGGGTTGTGGGCCGAGCCCGCCGACCGCACCTCCGAGACGCTCGTACGGCTCCTCGGCCGGGGCCGGTCCGCCGTCCTCACCGCGCTCGACGAACCCGCGACCACGACCGCCCTCGCCCATCGGCTGGGCCTCGCGGCGTCGTCGGTGTCGGCGCACCTGACCGTCCTGCGGGACGCCGGCCTGCTGACCTCGCGGCGGTACGGGCATCAGGTGCTGTACGAGCGGACACCGCTGGGGATCGCGCTGGCGTGCGCGTAGCGCCTTCGGGTGCGTGGGGGGTCGGGGCCGTGTCGGGGGGTGTCCGTCCTCGGAACGGCGCGGAATCGGTTCCTTGGAGAGGTGCCGGCGTTGACGCGCCAACCGCTGCGGGCGGACACCCCCCGACACGGCCCCTTGCCGCCGTACGCGGCTGCGGGAGCGCTGCGGCTGCGGGAGCGCTGCGGCTGCGGGAGCGCTGCGGCTGCGGGAGCGCTGCGGCTGCGGCGGCTGCGTGCGCCTTGCGACGCCGGGGGACGGCGGGGCGAGGGGCACCTCTCGACCGACCGGGTCGGGTGGGTGGGCACAGGCCCGGGGGTCCGGGGGCGGAGCCCTCGGGGCGAGGCCGGCCCTTCGACCCACCGAGTCGGGGGGTGGGTGGGCATAGGCCGGGGGTCTGGGGGCGGAGCCCCCAGGGGGTGCGCGGCGGCGCCGGGGGGGCATCCGGTCAACGGCGAGTTGCTCGGCGTGGGGGCCCCACCGCCCGCTGGGCGACGGGGCCGAGGGCCGCCGCAGGGCTACTCGGCGAGGTGCCGCTCCACCGTCTCCACCTTGGACGTGAGTCCGTCCGTCACTCCGGGGCGGATGTCCGCCTTGAGGACCAAGGAGACGCGCGGCGCCCGCTGCTCCACCGCGGCGACCGCCCGCTTGACGACGTCCATGACCTCGTCCCACTCGCCCTCGATGGACGTGAACATCGCGTCGGTGTGGTTGGGCAGACCCGATTCCCGTACCACCCGGACGGCGTCGGCGACGTACTCCCCCACGTCCTCGCCGACACCCAGCGGCGTCACGGAGAAGGCGACGATCATGCCTTCACGGCCTTTTCCTGGCGGGCCCGGGAGGCGATGACCGCGTCCTCGGTCTCGCGCCTGAGCCTGCGCTCGGCGAAGAAGCCGCCGGTGGGCAGCACGGAGAGGACGAAGTAGAGGGCGGCGGTCTTCAGGGGCCACTTCGTACGGTTCCAGGCGTCGGCCCAGAAGATCACGTACAGGATGAAGAGGACGCCGTGGATCATCCCCATCACGGGGACCGCGTTGAAGTCCGTGGTCCGCTTGAGCACCGAGCAGACGAGGAGAAGGAGGAAGGAGATCGCCTCGGGGGCCGAGACCAGGCGGAGGCGTCGGAGGGCGGTGGCGGTCTTGATGTCCACGGGTCACCTTCGGTGGGAGAGACGCCGGACTGTTTGTGAATCCGGGCACAAGCGGTTCGCCTCATTGTGGCAAACGGCTGGGCGGCGGACGGCCGGGGGGTGGAAGCTGGTGCCGGCGACAGGGGAGCGCGTATGCGGTTCGTCTTCTCCATGACGATTCCGGGACTGGTGGTGGTGCTCACCGTGCTGGCCTTCGTCGATCAGCTGCTGATGCGGGCCGGGCGGGCCGGGGTGCTGCCCTGGCGGAACTCGGGGCGGCAGGGGCAGATCTCCGCGACCGGGTTCGAGCAACTGCACGCCGCCTTCTCGCCGGGCAAGCAGAGCGAGCTGAAGGAACGACAGAGCGCGCTGGTGATGCGGGACGACCAGGAGGACGGGGACCCACCGTGGTCCACGGTCGACCTGACCTCGGGGAAGGCCGTCATCCGGCTGCGCGGCGGGCGAGTGACCCCTTAGGGGTGCCATCAGGGTGGTGCTCCACCTCCAGGCTCTGTCGGCAAAGGCCCGGGGCCGCTACCTTCGCTGCGTGGCGATGTTCCGACTTCAAGGCAGCAAGGTGCTGGCCGTCGACATGACCGGGGACGCCGTGAAGGCGAAGAACGGTTCGATGGTCGCGTACGACGGTCAGATGGACTTCAAGAAGCTCAGCGGCGGCGGTGAGGGCATCCGGGGGATGGTGACCCGGCGGATCACCGGTGAGCAGATGACATTGATGGAGGTGAAGGGGCACGGGACGTGCTGGTTCGCGGACCGGGCCTCGGAGATCAACCTCGTCGCTCTCCAGGGGGACAAGCTGTACGTGGAGTCGAGCAACCTGCTCGCGACCGATTCGGGACTGCGGACCGGCACGTCGTTCACGGGCACGCGCGGGGCCTCGCAGGGCAACGGGCTGTTCACGACGACGATCGAGGGCCACGGACAGGCCGCGATCATGTCGGACGGGCCGGCGGTCGTGCTGCGGGTCAGCGCGCAGTACCCGCTGACCGTCGACCCGGGCGCCTACATCGCGCACCAGGGCAACCTGCGCCAGTCCTTCCAGTCCGGTGTGACGTTCCGCACATTCATGGGCGAGGGCGGCGGCGAGGCCTTCCAGATCCGCTTCGAGGGCGACGGCCTGGTCTACGTCCAGCCGAGCGAGCGGAACACGATCGCGGGGGATGTGTGACATGGCCTTGCGGGAGATCAACTCCAAGATGGTCGAGGCGACCGTCATGCCGGGGCAGCGGCTGTTCAGTCAGCGCGGGGCGATGCTCGCCTACCGGGGCGAGGTGTCCTTCACCCCGAACATCCAGGGCGGCCAGGGCGGCGTCATGTCGATGCTCGGGCGGCGGGCGGCGGGCGAGGCCGCTCCCCTGATGACCGTCGAGGGCAGCGGCACCGTCCTGTTCGGGCACGGCGGTCACCACGTACAGGTCATCGGCCTCACCGGCGACACCCTGTACGTGGAGGCGGACCGGCTGCTCGCCTTCGAGGGCACCCTGGAGCAGGGCACCATGTTCATGGGCTCCCAGGGCGGCGTCATGGGCATGGTCCGCGGCCAGGTCAGCGGCCAGGGGCTGTTCACGACCACCCTGAAGGGACACGGCTCGGTCGCGGTGATGGCGCACGGCGGAGTCATCCAGGTCCCCATCACCCCGCAGCGTCCGGTCCATGTCGATCCACAGGCGTACGTCGCCCACCACGGCGACGTCCGCAACAAGCTGTCCACCGCGCTGGGCTGGCGGGACATGGTGGGCCGCGGCTCCGGTGAGGCGTTCCAGCTGGAGCTCAGCGGCAACGGCGCGGTGTACGTCCAGGCCTCGGAGGAGAAGCTGTGAGCATGTACGGGGCTCCGGGCGGCGGCCCGACGGTCTACGACCCCATGACGCTGCCGGTCGACGACAACGTCAACAACTACACCTTCTGCGTGGAGCTCAAGGGGAGCCAGTGGTTCCTGCAGAAGGGGAAGATGATCGCCTACTACGGCTCGATGGAGTTCAACGGCATCGGGCACGGCCGGCTGGACGGTCTTGTCCGTTCCTCCTTCCATTCGCCTCTGCACGCGAGCGACTGGGTCGTGGCACAGGGCTCGGGGAAGATGCTCCTCGCCGACCGGGCCTTCGACGTGAACTCCTACGACCTGGAAAACGGCAATCTGACCATTCGCTCGGGCAACTTGCTCGCTTTTCAGCCAAGTCTCGCCCTCAAGCAATCAATCGTGCCGGGTTTTCTGACACTCATCGGAACCGGAAAGTTCGTGGCCGCGTCGAACGGCCCGGTGGTGTTCATGGAACCCCCGATCCGGGTGGACCCGCAGGCCCTCGTCGGCTGGGCCGACTGCCCCTCTCCGTGCCATCACTACGACCACGGGTACATGACCGGCCTGATGGGCGGTCTACGTGCGATGACGGGCCTCGGCGGGGCCTCCGGCGAGGAGCACCAGTTCGAGTTCGTGGGCGCCGGCACGGTGCTGCTCCAGTCGTCGGAGGCACTGATGGCCGAGCAGGCCACAGGGGCTGTTCCACACGAGGCGGGAGTACCCGGTGGCGGCGGGGGGTTCACAGGCCCCGCACAGCAAGCCGGCGCACCGCGCCTTCCCGGACAGCTCGGGGACCTGCAGCGTCGCTTCGGGCTGTGAGCGGTAGTCTGCGGAGTGTGACGTCGAACGTGTGCGCGTCGGCGTCATGCCACCCTCGCTAGTTCGCCTTTCAACCTTTTAGGTAGACTTCATTCATGGAGACCGAGACGGCCACGCGCTGGCTGACCGATGCGGAGCAGTGCGCCTGGCGCACCCACCTGGAGGTCAACAGGCTGTTGACGTACCAGCTCGAGAGGGACCTTCAGCCGTTCGGCCTGACGATGAACGACTACGAGATCCTGGTCAACCTCTCCGAGTCGGAGGGCGTACGGATGCGGATGAGCGACCTCGCGTCCGCCACCCTCCAGTCCAAGAGCCGCCTCTCCCACCAGATCACCCGCATGGAGAACGCGGACCTCGTGCGGCGCGAGAACTGCGAGTCGGACCGCCGCGGTCTGTACGCGGTGCTCACCGAGCACGGCATGGAGACGATGAAGAAGGTCGCGCCGCATCACGTGGCGTCCGTGCGCAGGCACTTCATCGACATGCTGTCCCCCGACGCCCTGGCGGAACTCGAGAAGTCCCTGCGGCCCGTCGCGGACCACCTGCGGGGGCAGCGCGGACGTCCGTGACCCGGGCGTCCGCCGTCTAGGCGAGCGGCAGGCGGAGCTCGAACAGGGCTCCGCCTGTCGGCGCTTCACGGACCGTGAGCGTGCCGCCGTGTCGTGCGGCCACGTCACGGGCGATGGCGAGCCCCAGCCCGGCGCCGCCGTCGTCGCGGCTGCGGGCGTCGTCGAGCCGTACGAACCGCTCGAAGATCCGCTCCCGGTCGCCGTCGGGCACCCCGTCCCCGTCGTCGGCGACCCCGGCCACCGCCCACTCCCCCTCCCGCCGCACGGTCACCGTGACCGCCGATCGGGTGTGCCGCCGCGCGTTGTCCAGCAGGTTGGTGAGCACTCGCCGCAACTGCCCCCGGGACCCGGTCACCTCCACCGCCCCGGCCGCCTCCACGCTCACGCCCGCCCGCCCCGCGGCCTCCTCCCGCGCCAGCGCGGCAAGGTCCAGCCGCCCGCCGGCCGGCCGCTCCCCCGCGTCCAGCCGGGCGAGCAGCAACAGGTCGGCGGCGAGGTGCTGCAGTCGTACGGTGTCCTCGACGACCCCTTCCAGGTCCAGCAACTCCGGATGCGCGGTGCCCACTTCGAGTTGGGTGCGCAGGCTGGCGATCGGACTGCGCAGCTCGTGCGAGGCGTCGGCAACGAACCGGCGCTGCCGTTCCACGGAGGTCTCCAGGGCGGACAGCGTCTCGTTCGTCGTGCGGGCGAGGCGGGCCACCTCGTCGTGCGTGTCCGGCACCGGGACCCTGCGGCCGAGGTCCTCCGAGGCGGTGATCGCGGCCATCTCGCCGCGGATGCCCTCCACCGGGCGCAGCGCGCGCCGGGTGACCAGCCAGGTCACGCCCGCGACGACGGCGAGCAGCAGCGGGAAGCCGATCAGCATGACGGTCAGGGCGGTGTTCACGGCGCCCTGCTCGGCGGACAGGGGGGCGCCGGCGTAGACGGTGAGCAGGCCCAGTTCGTCCGTCTCCACCTGGACGGCGGCGAAGCGGTAGTCGGCCTTCTGGTGGTCGATCGTCGCGGAGCCGTTGGTGAACGTGGTCTTCTCGTCGATCTCGCCGGGGTCGGAGGAAGAGGTGTCGTCCGCGTCCTCGTCGACGTCGTCGTCGCTGCCGCCCGTGGGCGAGGGCGTGGGCGTGGGTGTCCGCGGGCGCACGGTGTCGGTGCCCGTGCCGGTGATCCGCTCCAGATCCTCGGTCGCGGCGACGAGCCTGCCCGTCTCGTCGACGACCTGGACGGGCTGGTCGTCGTCGTCCAGGGACAGCTGCTCGTACGTCTTCCCGGCGGCCAGGTCGGTGGCCACGGTCCGCGCGGCACGCTCCGCGGCCGTCCCGGCCTGCCCGATCAGGTTGGAGCGCAGGGACAGCAGTACGGCGGCCCCGGCCGCGATCAGTGCCACCGCGACGACGAGGGTGGCGGCGAGGGTCGCCCGGGACCGTACGGAACCGAACAGGCGTCTCATCGTTGCTCCGTCTCCAGCCGGTAGCCGACGCCGCGTACGGTCCGGATGAGCCCGGCGCGCAGCTTGCGGCGCAGGGTGCTGACGTACACCTCGACGATGTTCGGATCGCCCTCGTACGCGAAGTCCCAGACGTGTTCCAGGATCTCGGTCTTGGACACCACCTCCCCGGCCCGCACCACGAACTGCTCCAGGACGGCGAACTCCTTGGCGGTGAGCGCGATCTCGTCGTCCGCCAGGAAGACGCGGCGGGCGGCGGTGTCGACCTTCAGGTCGCCGTGGACGTGTACGGGCGAGGCGCCGGGGCCCTGCGCGCGGCGCCGCAGCAGGGCGTTGATCCGGGCGACCAGGACGACGTACGAGAACGGCTTGGTCAGGTAGTCGTCGGCGCCCGTGTCGAGGCCCTCCGCCTCGTCGTACTCGCCGTCCTTGGCGGTGAGCATCAGGATCGGCACGTCGTGGCCCGCGGCGCGCAGGGCGGCGCAGACGCGGTAGCCGTTGAGGCCGGGCAGCATGATGTCCAGGATCACGAGGTCGTACGTCCCCTCGGTGGCCCGGTGCAGACCCTCCCGGCCGTCGTGGACCACGTCCACGGCGTACCCCTCGGCCGTCAAACCCTTGGCGAGCGACAGGGCAAGCCGCTTCTCGTCCTCCACTATCAAGAATCGAAAGGGGTGACGCGAAGCGTCTCGAGCAGGGTGGTGGGCGACGGGTGGGCGCATGCGTAAAGGTTCGCAAAGGGAACCTGAAGATCTCTTCAGGGGGTTTCAGGTTCCTCTCAGCGTCGGTCGTCCAGGGTGGTTGATGTCGCAAGCGGAACGAAGCGACCGAATCATTACGACTCTGGAGGAAGCCGCATGAAGCGCAACATCGTGATCGCCGCCGTTACGGCCGCCGCTCTGATCGGGGGCGGTACGGCCACGGCCCTCGCGGGCACCGGGGACGGCGAGGGGACGGCGCGGCAGGCGGACGCTCAGGTGAAGCAGGCCGGGGTCCAGGACGACGACGCCCAGGACGTCGATGACACCGACGACGCCGACGACGCCGACGACGCTCAGGACGACGACGCGGCGCGGGTGTCCGGTGACGTGACGGCGGCCGAGGCCATCGCCTCCGCGCTGCGCCACGACGCGGGAACCGCCGTCTCCGTGGACCTCGACGACCAGGACGACGCCGGGCCGGTCGTGTGGCAGGTCGACGTGCTCGGTGGCGACAACACCTGGCACAGCGTGAACATCGACCCCGGCACCGGCAAGGTCCTCGGCTCCCACACCGAGCACGAGGACGACACCGCCCAGGTGCGGGCCGCGCTGAAGGGCGCGAAGGTGACGGCGTCGGAGGCCGCCAAGGCCGCGGCGGGCAAGGGCACCGTGACGTCGGTCGGCCTCGACGAGGACGGCACCTCGAAGTCCTGGGAGGTCGAGACGCACAAGTCCGGCAAGGCCGAGCAGGACTGGAACGTCGACCTGCAGACCGGCAAGGTCACGGCGGACCGCTCGGACGCCTCCGACGACGGCTGACGTACGGGCTCTGCCCCTGCAACCGGCCAGGGGGCTTTGCCCCCTGGCCCTTCGGGCACGGGCCGGGCGCTAGAACCCCGCGATCACCGCCGCCCCCACCGACACCCCGCCCGCCACCACGAAGCACACCCCCAGCGGAAGCCGCTCCACCAAAACCCCCATCGTCGCCGCCCCGGCCGAACTCCCCGCGTTGACGGACGTGTTGACCCACGCCCCCGCCTGCGTACGGAACCCGGCCGGGGCGGCTTCGTCGGCGATCAGGTACGCCGTCGTCAGGGCCGGTGCGACGAACAGCCCCGCACAGGCCGCCGCCCCGGCGAGGGTGACCACGCCGGGGGCCAGAGCGGCGACGGCGAGCGTCACCCCCAGGCCCACCGCCAGCAGTGACAGCCGAACCCGGGCCGGCGTACGCCAGTCCACCGCCCCGTTCAGCAGACCCCCCACCGCGCTGCCCGCCGACAGCGCCGCGAGCACCCAGGCGACGGTGTCGTCCCCGAGCTGCCGCTGCCCGGCGAAGGCCACCACCAACAGGTCGACGGCGCTGAGGGACAGGCCGACGCCCCCCGCGACGACGACCGGTTGCAGCAGTTCCCGCCCCGGCGTCAGCGAGGCCCGTCGGCCCTCGCGTACAGCTCCGCTCCCGCGCATCGCGCGGACCGCCGGTGACATGACGAAGGCCGGCGTCCCGACCCCCATCAGCAGCGCGCCCAGCACCACACCCACAGCGGGTGCCGTGAAGCCGACCAGCACGCCGACCAGCAGCGGGCCGGTGACGTAGAGGAGTTCCTCCGCGACGCCGTCCAGGCTGTACGCGCGTTGCAGCAGGAGCCGGTCCTCGGCGAGTTCGCCCCACACCGTGCGCATGGTGGGGCCGAGGGGCGGCGCGCAGGCGCCGGTGACGGCGGCGATCACGCCGAGCAGCAATCCGGACGCGCCGGGACGCCAACCGGCCACCGCCAAGGTGCAGAGCAGCCCCGTGTACAGCAGGGCCATGGGCAGCAGGGCCCGGCGCGGGCCGTGGCGGTCGACCAGGGCCGCCCGGTACGGCGACAGGAAGACGCCCGTGGCGCCGAACACGGCCATGACGGCGCCGGCGACGGCGTACGACCCGGTCGCCCGGGTCACGCAGAGCATCACGGCGATCGGGATCACGCCGTACGACAGGCGGGCGGCGAGGGCGGCCGCGAAGGTGCGGCGGGCATGGGGAATGCGGAGTACCGCGGCATAGGAAGGCCGCGGGGACACAGCGGACACGACAGAGTTCCTCTACTGGAGGCAGGGAAGGGACGCCGAAGTGCCGCGACGGCCACGGCGTGCTGCCGGGTGCGGTCGCGGGCTCGGGCGGGCCCTATGCCAGGAGGAGGAACATGTGGATCAACGTATCAGCGGGTGCGCCGCGTCACCATGGGGCGGTCAGCCCTCCGTCAGCCCCGCCACCAGTTCGTCCGCCGCCCGGTAGGGGTCCAGCTCCCCGGCGACGATCTTCTCCGCCAGGGTGCTCAGCCGGCGGTCTCCGTGCAGGTCGCCGATGCGTTCGCGCAGAGCCGTGACGGCGATCGTCTCGACCTCGCGGGCGGCGCGGGTGCGGCGGCGTTCGGACAGGACGCCCCGCTCCTCCATCCAGGCGCGGTGCTTCTCCAGTGCCTCGACGACCTCGTCGATGCCCTCGGAACGCGCGGCGACCGTCTTGATGATGGGCGGGCGCCAGTCGCCGGGGCCGCGGGACTCGCCGAGGCCCAGCATGTGGTTCAGCTCACGGGCGGTGGCGTCCGCGCCGTCGCGGTCGGCCTTGTTGACGACGTACACGTCGCCGATCTCCAGGATTCCGGCCTTCGCCGCCTGGATCCCGTCGCCCATGCCCGGCGCCAGCAGCACCACCGACGTGTCGGCCTGGGAGGCGATCTCGACCTCCGACTGGCCGACCCCGACCGTCTCGACCAGGATCACCTCGCAGCCGGCCGCGTCCAGGACGCGGATCGCCTGGGGGGCGGCCCAGGCGAGACCGCCGAGGTGGCCTCGGGTCGCCATCGAGCGGATGTAGACGCCCGGGTCCGAGGAGTGCTCCGACATCCGGACCCGGTCGCCGAGCAGCGCACCGCCGGAGAACGGCGAGGACGGGTCGACGGCCAGGACGCCGACCCGCTTGCCCTGCTTGCGGTACGCGGTCACCAGCGCGGACGTGGACGTCGACTTGCCGACGCCCGGCGAGCCGGTCAGACCGACCACATACGCCCCGCCGGTCAACGGGGCCAGTGTCGCCATGACCTCCCTGAGCTGCGGGGACGCCCCCTCCACGAGGGAAATCAGCCGGGCCACGGCCCGCGGCCGGCCTTCCCTGGCCTGGGCGACCAGCGAGGAGACGTCCTGCATCACAGCTCCGTTCACGAAAGAGACCACGAAAGGGGGACAGCCGAACAGCGGGGCTCAGGCCTCGAAAGCGGGGCTCAGGCCTTGGGTACCCGCACGATCAGCGCGTCACCCTGACCGCCGCCGCCGCACAGCGCGGCCGCGCCCACGCCGCCGCCGCGCCGCTTCAGCTCCAGCGCCAGGTGCAGGACGAGGCGGGCGCCGGACATGCCGATCGGGTGACCGAGGGCGATGGCGCCACCGTTGACATTCACCCTTTCCGAGGACACCCCGAGGTCCTTCATTGACTGGACCCCGACCGCCGCGAAGGCCTCGTTGATCTCGATCAGGTCGAGGTCGGAGACCTCCAGGCCCTCCTTCTTGAGGGCGTGCAGGATCGCGTTCGACGGCTGCGACTGCAAAGAGTTGTCCGGACCGGCCACGTTGCCGTGGGCGCCGATCTCGGCGATCCACTCCAGGCCGAGCTCGAGCGCCTTGGCCTTGCTCATCACCACGACCGCCGCGGCGCCGTCGGAGATCTGCGAGGCCGAGCCCGCCGTGATCGTGCCGTCCTTCGTGAAGGCCGGGCGCAGCTTGCCCAGGGACTCCGCCGTGGTGTCGCCGCGGATGCCCTCGTCCTTGCTGAAGACGACCGGCTCGCCCTTGCGCTGCGGGATCTCCACCGGGGTGATCTCCGCCTCGAACAGGCCGTTCTTCTGGGCGGCGGCGGCACGCTGGTGGGACAGGGCCGAGAACTCGTCCTGCTCGGGGCGCTGGATGCCCAGGCGGGTGTTGTGCTTCTCCGTGGACTCGCCCATGGCGATGTTCTCGAAGGCGTCGGTGAGACCGTCGTACGCCATGGCGTCGAGCATCTCGATGGCCCCGTACTTGAAGCCCTCACGGGACTTGGGCAGCAGGTGGGGGGCGTTGGTCATGGACTCCTGGCCGCCGGCGACGATCACCTCGAACTCGCCGGCGCGGATGAGCTGGTCGGCGAGCGCGATGGCGTCGAGGCCGGACAGGCACACCTTGTTGACGGTGAGCGCCGGCACGTTCATCGGGATGCCGGCCTTGACGGCGGCCTGGCGTGCCGGGATCTGCCCCGCCCCGGCCTGGAGCACCTGGCCCATGATCACGTACTGCACCTGGTCGCCACCGATACCCGCACGGTCGAGGGCGGCCTTGATCGCGAAGCCGCCGAGGTCGGCTCCGGAGAAGGACTTCAGCGAGCCCAGCAACCGGCCCATGGGCGTCCGGGCGCCCGCGACGATCACCGAGGTCGTGCTGTTCGATCCAGTCATGAGCTGCGATCCCCTTATCCGGCCTGCACTGGCCGAGGAGTGAACGAGGGTTTACTTCGAATGTACTGAGCGGTAGTCCATGCCGTCATCGGGCTGTCGGTGTGATCGCGCGCACGTTGCGTAACCACCTCCGGAGCGCTGCACTGAATCCATGCTGACGCGAATCGACCACATCGGGATCGCCTGCCACGACCTCGACAAGACCGTCGAGTTCTACCGGGCCACCTACGGCTTCGAGGTGTTCCACTCCGAGGTCAACGAGGAGCAGGGCGTGCGCGAGGCCATGCTCAAGATCAACGATACGTCCGACGGCGGGGCTTCGTACCTGCAGCTCCTGGAGCCGACCAGGGCGGACTCCGCCGTGGGCAAGTGGCTCGCGAAGAACGGCGAGGGCGTGCACCACATCGCCTTCGGTACGGCGGATGTCGACGCGGACGCCGCGGACATCCGCGGAAAGGGCGTACGCGTTCTGTACGAAGAGCCGCGAATCGGTTCCATGGGGTCACGGATCACCTTCCTGCACCCGAAGGATTGCCACGGCGTACTGACAGAACTGGTCACTTCGGCGCCCGTTGAGTCACCTGAGCACTGACCCTCGTACATATGGGCCGGTAGGGTTGGGGGCGGTCGTCGCTCACAACCAGGGCGACCAGGGTCCTGCCGTCACGGCGGGACCTGGCCGGGGTCCGGGTTTCGGGGGACGAGCGTCGGGGCAGCAGCCCGTGCTCCGCCGTTGATCTGACACCATTCCCCGGGAGCCCCGTTCTGCGAACGGACGGAGCTCGTACGGAGAGACTTGCGACCAGGGGACGGATGGGACCGCGCAGTGCGGGGCTACGAGAGCCAGGAGCGGGAACCGGCGGCTGACGTCGACCACCTCACTCGTTTCGAAGCCGAGATGAAGCGGCTGAAGACCGAGCGGGAAAAGGCGATCCAGCATGCCGAGGACCTCGGCTACCAGGTCGAGGTGCTGCGCGCCAAGTTGCACGAGGCGCGTCGCACCATCATGTCCCGGCCCGCCTTCGACGGCGGTGACATCGGCTACCAGGCCGAGCAGCTGCTGCGCAACGCGCAGGTCCAGGCCGACCAGCTGCGCCAGGAGGCCGAGCGTGAGCTGAGCCAGGCCCGGGCGCAGACCCAGCGCATCCTCCAGGAGCACGCGGAGCAGGCGGCCCGGCTCCAGGCGGAACTGCACCAGGAGGCGGTCACCCGCCGCCAGCAGCTCGACCAGGAGCTCGCCGAACGCCGGCAGACGGTCGAGTCGCACGTCAACGAGAACGTGGCCTGGGCGGAGCAGCTGCGCGCCCGCAGCGAGCAGCAGGCCCGCCGGCTCCTGGACGAGTCCCGTGCCGAGGCCGAGCAGGCCATGGCGGCGGCCCGCGCGGAGGCCGAGCGGGTGACGTCCGAGGCCCGGCAGCGGCTGCAGAGCGAGGCCGAGTCGGCCCGCACGGAGGCCGAGCAGCTGCTGCGCCGTGCCCGCGCGGACGCCGAGCGACTGCTGAACGCCGCCTCGACGCAGGCCCAGGAGGCCACCGAGCACGCCGAGCAGCTGCGCACCTCCACCACGTCGGAGTCCGAGCAGGCCCGCCGTGAGGCGCAGGAGCTGAGCCGGACCGCCGAGCAGCGCATCCAGGAGGCCGACACGGCTCTGCGCGAGGCACGCGCCGAGGCGGAGAAGCTGGTCGCCGAGGCGAAGGCCGCCGCCGAGAAGGCCCTGTCGAGCGCGGAGTCGGCCAACGAGCAGCGCACCCGTACGGCGAAGGAGCAGGTCGCCCGGCTGGTCACCGAGGCCACCAAGGAGGCCGAGGCCACCAGGTCGGACGCCGAGCAGATCGTCGCCGACGCCCGCGCGGCGGCGGAGAAGCTGCTCGACGAGGCCGCCGAGAAGGCCCGCACCCTCACGGCCGAGGAGAGCGCGACCCAGCTGTCCAAGGCGGCCAAGACGGCCGAGGACGTCCTCAACAAGGCGCAAGAGGACGCGCGCAGCACCACCAAGGCCGCCGCCGAGGAGGCCGAGCGGATCCGCACCGAGGCGGAGACCGAGGCGGACCGGCTGCGCGCCGAGGCGCATGACATCGCCGAGCAGCTCAAGGGCACGGCGAAGGACGACACCAAGGAGTACCGGGCCAAGACGGTCGAGCTGCAGGAGGAGGCCCGTCGGCTGCGCGGCGAGGCCGAGCAGCTGCGCGCCGAGGCGGTCGCCGAGGGCGAGAAGATCCGTTCCGAGGCGCGCAAGGAGGCCGTCCAGCAGATCGAGGAGGCGGCCCGGACCGCCGAGGAACTGCTGGCGAAGTCCCGGCAGGACGCGGACGAGCTGCGCCAGAAGGCCACCACGGACAGCGAGAAGGTCCGCACGGAGGCCATCGAGCGGGCGACGACCCTGCGCCGGCAGGCCGAGGAGACCCTGGAGCGCACCCGCAAGGAGGCCGAGCGGCACCGCGCGGAGATCGTCGAGCAGTCCGAGGGCATCAAGGCCGACGCCGAGCGGGCCGCGCTCGAACTGCACGAGGAGACCGAGCGGGCCATAGAGGCCCGTCGCGCCGAGGCCGCCGAGGAACTGCGCCGGCTGCACAACGAGGCCGAGGAGCGCCTCGTCGCCGCCGAGCAGGCGCTGAGCGACGCCCGTGAGGAGGCGGCGCGGATCCGTCGCGAGGCCTCCGAGGAGGGCGAGCGACTGCGCGGCGAGGCCGCCGAGCGGATCCGCACCCTCCAGCAGCAGGCCGAGACGGAGGCCGAGCGGCTGCGTACCGAGGCCGCGTCGGACGCCTCGGCCTCCCGCGCGGAGGGCGAGGCCGTCGCCGTACGCCTGCGGTCGGAAGCGGCGGCGGAGGCCGAGCGGCTCAAGTCGGACGCGCAGGACACCGCCGACCGGGTACGGGCGGAGGCGCAGGCCGCCGCCGAGCGGCTGGCGACCGAGGCGTCGGAGACGCTGGCCGCCGCGCAGGACGAGGCCAACCGGCGTCGCCGCGAGGCCGAGGAGCTCCTCGGCGCGGCCCGCGAGGAGGCCGGCCAGGAGCGCGAGCGGGCCCGCGAGCAGAGCGAGGAACTGCTGGCCTCGGCGCGCAAGCGCGTCGAGGAGGCACAGGCCGAGGCCGTACGGCTGGTCGAGGAGGCGGACCGGCGGGCCACCGAGATGGTGTCGGCCGCCGAGCAGCACGCCCAGCAGGTACGGGACTCGGTCGCGGGGCTGTACGAGCAGGCGCAGGAGGAGATCACCGGGCTGCGGTCGGCCGCCGAGCACGCGGCGGACCGTACCCGTCGGGAGGCCCAGGAGGAGTCGGACCGGGTCCGCGCCGACGCCTACGCCGAGCGGGAGCGGGCCACCGAGGACGCCAATCGGGTCCGGCGTGAGGCGGCCGAGGAGACGGACGCCGCCAAGGCGCTCGCCGAGCGGACGGTCTCGGACGCGATCGCGGAGGCGGAGCAGCTGCGGTCGGACGCGTCCGAGCACGCCCAGCGGGTGCGTACGCAGGCGTCGGAGACCATCGCCGAGGCCGACCAGGCGGCGGCGCGTACCCGGGCGGATGCCCGCGAGGACGCCAACCGCATCCGGTCGGACGCGGCGACGCAGGCCGACACCCTCATCACCGAGGCGCGCAACGAGGCCGAGCGGCTCACCACCGAGACGATCACGGACACCGACCGGCTGCGGCAGGAGACGGTCGCCGAGGCCGAGCGGCTGCGCTCGGAGACGGCCGCGGAGGCCGAGCGGGTCCGGTCCGAGGCGCTGGCCCAGGCCGAGCAGCTGGTCGGCGAGGCCACCGGCGAGGCGGAGCGGCTGCGCGCCGAGGCCGCCGAGACGGTCGGGTCGGCCCAGCAGCACGCCGAGCGGGTCCGCGGCGAGTCCGCGCGGGTCCAGGAGGAGGCGCTGTCGGAGGCCGAGCGGGTCACCACGGCCGCGCGCGAGGAGGCCGAGCGCACTCTCGACGAGGCCCGGAAGGCCGCGAACAAGCGGCGTTCCGAGGCGGCCGAGCAGGTCGACAAGCTCATCACGGAGACCACCGCCGAGGCCGACAAGCTGCTCACCGAGGCCCAGCAGCAGGCCCTCAAGACCACCGCGGACGCGGAGGCCCAGGCCGACAGCATGGTCGGCGCGGCCCGCACCGAGGCCGACCGGCTGGTGTCCGAGGCGACGGTCGAGGGCAACGCGCGGGTGGAGAGGGCGCGTACGGACGCGGACGAACTGCTCGTCGGTGCCCGCCGGGACGCCACCGCGATAAGGGAGCGGGCCGAGGAGCTGCGCGACCGCATCACGACCGAGATCGAGAACCTGCACGAGCGGGCCCGCCGCGAGGCCTCCGAGACGATGAAGTCGACCGGCGACCGGTGCGACGCGCTCATCAAGGCCTCCGAGGAGCAGCTCGCCAAGGCCCAGGCGAAGGCCAAGGAGCTGGTGTCGGAGGCCAATTCCGAGGCCGGCAAGGTGCGGATCGCCGCCGTCAAGAAGGCCGAGGGGCTTCTGAAGGAGGCCGAGCAGAAGAAGGCGGCCCTCGTGAAGGAGGCCGAGGACCTCAAGGCCGAGGCGATCCGCGAGGCGCGGCGCACGGTCGAGGAGGGCAAGCGCGAGCTGGAGATCCTGGTGCGCCGGCGCGAGGACATCAACGCCGAGATCTCGCGTG
This sequence comes from Streptomyces sp. Q2, assembly GCF_056820935.1. Classification (NCBI taxonomy): domain Bacteria; kingdom Bacillati; phylum Actinomycetota; class Actinomycetes; order Kitasatosporales; family Streptomycetaceae; genus Streptomyces; species Streptomyces sp. Q2. Next base: position 4,393 of record NZ_JBXEJE010000055.1, on the reverse strand, counting down.
TCCAGGACGTCCTGGAGGCGTTGGAGTCCTTCGAGGCCCCTGTCGGGGGCAAGGACGGCGTCAAGGCGGGCGCCACGGTCGGCGCCCCTCGTTCGGGTGCGAAGTCGTCGGACGGCTAGAACAAAGTGCGAATTCCGGTGTCTTCTGGGGCCTTTGACCAAGTTTTTGGCAAGTGGTCCGCGGGTTAGCCACCCAAAAGGGGTGTCATTCTCCAGATCAAACACGCATCCGCTCGATGACACACCGCTTCGGCCCCTAGGATTCCCCCTATCACCTCACCGGTCTCATTCGACAGGAACCCCATGAGCGACACTTCCCCCTACGGCTTCGAGCTTGTGCGGCGTGGATACGACCGCGCTCAGGTGGACGAACGCATCTCGAAGCTCGTCTCCGACCGTGACAGCGCTCTGGCCCGTATCACTGCTCTGGAAAAGCGCATCGAGGAGCTCCACCTCGAAACGCAGAACGCCCAGGCTCAGGTCAGCGACGCCGAGCCGTCGTACGCCGGTCTCGGCGCACGTGTCGAGAAGATCCTCCGCCTCGCCGAGGAAGAGGCCAAGGACCTGCGCGAGGAGGCCCGGCGCGCGGCCGAACAGCACCGCGAGCTCGCCGAGTCGGCGGCCCAGCAGGTTCGCAACGACGCAGAATCGTTCTCTGCGGAGCGCAAGGCCAAGGCCGAGGACGAGGGCGTCCGGATCGTCGAGAAGGCCAAGAGCGACGCCTCGCAGCTGCGCTCCGAGGCTCAGAAGGACGCGCAGTCGAAGCGCGAGGAGGCCGACGCCCTCTTCGAGGAGACCCGCGCCAAGGCCGCGCAGGCCGCCGCCGACTTCGAGACGAACCTCGCCAAGCGCCGCGAGCAGTCGGAGCGCGACCTGGCCTCGCGTCAGCAGAAGGCGGAGAAGCGTCTCGCGGAGATCGAGCACCGCGCGGAGCAGCTTCGCCTGGAGGCGGAGAAGCTGCGCACGGACGCCGAGCGCCGTGCCCGTCAGACGGTGGAGACGGCGCAGCGCCAGGCCGAGGACATCGTGGCCGACGCCAACGCCAAGGCCGACCGGATCCGTTCGGAATCCGAGCGCGAGCTGGCCGCCCTCACCAACCGCCGCGACTCCATCAACGCCCAGCTGACGAACGTGCGCGAGATGCTCGCCACGCTCACGGGTGCCGCGGTGGCCGCCGCCAGTACGCCGGCCGACGACGAGCCGATCTCCCGGGGTGTCCCGGCTCAGCAGTCCCGGTAAGCGTGTGACGTAGTACGACAGGGCCCGCATCCCCCGCGAGGGGTGCGGGCCTTCGTCATGGGCTGCGCGAGAGCGACCGCTTCCACGGTTGTTGCCGCTCTGTCCGATATCCGTTTCCCCCCAGGATTGGCATCCGCCGGACACCGCCCCTAGCGTGGATCGCATGATCGAGCTCGAGGGGTTGACCAAGCGGTACGGCGAGAAGGTGGCGGTCAACAATCTGACCTTCGCCGTCAGACCGGGCATCGTGACGGGCTTCCTCGGGCCCAACGGCGCCGGCAAGTCGACGACCATGCGGATGATGCTGGGGCTCGACCGGCCGACCGCCGGGGACGTCCGTATCGACGGCAAGCACTACGACCGGCTGAAGGACCCGTTCCGGTACATCGGCGCCCTGCTGGACGCCAAGGCCATGCACGGCGGGCGCAGCGCGTTCAACCACCTGCTGTGCCTCGCGCAGAGCAACGGCATTCCCGAGAGCCGGGTGCACGAGGTGCTGGACACGGTCGGTCTCACCTCGGTCGCGAAGAAGAAGGCCAAGGGCTTCTCGCTCGGCATGGGGCAGCGGCTCGGCATCGCGGGCGCGCTGCTCGGCGACCCGCGGATCCTGATGTTCGACGAGCCCGTCAACGGTCTCGACCCCGAGGGCATCCACTGGATCCGCAACCTGATGAAGTCGCTGGCCTCGCAGGGCCGTACGGTCTTCGTCTCCTCCCACCTCATGAGCGAGATGGCGCTGACCGCCGACCACCTCGTCGTCATCGGCCAGGGGCGGCTGCTCGCGGACACCTCCATGGCGGACTTCATCGCGCGGAACTCGCGGTCCTACGTCCGCATCCGCTCCCCGCACCGCGAGCGGCTGCTCGACGTGCTGCACGGCGCCGGGATCACCGCCGTGGAGGCCGGCAACGGCACCCTGGAAGTCGACGGCTGGAAACCCGAGTACATCGGGGAGCTCGCGGCGCAGCACCAGATCGTGCTGCACGAGCTGAGCCCCCAGCAGGCCTCCCTGGAGGAGGCGTTCATGCAACTGACCGCGGAGTCGGTCGAGTACCACGCACATGCCGGGACGCCCCTCGCACCGGGGCCGCAGTGGGGCGACGGCTGGAAGGGGAACTGACCATGGCGGCGATCCAGGTCGTCCGGTCCGAGTGGACCAAGATCCGGTCGGTGGCGTCCACGGTGTGGACGCTCTCCCTCGCCGTGGTCGTCACCATCGCGCTCGGCATGCTGATCTCGGCGCTGTCGAAGAGCGAGTTCGACACCATGAGCCGCAACGACCGGCTGTCCTTCGACCCGACGTTCATCAGCTTCGCGGGCATGAGCCTCGGACAGCTGGCGATGATCGTGTTCGGTGTGCTCGTGGTGTCGAACGAGTACAGCACCGGCATGATCCGCACCTCGCTGGCCGCCGTACCGCAGCGCGGCACCTTCCTGTTCAGCAAGATCGCGGTCGCGACCGGGCTCTCGCTCGTCGTCGGCATGGCCACCAGCTTCGTCGCCTTCTTCCTGGGGCAGGCGATGCTGGGCACCCACAAGGCGTCGATCGGTGACTCCGGCGTGCTGCGCGCGGTCATCGGCGGCGGCCTCTACATGACCCTGATCGCGATGTTCTCGATGGGCGTGGCCGCGATGCTGCGCTCGCCGATGCTGTCGCTGGGCATCCTGATGCCGTTCTTCTTCCTGATCTCCAACATCCTGGGCAACGTCGACGCGACGAAGAAGATCGGCCAGTACCTGCCCGACCAGGCCGGCAGCAAGATCATGCAGGTGGTCACCCCGATCGACGACGACACACCGTACGGCCCCTGGGGCGGCCTCGGGATCATGGCGCTGTGGGTGGCCGCCGCGCTGCTCGGCGGTTACGTCCTGCTCAAGAAGCGGGACGCCTGAAGCCGGAGCGGGACGGGTGAAGCTTTGGGCTTTGCTTTCATTTGAGCGGAACCGTCAGCGCCCCGATAAGCTCCTAACCCTTACGGGGGGCGTGTGCCCCGCTGTCCTGAACCTTGATGGGTGCGGAGCATGATCGAGGCAGTCGGCCTGACCAAGCGCTATGGCGACAAGACCGCTGTGTACAACCTTTCCTTCCAGGTGCGGCCCGGCGCCGTCACCGGCTTCCTCGGGCCCAACGGCTCGGGCAAGTCGACGACGATGCGCATGGTCCTCGGCCTGGACAATCCCACTTCGGGGCAGGTGACGATCGGCGGCTATCCGTACCGCAAGCTGCCCAACGCGCCCCGCCAGGTCGGCGCGCTGCTCGACGCCAAGGCGGTGCACGGCGGCCGGGCGGCCCGCAACCACCTGCTGTGCCTGGCCCAGCTGTCCGGCATCCCGGCCCGCCGGGTCGACGAGGTGCTCGGCGTCGTCGGTCTCCAGGACGTGGCCAGAAGGCGCTCCAAGGGCTTCTCCCTCGGCATGGGCCAGCGGCTGGGCATCGCCGCCGCGCTGCTCGGCGACCCCCAGGTGCTGCTGTTCGACGAGCCGGTCAACGGCCTCGACCCCGAGGGCATCCTGTGGGTGCGCAACCTGATGAAGGCGCTCGCCGCGGAGGGCCGCACCGTCTTCGTCTCCTCGCACCTCATGAGCGAGATGGCGGTGACCGCCGACCACCTGATCGTGATCGGACGCGGACAGCTGCTCGCCGACATGAACATCAAGGACTTCATCTCGGCCAACTCGGCCGACTTCGCACGCGTCCGTACGCCCGAGACCGACCCGCAGCTGCGCGAGAAGCTGTCGTCCGCGCTCACCGAGGCGGGCGCGCACGTGATGCCGGAGCAGGACGGCGCGCTGCGGGTGACGGGGCTGCCGCTGCCGCGCATCAGCGACATCGCGCACGACACCGACGTACGCCTGTGGGAGCTGTCGCCGCACCAGGCCTCGCTCGAGGAGGCCTACATGCGGATGACGCAGGGCGCGGTCGACTACCGCTCGACCATCGACCAGAAGGCCGGGCTCCAGCAGCCGCTGCCGCCGGGCGCGCAGCCGCCGATGCCGATGCCGGGGCAGGGCCAGCCGGGCTGGTACGCCCCGCCGCCGCCCCAGCAGGGCGGGCAGCCGTTCTCGATGCCGCAGGGGCAGCCGCCCGCGGGTCCGTACGGCGCTCCTGGCGCCGTCCCGGCCCCCGGCGCCGGTGCGCCCAACCCGTACGCCCC
>NZ_JBXEJE010000054.1:38853-59575 GCF_056820935.1 Streptomyces sp. Q2 | reverse complement strand
GCCCGACGCGCCCGCACCCCCGCGGTCGGACCGGCCGGCCCGCCGGGAGTCCCGGCTGCGCGCCCTCGACGGACTTCGACTGGTCGCGGCACTGATGGTGGCGGCCTATCACTACGGCGGCCGGGGCGGCGAGGTCACCCGGGCCTGGGGAAGTTCACCGAAAGAGCAGTTCCCCACCCTGCACAACTATTTCGCGTACGGCTGCCTCGGCGTCCAGGTCTTTTTCGTGATCAGCGGATTCGTGATCTGCATGAGCGGCTGGGGCCGGCCCCTGAAGTCGTTCTTCGCGTCCCGCGCCGCACGGCTGCTGCCCGCCTACTGGGCGGCGGTCCTGCTCGTGACCGCCGTGTTCGCGCTGCCGACGGTCACCTATGCGGCGCTGTCACCGAGCGACACCCTGGTCAACCTGACCATGCTGCAACAGCCGTTGGGCGTCGACCGGGTGCTGGGCGTGTGCTGGACGCTGTGGGCGGAGGTCCGCTTCTACGCGCTGTTCGCGCTGTGCGTCGTCCTGCCCGGGGCCTCGCGGCGGCGCGTCATCCTGTTCTGCGCGGGCTGGACGCTGGCGGCGGCGCTCGCGCAGGCCGCCCACCAGCCGCTGCTCGACGTCGTGCTGATGCCCGAGTACGCCCCCTTCTTCATCGGCGGTGTCGGCCTCTACCTCGTCCATCGCGACCGGCGGGACGTCTACGGCTGGGGCATCGTGGCGGTGAGCTTCCTGATCGGGCAGCACTACGCGGTGCGCAGCCTGTGGAACGCGTCCGACCCGAACGCCTTCGCCCACCGCTCCTCGCTCGGCATCGTCCTCGTCGTCGCCTTCGGGTTCGTGGCGGTCGCGGCGATCGCGCTCGGCCGGCTGAACTGGGCCGACTGGCGCTGGCTGACCGTGGCCGGGGCGCTGACGTACCCGTTCTACCTGGTCCACGAGCACCTCGGCTGGGTGGTGATCCACGCCCTGCACATCGGCCTCGGCCTGCCGTCGGCGGCGACCTTCGCGCTGACCGTCGCCTCGATGCTGCTGCTGGCGTGGCTGCTGAACCGGTATGTGGAGAAGCCGTTGACGCCGAGACTGCGGGCGGCGCTGGCCAGGGTGCGCTGAACTCCGCTTCGTACGCGCAGTGGTACCGCGACTCGGGACCTACTGCCTCACGAACTCGCCAACGACAACTTCACCGCGAACCCCAGGAACAGCGCCCCCGCCGCCGAAGTGGCCCCCGCCGACAGCCGCCTACGACGCCGGAACGCCGCCGCCAGCCTCGTCCCGCTGAATATCAGCGCGCTGAGATAGAGGAAGCTGGCCAGCTGGGCGAACGTGCCGAGGACGACGAAGGAGAGCGCCGGGTAGGCGTATCCCGGGTCGACGAACTGGACGAAGAAGGCGACGAAGAACAGGATCGCCTTCGGGTTGAACAGACTGACGACCAGGGCCCGGCGATACGGCCGCTCGTCGGCCACGGCGACCGAGGCGTCCTCGACGGTGGTCCTCTCGCGGCGGTCCCGCCACATCCCCCACGCGGCCCGCAGCATCCCGATCGCCAGCCATGTCAGATACCCGGCCCCGGCGTACTTCACGATCCCGAACAGCACGGCGTTCGCCTGGAGCAGCGAGGCGACCCCGGCGGCCGACAGGGTCATCAGCACGGCGTCCCCGCACCAGACCCCGGCCGCGGCCGTGTACCCGGCCCGCACCCCGCGCCGGGCGGCGACGGAGAGGACGTACAGGGAGTTGGGGCCGGGAAGCAGGACGATCAGGACGAGTCCCGCCAGATAGGTGGAGAGATCGATGACTCCGAACATGAGAAGGAGTGTCGCACGCGGGTACGACACTCCCCTCAGGTCAGGGTGAAACCGCTGATCAGAAGGCGTCCGACGGCACGTAGGTGCCCCAGATCTCCCGCAGGGCGTTGCACACCTCGCCCACCGTCGCCCGGGCCCGCAGCGCGTCCTTCATCGGGTACAGGACGTTGTCCTCCCCCTCGGCCGCCTTCTTCAGCGCGGCCAGGGCCGAGTCCACCGCCGCCTGGTCCCGCTCGGCCCGCAGCTTCGCCAGCCGTTCCGCCTGCTGCGCCTCGATCGCGGGGTCGACGCGGAGCGGCTCGTACGGCTCCTCGATGTCGAGCTGGTAGCGGTTGACACCGACGACGACGCGCTCGCCGGAGTCGGTCTCCTGGGCGATGCGGTAGGCGCTGCGCTCGATCTCGCCCTTCTGGAAGCCGTGTTCGATGGCCGAGACCGCGCCGCCGAGCTCCTCGACCTTGGCCATCAGCTCGATGGCCGCCGCCTCCACCTCGTCGGTCATCTTCTCGACGACGTACGACCCGGCGAAGGGGTCGACCGTCGCCGTCACGTCGGTCTCGTAGGCGAGGACCTGCTGGGTGCGCAGCGCCAGCCGGGCGCTCTTGTCGGTCGGCAGCGCGATGGCCTCGTCGAAGGAGTTGGTGTGCAGCGACTGCGTGCCGCCCAGCACCGCGGCCAGGCCCTGGACCGCCACCCGGACCAGGTTCACCTCGGGCTGCTGGGCCGTCAGCTGGACACCGGCCGTCTGGGTGTGGAAGCGCAGCATCAGCGACTTGGGGTTCTTCGCGCCGAACTCCTCCCGCATCACCTTCGCCCAGATCCGGCGCGCGGCACGGAACTTGGCGACCTCCTCCAGGATGGTCGTCCGGGCCACGAAGAAGAAGGACAGGCGGGGCGCGAAGTCGTCGACGTCCATGCCGGCCGCGACCGCCGTGCGGACGTACTCGATGCCGTCCGCGAGGGTGAAGGCGATCTCCTGCGCGGGCGTGGCGCCCGCCTCCGCCATGTGGTAGCCGGAGATCGAGATGGTGTTCCACTTCGGGATCTCGGCCTGGCAGTACTTGAAGATGTCCGCGATCAGGCGCAGGGACGGCTTCGGCGGGAAGATGTACGTCCCGCGGGCGATGTACTCCTTCAGCACGTCGTTCTGGATCGTGCCCGTGAGCTGGGAGGCGGCGACGCCCTGTTCCTCGCCGACCAGCTGGTACATGAGCAGCAGCAGCGCCGCCGGCGCGTTGATCGTCATGGACGTCGACACCTTGTCCAGCGGGATCCCGCCGAACAGAATGCGCATGTCCTCGACCGAGTCGATCGCCACGCCCACCTTGCCGACCTCGCCGCTCGCGATCGGCGCGTCGGAGTCGTGGCCCATCTGGGTGGGCAGGTCGAAGGCGACCGACAGACCCATGGTGCCGTTGGCGATCAACTGCTTGTAGCGGGCGTTGGACTCGGTGGCCGTGCCGAAACCGGCGTACTGGCGCATCGTCCAGGGGCGGCCGGTGTACATCGACGGGTAGACACCGCGGGTGAAGGGGTACGCCCCCGGCTCCCCCAGCTTCTCGGCCGGGTCCCAGCCCGCCAGGGCATCCGGCCCGTACACCGGCTCGATGGGCAGTCCGGACTCCGACTCGCGCGCCATGGTGTCTTGCCTCCCGCTGAGGTTACTCGCCGGTTACCAACTGGTACGGTCCGACCCTTCGACGGACTGTAGCGGTGGGCGTGCACCCGGTGGAGGGGAGCACGCTGGGACCTTGCTCACAGCACTTTCGAGGTCCCGGTCACAACAATGCCGCGCCGTTCGCAACCAGTCACCCGGGGGCAGACATCTCAGGTGGCGTCGGTGCACATCCGTGAGACGACGGGGGTCCGAATGCGTACTGAGGGCATGGGGAGACGGTTCGCCGCGCTGCTGGCCGTGGCCGCGCTGAGCGGTTGCACGGTGCAGGCCGCCGACGGGGACGGCAGACAGGACTCGCCGGTGCGCATCGAGCTCCCCGGCAACAGCCCCTCGCCCGCACCGGCGGACGACAAGCCGAGCTCGACGCCCACCCCGAAGAAGAGCGAGCCCGCCCCCGTGGTCCTGTGGTCCAGGGGCGACTCCGGCCGGGACGTGCGTGAGCTCCAGGCCCGGCTGCGGCAGGTGGCCTGGCTCTTCGACGGGCCGACGGGGTCGTACGACGAGCTGACCGAGCAGGCGGTCAAGGGCTTCCAGGGCAAGCGCGGGCTGCCGAAGACCGGCGAGACCGACACGGTCACCTGGCAGCGGCTGCTGAGGATGACGCGTGAGCCGGGGCAGTGGGACCTCTACCTGATGGGCGGCCAGCCGGCCGACACACCGGACCCGCGCTGTCTGACCGGGCGGGTGCTGTGCATCAGCAAGACGAGCCGGACCCTGCGCTGGATGATCGACGGGCGGACGGTCACCACCGTCTCGGTCCGCTTCGGTTCGCAGGGCACGCCCACCCGCGAGGGCGTGTTCAGCGTCTACTGGAAGTCCCGCCACCACGTGTCGACGCTGTACGACTCGCCGATGCCGTACGCGATGTTCTTCAGCGGCGGCCAGGCGGTCCACTACTCGTCCGACTTCGCGGCCCGCGGATACGCCGGTGCCTCGCACGGCTGCGTCAACGTACGGGACGAGCCGGCCATCGCGGATCTGTTCGCGCAGGTGAGGAACGGGGACAAGGTCGTCGTCCACTGGTGACCCGCGAGACAGCGGGAGCGCGAGAAGGGGAGACGTGCGGGGCGCGGGCGGGACCGGGGGAACGTGTCCCGCCCGCGCCAGGGTGCACGAGCCGTGAGTACGGGGGGAACCCCGGCTCTGTGCTACGGCCGATGACCAGTCGGCACACTCATTACTGCGCTACCGCGGCCGAAAACGTCACACCCACCGCGNCGGGGCCCCCCCCGCGCCAGGGTGCACGAGCCGTGAGTACGGGGGGAACCCCGGCTCTGTGCTACGGCCGATGACCAGTCGGCACACTCATTACTGCGCTACCGCGGCCGAAAACGTCACACCCACCGCGGACGAATTTCGACGCGGTCCGTGCGGCCCACGAAACCGCAGGTCAACAGGGCCGAGGCCGGCAGGTCCCGGAGCGCTTGTCCCGATCAGAGCGCGGTGTACGCCGGGCTGGGCGCCGGCCCGTACGAGGTCGTCGTCCGCTGCGGTGCGAGGGGCGTGGCGGACGCGGCGGACGCGGATGCCGACGGCGTGCCGAAGCCCCCGTTCGTGTCGTGGCGGTTGTCGCCGCCGGAGTAGGTGTCGCCGGAACCGTCCTGGCCGCCGGTGCCGCCCCCGCCCTTGCCGCCCCGGTCGTCCTTGACTTCGTTGTCTTCCTGGCCGTTCTGGCCGTTCTCGCCGTTCTGGCCGTTCTTGTCGCCCTTGCCGTCGCCGTTGCCGTCCTCGTCGGAGGAGCCGGCGGCGAGCACGCCCTTGCAGTACGTCCACACCCGCGCCGAGCCGCCGGCCGCGCCCTCCAGGGCGCGCCTGCGGTCGGCGCCGAGTTCCTCGCCGTCGCGCACGGCACGGCACGCCGAGGCGGCCCCGCTCCACGTGTCGCCGGAGCGGTCCGGCCGGCCGTCGGCGCCGGTTCCCTCGTCCGGCGTGGCGGAGCCGCCGCGTGCGGTGTCGCGCGAGGAGCCCTGCCCGGTGTCGCCGGTGGCGCCGTCGGGGGTGGGCTCGCTCTCGGGGCCGTTCGGCGAGGGTGTCGCCATCGGGCGGTCCGGTGTCACCGCGGCCGAGACGGAGGCGGCGGGTTCCGGTTTCCCGGCGTCGCCGAACGGCAGCACTCCGGCTCCGGCCGCGACGGCGACCCCGCCGGCCATGCCGACGGCCAGCACGGCGGCCAGCCCGAAGCGCACGGGGCGGGCTCGACGGCGGGGCGGGGCGTCCGGGTCGGGGCCGCCGATGCGGACGAGCCCGGCGTCGGAGCCACGGCCGCGGGGACGCCGGCCCAGCGAGGCCCGCGCATCGGCCCCGCCACCGGCCACTTCACCTGCCGCGTCACCGGCCCGCCCGCCGACCCGGTTGTCCACGCGTTCCGTGCGCGCCGTGCGGAAGGCGGCCAACGCGGCGGCCTCACCAGGGAGTTCGGTATCGGCCGGCGAGTGCACGGAGAGCGCGCCGAGGGTCTTGGCGAGCCGTTCGGCCTGGTCGCGGTCGGCCACGTCGACCGCGTCGAGGGACTCTCCACGCAGCAGGCGCTCCGCCGTTTCGCGGTCCAGCCACCGGTCCGGGGTCCGGGCCGCGTCGGAGCCGCCGGAGGGATCCGCGTCCCCCGGGAAGACACAGCGCTCGTCGGCCATCACATGTCCTTCTGCGTCCGCGCACGCGTATCCGTCACACTCACGGACGTCACCGCGCGTCCGCGCGGTTCTCGCTGGGGCGGCAGGGCGTCGAGTGCGCCCGCCGATTCCGGATCGCCGTCGAGGAGTTCGGCGAGCCGTTTCAGACCGCGGTGCGCGGCCGTCCGTACGGCTCCCGGCCGCTTGCCGAGCGTCTCGGCGGCGGTCTTGGCGTCCAGGCCCACGACCACCCGCAGGACGACCGCCTCGGCCTGGTCCTGCGGCAGCCGGGCGATGAGGGAGAGGGTGCTGTCGGTGGCCAGGGCCTCCATGGCCTCGCCCGCGGTGTCGGAGTCGGCGGGCCTGCCGGTCAGCTCGGCCTCGTCGCCGCCGACGGCGGGGCGGCGGCCACGCATCCGTATGTGGTCCAGCGCGCGGTTCCTGGCTATCCGGGCGGCCCAGCCGCGGAAACGGTCCGCGTCGCCGCTGAACCGCTCCAGGTCACGGGCTATCTGCAGCCACGCCTCGGACGCCACGTCCTCGGCGTCGGGATCGCCGACCAGCGTCCTCACGTACCCGAGCAGCCGCGGGTGCACCGTGCGGTACACAGTCCGGAACGCGGTCTCGTTCCCGTCCTGTGCAGCAAGCACGGCGGCCGTCAGCTCCGCGTCGTCCCCCAGCACAGTGTTCCTCAGTCGATGGTCGCGGCTTCGAACCGCCGATCGTTGCGGTGATCATGCAACTTCCGCGTCCGGCGCGAAAGGCACGTTACGACCTGAAACCGCTGCTCGTCCATGTCCGTACAAGATGCAACCACCCTGGGGTGCCGGGAGGGAGCCGGCGGGGTGTGACACGAAACGCACTCGAGGCGCTGTAGGAAGTACGGGCCGCCGCGCGGCCCGTGCCGCGCGACGGCCGGGGCCTCTCCTGTGGGGGGTGGCGGCCCCGGCCGTTGCCGCGGCGGCTAGTTCTTCTTCTCTTTGGCGCCGTCTGACTTTTCCTGACTGTTGCCGGAGCCCGCACCCGTCTCGGCGGGGGCGGCGGGCTCGGGAGTCTTCACGGTCCTGCTCGGCCTGACCGTCTTTCCCGGTTTGCTCTCGGCCGTCGCCGCCCGCGCCAATTTCTCGGCGCAATAGGCACGCACGTTCGCCTCACCGCCCGCGGCCGCGACCAGCCGCTGCCAGGCAGTCGACTCGAGCGCTTTGCCCCGGCCGTCGACCTGCTCGTACGCACGGCAGTGGGCCTCGGTGTCCTGCGCGGTGCCCGGGCGGCCCGTGGGGCCAGAACCCGGGGCGGCGGTGGACGAGCCGCCCGGCCGGGCCTCGGTGCTCGCGGAGGCGTGGGCACGGCCCCGCTCGTCATCGGCGCCGCCCGAGGAGGAGCCGACCGTGCCGATCGCGGCGACCGCGACACCGCCCAGCGTGAGACTCGCGAGGAACACGGACAGCGTGGTCTTCAGCGAACGAGCCGCCCGCCGCTGCTGCCGGGGCCGCCAGTCGTCCCGGCGTCGGGTACGCGTCCGATGGGCGCCCGCGTCCCGGGCGGCCCGGAAGGCGGCCACGGCCCGCTGCTCGGCCTCGGCGTCGACGCCGCGCCCGCGCATGGCGGCGGCGAGCAGGCTCTCCAACGTGGCGGGGTCTGCCGTGGCACCGCTCGGCACCCGGTCGTCAGGGCGCACGCGCCGGCGGCCGGGAGCCCCGCTGCCGTTCTGCCGCTCACCCATACCGTGTCCGTTTCCGTCAGCCCCGTGCGAGCCGTTCCACCTGACCGGGCCGGTCGGCCCGGCCGGTGTCCTGTCGTCACCGTCGCCCGTCATGTCGACTCCCCCAGCGTCCGGGGGCCTTCATCCGTCACACCTTCGTCCGCGTCCTCGCCGCCCAGCTGGCGGGCCAGCCGCTTCAGCCCACGGTAGGCCGCGGTGCGCACCGCGCCCGGCCGCTTGCCGAGGACCCGGGCGGCGGCGGGGCCGTCCAGACCGACGACGACCCGCAGCAGTACTGCCTCGGCCTGGTCGCGCGGCAGACCGCGGACCAGCTCCAGGGCGTACTCCGTGGAGATGGACTCCAGCGCCTGGTCGTGCGTGCTGTGCGCAGCGGGCAGCTCCAGTACGTCCTGTTCGAGCGCCGACGACCGGGGCCGTACCTTCTGACGGCGCAGATGGTCCAGCGCCCGGTGCCGGGCGATGGTCGCGCTCCAGCCGCGGAACCCGGCCCCGTCGCCCTTGAACCGGCCGAGATCCCGGGAGATCTCCAGCCAGGCGTCGGACGCCACATCCTCGGCGTCGTCGCCCACCAGCCCGCGCACGTACCCGAGCAGGCCGGGCTGTACCAGCCGGTAGGCGACCGCGAAGGCGGCCTCGTCACCTTGCTGGGCCCGCGCGACGGCCGCGCCCAGTTCCCCGTCGTACGCCTGCACCCGGCGGGGTCCCCCTCCTTGGCCCAAGAACCGTCCTCGTCCGTACCCGGTCGGCGGCGGATCCGCACAGTGCCGATCCGGTCGCCCTTGCCCACGCCCCCCACGGTGATCAGCGCCGCGCCTCACGGAAGTGTCACAGCCGCTGGCGGGGTCCACGGTGCCGCTGATGGGCCCGCCGGCGCTCAGCACTCCCGGCCCGCCGGGGCGCGCGTTCACGCCACCGCCCGGCGCGCCCGTCCGTGCAGCGTGAGGTAGAAGGTCCGCAGCGAATCGGCGGGGTCGCCGGCGTCGAAACGGTTGTGGACCTTGCCGAGCGGGTTCCAGACGCGGCCGTCCGGCATGCGTACGCCGACCGGCTGGGCGAAGTACGCGCGCTGGTCGGCGTCGAGGTCCACCCACTCCGCCCCCGCACGGCGCACGAGCACCTCACCGACGTACGCCCCGAGCCCGAGCAGCGTCTCGCGCGCCCGCTCCCGGTCGGCGCCGCCCTTGCGCAGCCCGTCGATCAGGAAGTCGACGACCCGCAGGCTGGCCACCGAGTAGTCCAGCGGCAGCCGGTTGCGTGCCGTGACGCGGGCGACGAAGGCCGTCGCGTACGGCCGCATCTGCCCGGCACACGGCACACGTTCGTTCATCTTGCCCATGTCGGTCCCCTTTGCCGGTCTTGGAGCTCCCGCCTCCGGCGCTCCCCCCACTGACCAAGCGGCTGCCGCCTCACAAACATCACTCTTCACTCACGCCTCCTCCTTCCGACGAGGTCAGGTGACGTCCGAGCGGAGACACGCGCTGTGTAAGTGCGACCTGTGTGACAGGTGGTGTTCAAGTGACCATTTCTAGGGGTGGGGTAGTTGAGTCCTCGCAAGTCCCATGCGTACAGACCGCTGAGTCTTCGGCGCAGAGCCTGGCTGACGGTCGGAGCCGTCGTCCTGAGCGGCGCGGGCGTCGTCACGTACGCGATGGCCGACCAGCCCGCGCAGTCCGACGCCAAGAGCCAGGGCCGCGCGCCGGCGGTGCACACGCTGAAGCTGAGGGACGAGGGCGCAGGCCGAAGGGGCCTGGCCAGACAGGAAACGGACCGCTTCAGCGCGGTGCTGGTGACCTGGGATGACCCCGCCGCGAACGCCAAGGGCACCCCCGAGGTGCGCACCCGGGACCTGACCACCGGCAAGTGGTCCGGCTGGCAGAGGCTGGACAACGAGCCGAACCAGGCCGACGGCGCCGAACGCAAGGGGACCGCCGTGCGCGGCGGTACGACCTCGGTGTGGACCGGCGACTCCGACGGCGTCGAGGTGCGGATCGTGAAGGCGGACGGCACGGAGGCGGGCGGCCAGCCGGCCGGCATGGACGTCAAGCTGCTGGACCCGGGGACCGATCCGAAGCGGAGCGCGGCGTCCGACCTGGAGCCGGCCGCGTTCGCGGCGGAGACCCCGGCGGCGACCGACTCCCCCGGGGCGACCGATTCCCCTGCGCCGACCGACTCCCCCACAGCGACCGTGACGCCCACCGACACCTCTCCGACGGCGACCGTGCCGCCCTCCGACTCGGCGACGCCCTCCGCGTCCGTCCCGGCGTCCCCGTCGGCCTCGGTCTCCCCGTCCCCCTCCTCCACCGTGCCCGCCCCGCGTCCCTCGACGGTCGTCAAGCCGCCGATCATCACGCAGGCCCAGTGGGGTGCCTCGACGGACTACGACGGCACGCCGAGCTACGGCACCGAGATCAAGGCCGCCGTCGTCCACCACACCGGCGTGGACAGCGACAACACCCTGTCCTGCGCCGAGTCCGCCGCCCGGCTGCGGTCCATCCAGCAGGATCACTTCGCCCGCGGCTACTACGACATCGGCTACAACTTCGTCGTCGACAGGTGCGGGCAGATCTTCGAGGGCCGCAGCGGCGGCATGGACCTGCCGGTGGTCGGCGCGCACGACATCGGCTTCAACACCAACACCGTCGGCATCTCGTACATCGGCAACTTCGAGACGGCCCAGCCGAGCCGGGCCGCGCTGGACGCGATCTCCCGGATCGTGGCGTGGAAGTTCGGGATGTACGGCATCGACCCGACCGGCAAGGTGACGCTGACCTCGGGCTCGGACCAGGGCGTCGACGGCAACAAGGTCCCCAAGGGCCAGTCGATCACGCTGCCGCGGGTCTTCGGCCACCGGGACACCAACGCCACGGCCTGCCCCGGCGCGAACCTCTACTCCAAGCTGACCCGGATCGCCCAGGTCGCCAAGACCCCGGGCATCTCGCACGCCCTGGCCACCTCCGACTACAACCGGGACGGCGTCACCGACCTGGTCGCGGGCGTGCCCAAGGCGAACGCGGTCAAGGTGATCCCCGGCGGCGTCGACGGCCCGGTCCCCGCGGCGAAGATCACGCTCACCCAGAACAGCCCCGGCGTCCCCGGCGCCACCGAGACCGGTGACGCCTTCGGCACCTCCACCGCCTGGGGCGACGTCAACGGCGACGGCTACGCCGACCTCGCCGTCGGCTCCCCCGGCGAGGACGACACGGTCGGCACCGACCGCGGCTCGGTCGCCGTCATGTACGGCCCTGCCCTCGACACCGGCTTCTCGTACAGCACCTCGGGAATCACGCCGGCCGGCGCCAGACTCGGCTCCGCCGTCACCGTCGGCGACTTCAACGGCGACGGTAAGGCGGACGTCTTCGCGGCCGGCACCGGCAAGGGCGGCAACTGGAACGTCCGGCTGGGCAGCGGCAAGTACCAGTACGGCGCGCTCACCTCCGCCACCGGTTCCGTCGCCTACCTGGACGCCGCGACCGGCGACTTCAACCGGGACGGCTACGCGGACGTCGCCCTCAACTACCGCGACACCGGCGGCATCGGCCGTGTGGTCCGCTTCGCGGGCTCGGCGACCGGCCTGACCAAGGCCGGGGTCATCTCCGTGAGGGGCGGCCGCTCCATCGCCGCGGGCGACGTCAACGGCAACGGCTACGACGACATCGTCATCGGCCAGCCGGTCGCCTCCGAGTCCGGCGGCATCTCGGGCGGGCAGATCACCATGGTCCCCGGCACGTCGACCGGCTTCACCACCACCGGCATGACGACCGTCCACCAGGACACGACGGGCGTCCCGGGCGGCAACGAGTCCGGCGACGCCTTCGGCACCTCGGTCTCGGTCGGCGACTACAACGCCGACGGTTACGCGGACGCCCTCGCCGGCGCACCCGGCGAGGACCTCACCCGCGACGGCGTCAACCGTGCCGACGCGGGCGACGCGATCCTGGTCAGGGGCAGCGCCTCCGGCCTCACCGGCTCCGGCTCGATCGGCGTGTCACAGGACACCTCCGTCGTCCCGGGCGCCACGGAGGCCGGCGACCGGTGCGGCTCGTCCGTGTCCCTGTCCGACCTGTCCGGCTACGGCCGCGCGGACCTCACCTTCGGCTGTGACGGCGAGGACGGCACCGACGGGATCGTCCTCCACCTGCCGAGCAACAGCACGGGCCTCGGCTACGCCGACTCCGTCATCTACAGCAAGACCACGCTGGGCACCCCGACGGACGGGCGGCTGGGGCAGACCCTGACGCCGTGATCCGCCACCGACGGAAGCGGGCGCTCTACCCGGCCTCGGAGTCACCGCGGGCCGGGCGGAGCGCCCTGCCGATCAGCGAGGTTCTCCTCGACTGAGGAAGCCGGCGGAATCGACGGTCCGGGTCACCGCACCGGCATGTGCGGCTAGGGCGTGGTGGCCGCCGTCGTCGCGTCCCGGCACAGCAGCCGCAGCGACCCGTCGTCCCCCGCGAAGCAGCGGCGGGCCTCGTCGATCGGGTCCCACAGGCGGCCGTCGGGGGTGCGGATCCAGTGGTCGCCGCCCGTCGCCCACCACTCGGCACCGGTCTGCCGGACGATCACCTCACCGGCGTACGCCCCGAGCCCGCGCAACACCGTGTCCACGGCGGCGTACGGCGCCCCGTCCCGCCGTATCTCGCCGATCATGCGGTCGACGCTCCACAGACTCTGCGCCGAGTAGTCGAGCCGCAGCCGCGCCCCCTCACGCAGGGTCGCCACCACGTCCGCCGCCCACCGCACGGGCTTCGCCGCGGCCGGGGGCCTGGTCTCCTGATGCGTCGTCACAGTCGTCACACCCGGGTAAAGCGTGGCCGGGCGGAGTTTCGTCACCCGGATCCGGGATGTTTCCGCAACCGGTGCAGGACCGCCCCACCGCCGCCCCACACGGTCACAGGACTTGCTCAGGAATGAGGTTTGCGCGGGTGTGACACTTCACCGCTCCCGTGCGCTCCTCTCTCTGATGAGCCTGTACTTCCATCTCCGCGCGGTGCCGCCCTCGGCCCTGCGCAACAGCGCGACCTGGCTGCGACGGCTGTTCGAGGACGACTGGGACACCGTGCGCGATCGGATCGGCCGGTGTCGTGAAGAGGTCCTGGACAAGGGGTACCTCGGTCACGAACTTCTCTACGCCGGCGCTCCCCCGCACCACACCGACGACGGCCCGCGGACCCACGTCGTCCTCGGCGGCGGCCCGGTCTTCGCCACCGAGCCGGACGAACCGCCGTTCCTGGTGCTGACGGCCGCCCAGACCGCCCGGGTCGCCGACTACCTCACGTCGGCCGACTTCGAGGCGCTGTGGCGGGACGCCCGCGAGGATCTGCTGCCGAGGTACGGCGGGTCGGGAGCGGAACCCGGGGCGCGGGGCATGTTCGAGTCCACGCACCGCGACCTGACCGCGTTCTACGCGCAGACCGCGTTTTACGGCGACGCGGTGGTGAAGTGGCTGGTGCGGTGAGCGGCGAGCGGTGACGCTCAGGCGGCCTGAACGCCCGAACCGTTCCTCACGCCCGCCGCCGGGAGCGCCGCGCCACCACCGCGCGCAACACCCGGCGCCCCTCCGTGGACACCTCCAGCGCCTGACGTACGCCTCCCGCGCCGTACTCGGCGAGCAGTTCCAGGACGGCGATCTGGCGGCGCAGCTCCGCCGCGACGAGGGGCGACATGCCCTCCGTACGGCCCTCGCGGCGGGCGTCGACCGAGGGCGCCCGGTCGGCCAGCGGGTCGAGGAGGCGGTGGATGTGCAGGGAGGCGACGGAGCAGGCGTCGGCCCACACCCGCACCTCGGCGGCGGACGGCTCGGCCGGCGCGGCGGCGAGCATCCGCCGGGCCAGCAGCACGGCCTCGTCCCCGGGTGACTCGGCGGGACCGGCGAGGTCGCCGGGGCCGCCGTCGCCGAGTTTGCCGCGCACCTCCGCGATGCGGGCGGCCCAGTCGTCGACCTCACCGCCGTCCGCGAGGCCCGCCCACAGCGGTCTCAGCACCTCGTCGTCACCGCCCAGCAGGGGAAGACACCGATCCAAACAAGCCAACCCACTGGCGGCCAGTCCGCGCTCGTCGGCCTGAGCGATCAGTTCCACCAGGCTCATTCCACGCTCCCTCGCCAGGCGGTCCTCCCTCACGGAGCCCGCACTTCCCCTTACTGCGCGCGACGACCCGGGAGTGTCACAGGGGCACCACCCCGAGCCGGTCGAGCAGCCGGAAGAACAGGTTTTCGGCCAACACGTCCGCGGTGGGATCGGGGTCGGCGGTCAGCACGTCGATCACCGGCTCGGCGGCGATCTCGCACCCGGCCTCAGCCGCCCACGCCACGGCCCGCTCGGCGGCGTCCCGGGGCTCCAGGAAGTAGTCCTCCAGCGTCAGCCCCTCCCGGTCGGCCCCGAGATACGTGGCCATCGCCGCCCGGGCCAGACACGTCGTCCACGCACCGCTCTCCGGCCCCGCCGCCTCCACGACCACGGTCGCGCTGTCCATGACGTACCCGAAGAGCGCGGGCGCGCCCGTCTGAACGGCGAGGCCGTTCATGCTCCCGACGTCACCGTCACCGCTCGCGTACTCCCACACCTGCCACCCACCCGGCGCCGACGCCCGCAGGGACATGCCCTTGACGCCGTCCAACGCCTCCAGCTCCGCGAGCGGCCGCTCCGCGCGGCCGACGACGAAGTACCCCCAGTAGCCCATTTTCCGGTTCCCCCCGGCTGCTCTCCGTACGGCTCCGCCCGAATACACCACATTCGTACGGCCGTTCGCAGCCGGACGGAACAATCCGCCCCGGGTCAGCGACCGAACTCAGCCCAGCCGGTCCGCGAGCTCCTTGAACTGCGGCCAGGACAGCTCCGGCTGCCCCGGGTCCCACAGCTTCTGGACCAGCGCCCTGAGCGGCATCCGGATGCCGGCCGCGACCTGCGCCTCGGTCTGCGAGTCCGCCAGGTCGCACCAGACCGCGAAGGACCCGCCGAGGATCTGGTCGTCGTACTGCGCGGGCACCGGCTGGGTGCCGCGCAGGACGAGCGGCGTCCACTGCTCGTAGATCCGCTGCCCGGTCGGATACACGAAGGTCAGCGGCTGTCCGAGGACGTAGTACAGGAACTCGTCGTTGTAGTTGATGACCTTGCGCCCCTCGCGCAGATACGCGATCGGCAGCCGCGCCCCGATCTCCTTGCCCGTCCAGTAGGCGACCTGGATGTCCTTGTCGGCCTGGACGGACGTACCGGCGAAGAAGCCGTCGTTCCAGGCGCGGGGGGTCTTGTCGTGGGCGCGGACCGTGTCGGCGCGGTCGTTGAGCCAGCCGGTGGTGAGGTCCTCGACGGTCGCGCCGGAGCCGTAGGCCTGCCTGGCGGCGGTGGCGAGCTGCGGATAGGACGCCTCCGGGTCGGCCACCACCAGCGCCTGGTACTCGTCGCCGCCGAGGTGCCACTGGCCGCCCGGGAAGAGGCCGGCGTACTCGTTCAGCAGGTCGTCGACGATCTCGGCGGCGTCCGGATCGGAGATGTCGACCGCCCCGCGCGTCGCCGCGCCCCGCACGTTGCGCAGCTGCAGGTCCGGGTGCGCGGCGATCACGGCGCCCAGATGCCCGGGCGAGTCGATCTCGGGCACCACGGTGATGTGCCGAGCGGCCGCGAGGGCGACGATCCGCTTCACCTGCGTCTTGGTCAGGTGCTCCTCGGACACGATCTCCGGGTGGGAGTCGGACTCGATCCGGAACCCCTGGTCGTCGGAGAAGTGCAGCCCCAGCTGGTTGAACTTCAGGTCGCCGAGCTCCCGGACCCGGTCCTCGATCCAGTCGGCCGTGAAGTGCTTGCGCGCGATGTCCAGCATGAACCCGCGCACCGGCTTGGCCGGCTCGTCCCGCACGACGCCCTCCGGGGCCGTGCCCCCGGCATGGACCTCCTGCTTGAGCGTGCGCGTGCCGTAGAACACCCCGGCGTCCGCGGATCCGCTGATGGTCACCCGCCCACCGCGCACGGTCATCGCGTAGGACTCCGGATTCGCGCCCTCGTCGTCGTTGAGCGCCAGCCGTACGTCCCCGGCGCGCACGTCGTCCTTCTCGCCCGCGTACGTCAGCCCCAGCTCACCGGCGAGCAACCGCCCCTCGTCGGACAGGTCCTTGTCGCTGACCACGACCCGCTCGCCCTTGACCGGCTTCCAGCCGGGACCGCGGGCGGGGGTGTGGGTGCGGACGGCGGGGATCGTCCGGGGCGTCTGCGACAGCGGGTAGGAGCGGGTCGGCGTGGGACTCGGGGTCTCGGAGGGGGGCGGCGCCTCGCCCGCGGAAGCGCCCTGGGACGGCCGCCCCTGCGCCGACCCCGCGGACTCGCTGCCGTCGCCGGCGGCGGCCAGCAGCCCGAGGCTCACCCCGGCAGCGACCGTCACGACCACCACCGCGACGATCAGCACCCATGTCTGCTTCAGCGCGCTCTTCGCCGCTGTCCGGCGCCTGTGCTGACTTCGCCTGTGCTGACTCACACCCACCACGCTAGGCCCTGAGAGAACAGGGGCGCGTCACCAGACGTTCCTAAACTCTCCCGTTCGGATGAAATTCGGGCATCCGTCGGACACGTGTTGTCCGCTCTCGATAGCCTGGCGCCACATCTCTCACATCACCTTCTGCCGAAACCCACGTGACGCCCACACACCTTCCTGGCCGAGTGGCCATACCCTCGCTGCCCGAGCAGACCCGGGACACGCCCGGCTCGCCTGCCCCGCTGGAGCACTTCAACACCGCTTCCGCCGACGAGATCCGGTCCACCCTCCTCACCTGCCTCCGCAGCCTCCGCTGGGCCACCCGCGTCGTCACCCACCGGCCGTACCCGAACCTGGAGTCCCTCCTCGCGGCGTCGGACGAGGCGGCGTACGACCTGACACCGGCGGATCTGGTGGAGGCACTGGCGGGCGAGTCGCTGCCGGTGCTGCCGGAGGGCACCTACTTGGCCGCCTACACCGCGATGAGTGCGGCACATGCCGCCTACGAGGCGAAATTCGGGCACGCGTTCGTCATCTGCCTGGACGGCCTGCCCCCGGAAGAGGCCCTGGACCACGTACTGGCGGGCATCCGGTCACGATTGACAAACGATCCGGAAGAGGAACGCGTCGTGACCGCAGAGGAACTCCGGCGCCTGGCGCGGGGGCGCTTGGTGAGTTGGCTAAGGGGCGCGGGGAACTGCGCGACCAGCCACAACGCACTCGCACCCGGCACATAACAGGACACCCCACCCCAGAACCCGCCGCCCCTCACCCATACGCGTGCCACTTTGATCACACCGGCAGGCCCCGGCTCAGCCCAGCGGCAGCACATCGCTACGATGCTGGGGGCCGGTGGACCGTACCCGGCCGGGCCCGTCCGACACAGAAGCCGGCGCGGCCCCAATCCCCGCTTTCGGAGGGTTCTTCCGTGCCGGCTGGAACGCTGTACCGCGGCCGGGAAGGTATGTGGTCATGGGTGGCTCACCGAGTCACCGGCGTCCTCATCTTCTTCTTCCTGTTCGTTCACGTGCTGGACACCGCCCTCGTGCGTGTCTCCCCCGAGGACTACGACAAGGTCGTAGCCACCTACAAGACGCCGGTCGTGGCGCTGCTGGAGTACGGCCTCGTCGCCGCCATCCTCTTCCACGCGCTCAACGGCCTGCGCGTCATCGCCGTCGACTTCTGGTCGAAGGGCCCGCGCTACCAGAAGCAGATGCTCTGGAGTGTCGTCGGCCTGTGGCTGGTGCTGATGCTCGGGGCGATCTACCCCGTCCTCGGCCACGCCTACCGCGAACTGTTCGGGAGCTGACGCGCATGTCCACCACCGAGAAGACCGCGTCCGGTATCGGCCCCGTCGAGGGCGAGTCCCTCTACAGCGTCGACAACCCGGCCCCTCTCATCGAGGCCCCGCGCCAGCGCACCAAGAAGACCCCGAAGTCCACCAGGGGCAACTTCGAGATGGTCGCGTGGCTGTTCATGCGCCTGTCGGGCATCGTCCTGGTCGTCCTGGTCATCGGCCACCTGCTGATCCAGCTGGTGCTGGACGGCGGCGTCTCCAAGATCGGCTTCGCCTTCGTGGCGGGCCGCTGGGCGTCCCCGTTCTGGCAGGTCTGGGACCTGCTGATGCTGTGGCTCGCGATGCTGCACGGCGCCAACGGTCTGCGCACGGTCATCAACGACTACGCGGAGCGCGCGGGCACCCGCCTGTGGCTGAAGGGCCTGCTCTACACCGCCACGGTGTTCACCATCCTGCTGGGCACGCTGGTGATCTTCACCTTCGACCCGAACATCCGCTAGGCACGGGGCTGAGGTAATCCACCCATGAAGATCCACAAGTACGACACCGTCATCGTCGGCGCCGGCGGCGCCGGTATGCGCGCCGCGATCGAGTCGACGAAGCGCAGCCGCACCGCCGTGCTGACCAAGCTCTACCCCACCCGCTCCCACACGGGCGCCGCGCAGGGCGGCATGGCCGCCGCGCTCGCCAACGTGGAGGAGGACAACTGGGAGTGGCACACCTTCGACACGGTCAAGGGCGGTGACTACCTGGTCGACCAGGACGCCGCCGAGATCCTGGCGAAGGAGGCCATCGACTCCGTCCTCGACCTGGAGAAGATGGGCCTGCCGTTCAACCGCACCCCGGACGGCACCATCGACCAGCGCCGCTTCGGCGGTCACTCGCGTAACCACGGCGAGGCCCCGGTCCGCCGCTCCTGCTACGCGGCCGACCGCACCGGTCACATGATCCTCCAGACGCTGTACCAGAACTGCGTCAAGGAGGGCGTGGAGTTCTACAACGAGTTCTACGTCCTGGACCAGCTGATCACCGAGGTCGACGGCGTCAAGAAGTCGGCCGGTGTCGTCGCCTACGAACTGGCGACCGGCGAGATCCACGTCTTCCAGGCGAAGGCCGTGATCTACGCGTCCGGCGGCTGCGGCAAGTTCTTCAAGGTGACGTCGAACGCGCACACGCTGACCGGTGACGGCCAGGCGGCGGTCTACCGTCGCGGCCTCCCCCTGGAGGACATGGAGTTCTTCCAGTTCCACCCGACCGGCATCTGGCGCATGGGCATCCTGCTGACGGAGGGCGCCCGCGGTGAGGGCGGCATCCTCCGCAACAAGGACGGCGAGCGCTTCATGGAGAAGTACGCGCCGGTCATGAAGGACCTGGCGTCGCGAGACGTCGTGTCCCGCTCCATCTACACGGAGATCCGCGAAGGCCGTGGCTGCGGTCCCGAGGGCGACCACGTCTACCTCGACCTCACCCACCTCCCGCCGGAGCAGCTGGACGCCAAGCTCCCGGACATCACCGAGTTCGCGCGCACCTACCTGGGCATCGAGCCGTACACGGACCCGATCCCG
Organism: Streptomyces sp. Q2; assembly: GCF_056820935.1. Taxonomy (NCBI): domain Bacteria; kingdom Bacillati; phylum Actinomycetota; class Actinomycetes; order Kitasatosporales; family Streptomycetaceae; genus Streptomyces; species Streptomyces sp. Q2. Next base: position 40,446 of record NZ_JBXEJE010000054.1, on the reverse strand, counting down.
ATCCAGCCCACCGCGCACTACGCCATGGGCGGCATCCCGACCAACGTCGAGGGTGAGGTCCTGGCGGACAACACCACGGTCGTCCCGGGCCTGTACGCGGCCGGCGAGGTCGCCTGCGTGTCCGTCCACGGCGCGAACCGCCTCGGCACCAACTCGCTGCTGGACATCAACGTCTTCGGCAAGCGGGCGGGCATCGCGGCCGCCGAGTACTCGCAGAAGGCGGACTTCGTCGAGCTGCCCGAGAACCCGGCGGAGCTGGTGATCTCGCAGGTGGAGCGCCTGCGCGACGCGACCGGCACCGAGCGGGTCTCGGTCCTGCGCCGCGAGCTGCAGGAGACCATGGACGCGAATGTCATGGTGTTCCGCACCGAGCAGACGATCAAGACGGCGGTCGAGAAGATCGCCGAGCTGCGCGAGCGCTACCTGAACGTCTCGATCCAGGACAAGGGCAAGCGGTTCAACACCGACCTGCTGGAGGCCGTCGAGCTCGGCAACCTCCTGGACCTCGCCGAGGTCATGGCGGTGTCCGCCCTGGCCCGCAAGGAGTCCCGCGGCGGTCACTACCGCGAGGACTACCCGAACCGCGACGACGTCAACTTCATGCGCCACACCATGGCGTACCGCGAGGTGGGCGACGACGGCACCGAGTCGATCCGTCTCGACTACAAGCCGGTCGTCCAGACCCGCTACCAGCCGATGGAGCGTAAGTACTGATGGCAACCCCGACCCTGGACAAGGCGGACGCGGCCGGCACGCCCGAGCCCGGCTTCGCCGACTCCCCGTACATCACGGCCACCTTCCGCATCCGCCGCTTCAACTCCGAGGTCTCGGCGGAAGCGACCTGGGAAGACTTCCAGGTCGAGATCGACCCGAAGGAACGCGTCCTCGACGCCCTCCACAAGATCAAGTGGGAGCTGGACGGCACGCTGACCTTCCGCCGCTCCTGCGCGCACGGCATCTGCGGCTCGGACGCCATGCGGATCAACGGCAAGAACCGCCTGGCCTGCAAGACCCTGATCAAGGACCTCAGCCCCGAGAAGCCGATCACGGTCGAGGCCATAAAGGGCCTGACGGTCCTGAAGGACCTGGTCGTCGACATGGACCCGTTCTTCCAGGCGTACCGCGACGTGATGCCCTTCCTCATCACGAAGGAGACGAACGAGCCCACGCGCGAGCGTTTCCAGACGGCCGAGGACCGCGAGCGCTTCGACGACACGACGAAGTGCATCCTCTGCGCGGCCTGCACGTCCTCGTGCCCGGTCTTCTGGAACGACGGCCAGTACTTCGGCCCGGCGGCCATCGTCAACGCCCACCGCTTCATCTTCGACTCGCGCGACGACGCGGCGGAGCAGCGACTGGAGATCCTCAACGACCGTGACGGTGTCTGGCGCTGCCGGACCACCTTCAACTGCACGGACGCCTGCCCGCGCGGCATCGAGGTCACGAAGGCGATCCAGGAGGTGAAGCGGGCGCTTATTACGCGCCGCTTCTGAGGAGATTTCGCTGACACAGCGGGACGTCTGAGAAAGTACGAGGGGCCGTTCCTCCCGGTGGCGGGAGGAACGGCCCCTCTGCCACAGAGTCGATCAGATA
>NZ_JBXEJE010000054.1:9765-38752 GCF_056820935.1 Streptomyces sp. Q2 | reverse complement strand
CCCCCCCGGCCCCTCTGCCACAGAGTCGATCAGATACAGCTGAAAACGGGGGACCACAGCATGACCGAGCCGAATCCGTACCAGAGCGGAGCCAGCCAGTGGGGCCCCGGGCAACCGCCCGCCCAGCCTCCCGCGGTGCCCGGCTACGGATACCCCAACCCGGCGCCGGCGTACGGCTTCCCCCAGCAGCCCGCGGCCCCGGTCCCCATGGGCGGTGCGCCGGTGCTGGCCATCGGGGACATCACGGTGATGGGCGACCAGATCGTCACGCCGGCCGGCCCGCTTCCGCTGCCCGGCGCGGTGTGGAACGCCACCGACATGTCGCACACGGAGGAGAGGATGCCGCCGCACGCCATCGTGCTGGCCATCCTCTTCTTCGTGTTCTGCCTCCTCGGCCTGTTGTTCCTCCTGATGAAGGAGAAGAAGACCGTCGGCTACATCCAGGTCACCGTGACGAGCGCGGGCCGGCACCACTCGACGATGCTCCCGGCCCTGGGTCCCCACACCTTCCCCGCGGTCATGGGGCAGATCAACTACGCTCGGTCGCTGAGCAGCATGTGAGCCGATCCCTCACGGCTGACTGAGGATCAGTGCATCCGTGATCCTGTTTCGCCGGCCAGCGCGATCGCCTTGCTGAGGATCACCGTCGGCAGCGGGAGGGGAGCCTTCCTGCTCACCTATTCGTACTCGGCCACGACAGCAGTGTGCCGGGCCGGTGCGGCGACCGGGCCGGAAGCCCGATCACGCGACCGCCCTCGCGTTGCCGACGGCCGGTGGCCCGACCTCGCACCACAGCAGCTTGCCGCCCCGCCCGAAGAGAGCGTTGCCCAGCGGATAGCCACCCCAGTTCTCCGCGTAATGGCAGACGAGGAACAGTCCACGCCCGCCGACGGCCTCCGCCGGGACCGGGCACAGGGGCCGGGACCGCCGGTCGAACGGGGGCGGAATATGCGGGTTGGTGTCCCAGCGCTCACCCGCAGCCGGTCGCCACCGAGTCCGCGCACGCGCAGCGCCGCCGGGCCGTCCGAATACCGGTAGGCATTGGTGACCAACTCCGAGGCCAACAGTTCTGCGGTGTCCTGGAGTTGGTCCATGCCGTGACCGGCAAGCACAGCTCGCAGGGTGACACGGGCGATGCGGGCTGCGCGCGCGTCGTGGGGCAGTTGCAGGGCGTATGCCCAAGTTGGGGACGTCTCGCATTCCGACGGGGATACGGTGACCATGAACGCCTCCTGCGTGGGGGGACTTGGTTTGCTCGACGACTCAGCAGGGCGGTGGCGGTGCCGCGCACTTGAGGAGTGGCGTGGTGCACTTCCGGCTTATCGGCCAGGTCGGTTGAGCGGCTCGGGTCTGACCGTAGAGGCATCCGTAGAATGGTTTCTACAGAATCTGCGGATGCATGCGACGTTCCACTCGTGTGGGTGACCGCATACGACGCAAGACAAGGGAGCGGAAGGACATGCCGCCAAGGCAGACCCCTACGGCGCGCCAGATCCGCCTGGGAGCCGAGTTGCGCAAACTGCGCGAGAGCGCGGGGCTCACCGCCCGCGAGGCCGGCGAGATGCTCGGCGCCAACCAGGCCCGTATCAGCAACATCGAGACGGGCCGCTTCGGCCTCAGCGAACAGCGCGTCCGGACACTCGCCCACAACTACGAATGCACCGACGACACCCTCATCGACGCGCTCGTCGCCATGACAGGGCATCGAGAACGGGGCTGGTGGGAGGAGTACCGGGAGACCCTCCCGCCCCGCTTCCTGGACGTCGCGGAAATGGAGCAGCACGCGGTGGCCCTACGCGTCGCCCAGGTCATCAACATCCCCGGCCTGCTCCAGACCCCGGAACACGCGCGGACCCTTTTCCGCCAAGTGGTCCCGGCCCTGCGCCCGCACGAGATTGAGTACCGCATCTCCCATCGCATCAAGCGCCAGGCCGTCCTTCACCGCGAGCAGCCTCTGCAGTACACGGCAATCATCCACGAAGCCGCACTACGAATGCGGTTCGGCGGCCGTGAAGTGGCCCGCGCCCAGTTGGACCACCTCGCCAAGATGGGCGAGCAACCGAACATCACCCTCCGGGTGATCCCCTTCGACGGCACCGCTTTCCCCACCGTCGGCCATGGATTGGACTACGCATACGGTCCGGTCCCCGCCCTCGACACGGCGCAGCTCGACGCGGCTCACGGCAGCGAACTCATCGACTCCGTTGCACAGTTGGCCAAGTACCGACTCATCCTGGACCGCATGGAGCAGGCCACCCTGAACCCCGAATCCTCAGGCGAACTCATCCACCGCATCGCCCAAGACACCTGAAGGCCGAGCCATGACCGAACTCAGCTGGCAGAAGTCCACATACAGCGAGGAAGCGTCCTCCTGTGTCTATCTCGCCACCACCCCCACCGGAACGATCCTTCTCCGCGAGAGCGACGAACCGGAGACAGTCCTCACCGCCAGCCCGCACCAACTCCGCGCACTGATAGCAGCCTTGAGACCCGAACACAGTGCAACGACAGCAACACACGGATATAGCCCTTCCGGCCACCGCGCCTTGAGCAAGACGCCCCGTAGGGCCTCCGTCGCATGTGCCGCGGTCCCGCAAGACGGCCGCTGGCCTCCGCCCGGCATGGCTGTCCCCCTGCCGAAGGCATGACCGAGAGCCGCCGTTGGAGACGCTGATGAGAGGTCCCACTACCGCCCGGTCGAGCGCAAGGCCTGGCATCTGGTGGGCGGCAGGTCTGCATAACGTGAAAGCGCACGTACGGCGCCATCGCCCCGCCGACACTGCGATAGCCGGACTGCCACGACATGGTGCGTTCGATCACCCAGCGGCGGCGGCCCAATCGTTCGCTGGACTCGATTCCTCCAGCGAGACGCCATCGACACCCTCAGCACCGCCCTCGGCAGCCCGGAGACCACAGAGACGGTCAACGGCGACGACGATGAACCGCCGCCCTGCGCCGCCTTCGTCCGCTGATGTTGCCGTCCTCACTACTGCCGTCACCCCACGCAGAAGCCCCATCAGGACACACCTGGCGGGGCTTCATATTTTCTGAGGCTATCTGAATTGGCTGCGATGAAATCGCTCTACGCAACCACGTCTCGCGACGCGAGCATTCGCGGGGATTAACGATCCATGAATATCCTGCGGAGATTCCCTGTCAGGTTTTCATGAATACGAAAACCCTCTTGACCAGGGTAGGGCAGGTTTTCAACAAACGAAACCTTAATCAATTCCCTGACTGCACAATCCCCACGGACGTACGCATCCTCGATGAAGTTGATCAATCGAAGCCCGATGGTCTCCTCAGTCAAACCCTGGCCAGACTCGCTGAACAAACTTACCGCCCATCGGACGACGTCCGCGAGGAAGACGTGGGAGAGGAATTCTTCGTAGAACTCCACATGCTCGGCATGCAAGCTCTCAAGCTGCGGAAAGTTCTGCAGGAGACCATGAAAGAACTGCTCTTCGTTCATCTCCATCAATTCCCTGCGAGGGCTGACTTAAGGTCGGCAAGTAGACTTCTCGCCACGATCAAGTCGTTCGGGTCGCCGTTTCTATGGTTCCTCGATATCCACTTATTCAGCGCCTTAGCGTATTGATTCCCCTTAGCTACGTGGTTACGGCCGTGCACGAGTTGACCGGAGCTGAGCTCATCGCGAATCGCCGACATCGTCGTACCGTCTCCAGTTCGAGCCGGATTGGTCGTCCCCTTATAGAGATCGTTAACCAAGTTCTGAAGCTTTGAATCGGAGACACTTGGCGTTGGCAGGATACAGCCGTTGCTGTTGTGAACCAGGACCGGCGTCTCGCCCGCCAGCACATAGTACGTGTGCAGGTCATCGACGGTGAGGTTGTAAGTGCGCGCCTGCTTAGTGAACGACCGGTTCCCGGTCACGATGACCGTATCGCCCTCGTCCGTGCGCAGAGTCATACCCGGCTTGAGCTTCCCGGCCGGGACCCAGTCGTGCTCGGACGGAGACCAGAAGGGATGCTCGTGCGTCGCCGTGAGCTTCTCGATGCCGTTCTCAGTGGCGATGGAGAGCTCGTTAAAGTACTTGTCGCCCTCGGTCCGGATGAGGCGGGTGACCTTTCTGGACACCGTTTCGCCAGTCTTCGGATCGGTCGCCAGGACCTCTTCTCCGAGCCGGACGTCCTCAATATCCTTGGTTGATCCATCGGCCATGAGGACGTCCGTGCCGGCCAGGAAGCACTTGCATCCGGGGAGCACCTTCGCGCCGTCGGCCGCCTCGTCCGCGTGCCTCCCAAGCTTCAACAGCTTGAAGACCTTGAGGAAGGGAATATCGGCAGCGAGACCCCCGCATTTGCCCACGGACACGTCGTCCACGCACTCGCCGGCTTCTTCGGTGTCGAACACGAAGAAGTCGAACAGGTCTTTCGCTTGCCTCTTTTTCAGGTTCTCGCCTACGGGAGCGATGCCGTAGTAGACGCCATAGTTGCCGACCGTGACGTGAGCCTTGTTCTTGGTTCCGCCTGAACTGTATGTGTACGTGAACAGGGTGGATCCGTCATCGCGGCTCACAACATCGGTCTCCACCATGTGGTGCACCCAGTGCCCTTGATCATTCTGGGTGAACCACTCCTTGGTGCTCGGATCGCAGCTCCCGTTCTCGCACACGCCGACGGGCTTCAGGCCGTCGGGGTCGGATGTGGAAATGGGGCTGTTGCGGGAGTAGGAATACCCGTTCATCTGCAGCGGGTCCGCGATGTCGATGATCGGGTCGGCAGAGATGAAACGGCCTGTGCCCTGGTCGTACTCGCGTGCTCCGATGTGCGTCAGGCCGGTTGCCGCGTCGTCGATTCCCACGCCCAAGTAGCTGCGCTTGTTCGGCCAGTTCGCCGGCTTCGGTCCGCGCAGTTCTCCGTACGGCTTGAACGCGCGGCGGGTCACCGGCTGGGTGCCGGAGAGTTCGACCGTCGTGTTCGCCGTGCCCAGGTGGTCGGCGATCATCACGTTGAGCTTGTGGCCGGTCGTCGCGCTGTTGCTCGTCGTGCGGACGACCGACGGGGCGCCGGCCTGGGCGTATGAGCGTGAGGCTCGGGTGATGGTGCCCGTCGTGTTCGTCGTCAGCTCGGTCTCGCCCAGGTACAGGGTCGAGCCCGTCGCCGAGTTCTCCAGCAGGCGGTTGCCGTCGGCGTCGTAGACGTACGTCGTCTTCGTGCCGTCGTCGGTGATCGAGTCGAGCTTGTTCTCGGGTGACCAGACCAGGTTCTGCGTGGTGTCGTAGAGGTCGCGGACCGTGGTGTTGCCCGTCGCGTCGTACGTGTACGCGCTGCCCTTGCCGTCCGGGGTGGAGGTGGTCCACGTCATCGTGTGCGGCTGGGCGATGGTGTCGCCGGTGACCGTCTTGCCGTAGCCGTACTTGTAGGTGACGTTCTTCGTCGCGTCCGCCGGGTCGTGCTCGGTCATCGACGCGCGGTTGCCGATCCAGTCGAACGTGTACGACTGGCGGTAGGCCGTCGCGCCGGTCGCCACCGTGCTCGCGTCCGGGGCCGCCGCGGCGAGCGTGGAGGTGAGGGACGCGTCGGGGGACAGTGCGTCCGCCGCCGCGTCCGGGGCGTCCGTGACCGGGCCCGAGGAGGCCGCGTACGTGGTGCGGGGGCCCCACGTCGTGCCGTTCGCCGACTTGCAGCCGGTGCCGGTGCCGGTGCCGGTCGGGGTGACCTTCGACGTCCAGGCGTGCGCCAGTTCGCCCATCACGTCGTACGTGAAGCACTGGGTGTCCCAGGCGCCCGTGGCGTCGCCGAGTTGGCGGGTGTTGGAGGTGATCGTGCCCGTCGCGTCGTAGGAGTAATAGCTGTCGGTGATGCGGTGCGGGCCCGCCGTCTCGCGGTCCGCGACGGTGCGTTGGAGGCTGCCCGTGTGGGGGTCGACGAAGTTGGTCGTCCAGACCCGGTAGGGCTGGGAGCCGGAGACCGTGCGCAGGACCTCGCCGTAGGGCGAGTACGTGGCGTCGGCCGTGTACCAGCTCTGGCCGGACGTCGACTCCGCCAAGCCGTCGCTGTTGTAGCGGGTGACGACCTTCTCCTGGGCCAGGCCGCCCTTCGCCGGAAGGGTGACCGACTGCGGCTTGCCCGTGGGCGTGTAGGTGTACGCGTAGGAGTAGGTGCCGGAGAGGCCCGTCGTCATCGCGTTGGCCGGGATGACCGTCTCGCTGCCGGTGATCTGCGAGTCGGCGTTGTAGCCGGTCACGCGGTTGACGTAGTCGCCGGTGTCCGTGTGGCGGATGGACTCCGAGGGCTGTCCGATGCCGCCGGCGGCACCGTCGTACTTGTACTCCTTGACCGGAGTCGCGGTGGCGGAGCCCTGCCGGACGTACCTGACGCGGCCGAGGACGTCGTACTCGGTGAAGGTCTCCTGAGCGCGTGCGTTCTTGACCCGGTTGGGACGGTCGGCCGTGTCGTACCAGGTGTCCGTGGTGCCGGTGTCGGGGTCCGTGGAGGACGTCAGCCGACCGCGGGCGTCGAAGGTGTACGACCAGACGTTGCCGGCCGGGTCGGTGACCTTGTTGCGGTTGCCGCGGGCGTCGTACTCGTAGGTGGTGGTGCGCCCCGCCGTCGTGCTGGAGGCGTCCTGGGTGAAGTGCCTGAGGGAGGTGACCCGGCCGAGGGCGTCGAAGTACGTCCTGGTCATCGGGGCCGTCGAGCCCGGCGGGTTCACCTTCGTGCTGACCGCGTCGTACCAGTGGAACGTCTCGTACTTGTACGCCCCGCTGTGGTACACCGACGCCCGGTGCTCGCGCCCCAGGCCGTCGTAGCGGTACTGGGTCGAGATGGGGATCAGCGACGTGGACCTGGGCGCGAAGAGTTCCGTGCTCGGGTCGCCCTTGGCGAGGTAGCCGCCGGTCTTCTTGAAGACCAGTCCCTGGTCGTTGTAGTCGGTGTCCACGATGATCCGGCCGGGACCGTGGGCCTCGGTCTGCTTCTGGACCTCGCGTGTCAGGCCGTCGTAGAGGGTGATGTCACGGGCGTAGGAGCCGTCGTCCTTGAGCGTGTCGACGACTGTCGCGGCCGGACGGTTCTCGCTGGCGGAGGCGACCGCCGGCTGGTAGTCGATGATCACGTTCGGCGACTTGCCACCGGATGAGCGCGACGGGGACCAGCCCTTCACCAGGCGGCCGAGGGCGTCGTACTCGGTGCGGGCCACCCGGTTGTTGGCGTCGGTGACCGTGAGCGGAAGGCCACGCCCCGGGTCGTAGGTGGTCAGGACGGCACGATCCTGGGCGTTGATCGTCTTGGTCGCCGTGACCGGGCCGCCCTCCGCAGGCGTGTACTGCGTCTCGGTGACGCCCGCACCAGGCTTGGTGATGGTGCGTACGCGGCCGAGTTCGTCGTACGTCGTCCCGGTGACGACGGAGTGTGCGGTGCCCGCCCCGTTGATGTCGGCCACCGAGGTGACCTGGCCCTTGGTCGGGGTCGCGCCGTAGGCCAGGTTGTCGTAGGTGTACTGCGCCGACGACTTGAGCCTGGTCGCCGGATCGGCCGTGTCGTAGCCCGCGCAGGAAGTGCCCGTGGTGCGCTGCTCCTTGGGCAGGCCGATCAGCCATGCCGTGGTGTTGTGCAGGTACGACGTCTTGGTGCAGGTCTGGTCGGAGAGCACCTCGGAGGAGCCGCTCGGCTTGACGACCGCCGTCTCCACCTGGATCGGGAGGCCGTAGGTGTCGTCGGGCGTGGTGAGGGTGCGGACGGCCCTCCAGCTCGTGCCGACGTGCTGGATCTCGTCCGTCCGCTTGACGCCGAGGCGGTGGGCCAGGAGCGGGTCCGCGGTCGTCGCGTCCTCGTTCTCCCTGGCGCGGGACGCGGTCTGCTTGGACCAGGGGTAGTTCAGGCTGCGCTTGAGGATCGCGCCGTCGGAGTCGACGTAGGTGATGGACTCGGCGGTCATGCCGGCGTACTGCGGGGCGTCGTCCGACAGCAGTGTGTAGGTGCCGGTGGAGTCCTTGACCTCACCGCCGACGCCCTGGAAATACCGCGTCGCGGACTGCGACTGAGTCTGCGGAATCCCCACCTCGGATGTGGACTTGCTGCCCTTGGTGACCTTGACCTCTCGGTAACCGCGCCAGTCGCTGTAGGTGCGCAGGGCGGGGCGGCTGAACTCGTCGTCGCTCTTGGCCCAGGCCGGGTCCGAGTACGCGTACTGGCTGACGACCGGCCTGCCGTGCGAGGTGACCTTGTCGATCTCCGAGACGGAAGCGACGACGTACTTGTTGAACCACGACTTCGCCGGGGTCTTCTCGTCGCCGTCCGGCGACCAGCGCACCGGGTAGCAGGTGCCGTTGCTCTTGCCCTTGTCCTCGGACGGCTCGGTGGCGCAGCCGCCGGTGTACTCGACCTCGATGTCGCCGCCGTACTCGGTGGAGACGGTGCCGATGCGGGGGCGGGTGAAGCCGGGGCGCTGGTCACTCTTGCCGGTCAGGACGAGGTTGGGCAGTTGGCGGTCCTTCAGGCGGGTGCGCAGGGGTGAGGTGGCGCCCACCGTGTAGTGCGCGAAACTGATGCCGTCCTTGGACTGGAGGGTGCCGGTGGTGTCACCGGGCGCGTAGCCGGTGCGGGTGATCGAGTTGAGCCACAGGCCGGGGGCGCTGTCGTACCAGTCCTCCGGGAAGGACTGGCGCAGCGTGTACTTGTCGACCGGGCCGAGACCGGTCTGCCCGGCGCGGGCCGCCTTCGTCGTCACCGTGTCCAGGCGCAGCTGCGTCCAGAAGGAGGGGAACGGCGGGCAGAGCTTGGACGTGGACTTGCAGTTGAGGTTGCCGGGGGTGTCCCACCAGGGGCGGTAGGCGCCTGGGTCGTCGGTCTTGGCGAAGTTGGCCGCGGTGCACGCCGTGTCCGACTTGAGGCAGCGCTGCTTGGTCCCGAACTCCACGGTCGCCGACGGCTTGGTCAGGCCGGCCGGGCGCATGCCGTACTCGATGGAGGCCGGGTAGGCGTAACGGTCGTACGGCTACAACTCGCCCACCTACACGGGCAGCCTTGCCCGCACCAACGGCGCGGCCACCAGCGTCACTGGCACCATCGGCAACGCCAAGCCACCGGCCGCCGGGCCCAACGTGCTCTACGTCCGTGCCGTCGACAGCTCGGACAACGTCTCCGAACCGACCAAGTACTTCTTCTACGTCACCCCGCGCGACCAGGCCGACAAGGCCGGCGACTTCACGGGTGACCAGCTGCCCGACATGATGGTGGTCACCGAGGCCGGCAACCTCGTCCTGTATCCCTCCCATGCCACCATCAACGACCTGGAGAAGGGCACCGGCGACCTCCAGTACGCGATGTCGGGCGCCTACCGCGCCAACCCCGACAAGGATCCCAACGGGGATGATCTGCCTCCCTATGTCAGTGCGCCAGGCGGCCACTTCAAGGACGCGCTGATCACCCACAACGGAGACATCTACGGCGGCGACGGCCTCCAGGACCTCGTCGCCCGGGTCGGGGGCAGGCTCTGGGTGTATCCGGGTGACGGCTACGGTGCCGTCAACATCGACCGCCGCCAGGAGATCCTGCTGCCGACGGGCGCACCCAGCCCCTCCGCTCTCACCCAGATCGTCGCCGCGGGCGACATCACCGGCGACGGCCGCACCGACTTCCTCGCCACCGTCGGCGACGAGTTGTGGGCGCTGACCGGCTACCACGGGGCGACGGTCGATCAGGCGATCCGCCTGTCCGCCTCGGCCTGGACCGACCGGGATCTGGTGACCGTCATGGACGTCAGTGGTGACGGCGTCGCCGACATGGTCTACCGCACAGACTCGTCCGGACGGCTCCTGCTGCGCAGGGGCATCGCCGCGAGCAGTGGCGGAACCGACCTGAACTCCTTCGGGTCCGCCGCCAACTCCGCGGGGGGCGTGGACACCGAGTACGGCGCCTCCGGCTGGGGCAGTGACGCCATCCCGCTGCTGATGGGCACACCGGACGCCAACGGCGACTCCGTCCCCGACATATGGGCCGTGCGCGCCGACGGCTCCGTACGTTTCCACCCGGGCAGCAAGACCGCCTTGTCGGGGTCCGGCACGGAGATCATCTCCAAGGCGAGTTACTGGGCGACACGAACCGCCATCGGGTGAGCCGAGGAGCTCCCCGCTCCCGTTCGGGGGCCGTCGGGCGACCGACCCGAAGGCCCTCGAACGGTCAGCCCGCCCCTCACAGCTGACTCAGGATCGTCGGATCCGTGATCTTCGTGTCGGCCGCCAGCATCATCGCCTTGCTCAGGATCACCGCCAGCATCCGGTCCCCCTCGTAGGGCAGGTAACCGGCCTGCGGGGCGGCCCCGTTGGACTTGGGGACGATGCACAGGTACCGGTCGTCCGGGGTCATGAGGATGTTGCCCGAGCCGAGGTGGATCTTGTAGGTGTGGCGTTCGCCCTTGACGTGGAGGAAGCGGCCCTCCAGGGTGCAGCGGTCGGCTATCGCCAGGCGGGGGATGAGGCGGTCCAGGAGAAGTCGGCGGGTCGCGGCGCTCTCGTTGAGGTCGCCGAAGCCGTACGACGTCCAGTACTCGCGGAAGCGGCCGTCGGGGCCGCCGTCCTGCCAGGTCGGGTCGTTGCCGACGCTGGCCACGCCGACGAACAGGTCGACGTCGCGCAGGACTTCGGAGAGGACCAAGGGCGGGATCGAGTCCAGGGGGAGCGGGTCCACCGGGGCCGCGCCGTCGCGCAGCCACATGCGGTACTCGCCGCCGTAGCAGTGCGCGGAGTTCTCCGGCGCGTCGATCGGGTAGAAGCGGACCTGGTCGGTGCGCAGGCGGAGGTAGCTGCCGGAGTCGGTGGTGTCGGTGCCGTACTCCTCGCCGTCGCCCTCGATCCAGTACTCGGCGCGCAGGCCCCACTGCGGCAGTTCGCGGGTGGCCGGCGGCGCCTCGTCGTCGACGCACAGGCGGAGCTTGTTGCGCCAGCCCCGGACCGCCGCCAGGGAGTGGAACTGGTGCTGGCGCAGGAAGTGGGCCGCGAAGCGGTTCGAGTACGTGCCTGTGGTGCGCTCGGCGTCCGTGAGGAGGTAGACCTCGCGGTGGGCCTGCTTGAACGGCTGGGTGACCTCATGGCGCTCCAGCCAGTCGCGCCAGGCGACGATCCCGGCGCTGTCGTGGCCGACGGGGTGCCAGAGCCGGACCTCGCGGCCCTCACGGACGGGGTCGTCGGTGAGGGTGCGCAGCTCGCCTCCGGCGTAGCCGACCGTCTGGCCGTCGACCGTCCAGAGGAGGCGGCGGGCCAGGGTGCCGACCAGGGGGTGGTCGAGGTAGCGCTCGCGCCAGGTGCCGTACGGCCACACCCGGCGGGCGAGGAACTGGCGGTCCAGGCGCTCGGTCTGGGCCGACAGCATCTTGTCGACGTCCTTGGCCGCGTCCTTGAGTTCCTTGAGCTCGTCGGCGTGGTCGCGCCGGACGGACGCGGGCACGGTCTTGACCGGCTTGCCGGCTGCGTTGCGCCAGTTCAGCAGGGCCTTCGAGCCGCGGACTTCCAGCTGGGCGGTGACATCGCCGAAGCGGTGCTCCGCGCGTCCGACGTCCGTCAAGCCGTAGGCCGGTACGGCCAGTTCCTCGATCTCCTCGCGACCGAGCCCCATCGCCTCGGCGCGCGCGTCCAGGGCGGTGTTCAGCAGCTTGAGCGTGCCCTTGTAGGTGACGCGGGTGGCGAGGCGGGCGAGTTCGGCGAGGGCGGCCTCGCTGTCGATGCGGGCGAGCGCGACGACGCCGGCGTTGGCGACCTTGGGGTTGCGCGGGCCGAGGCCGGCGACCTTCTTCAGCGAGGTCCCGACGAGGACGCCGAGGGCGCGCGCGGTGTCGGGGTGCGGCGGCAGGAGGGAGAGGAGCCAAGTGAGGCCGCGCAGGGCGTTGGCGTTGTAGGGGTCGTAGGCGCCGTTGACGTCCGGCTCGTACGTATCCCGCTCCAGTGGAAAGGTACGGGGTCGGCCGACGAGGGCGAGCCAGGGCAGCACCGTCTCACGGAGCCGGTCGGCGCCGAGGGCGCCGATGAGGGCCCCCGCCCGCTTGTCCCAGTTGGCGCTGGGCTTGGCGGAGCGCGCGGTCGTGGCGTGGGTGAGCAGGGCCTGCCAGTCGGGGCCGGTCGCGTCCCGCATGGCCTGTTCGGCCCATTCCTCGCCGACGTTGAGGGCCGGGGTGGTGAGCCTGGCCGCCAGCTGGAACAGGGACCTGGAGCCGTACCCGTCCAGGGCCGAGCGGCGGAACACGGCCACCACCGCGGGTGCGAGAGGGCGGCCCGTCGCCAGCTCGGCCTCGGCGAGTGCCTCGTACTGCGAGCCGTACCAGAGGCGCTGCTTCCGTGACAGCTCGTCGAGTTCCTTCAGCCGGTCGGTGGAGAGGAGGTCTTCGCCCAGGCCTCGGGACAGGATCCCCAGCAGGGGCAGGGCGTTGCGCCGGGCGACCGGCTCGGCCTGTTCGGAGTGGTATTGCTCCACGAGGGCGTCGGCGAGCAGTTTCCGCGTGTCCGCAGGCAACTCGCGCAAGCGGTCCAGCACCTCGGTCCAGGGACCGGCCCAGTTGCCCTTGCCGGCGACCGCGGCCTTGAGCATGTCGACGGCGGGCGTGCCCGGGTCACCGTCGGCGGCCAACCGCACGATCAGGTCCATGTACGTCTGGATGTACGCCATGTCATCCTCCGACCAGCGGTACGAGTTTCAGGAACGTGACCTCGGCGCCGAGCAGCAGCTCGATCTCCTCGTCCGGGTCCGTGAGCTGGCGGTCCCCGACCAGCACGAGGAAGCCGTTGCCCGTGAATGCCTTCAGCGCGAGCTCGGTCTGGGCCTGCGGGTCTATCCGCCGCGGCGTCCGCAGCGCGTACCCGTTCAGCACCCGCTCGGTGTCCTCGGGCTGCACCAGCCCCTGGAACACCTTCGGCGTACGCGCGTTGTACTCGGCGACCTCCTGGAACACCCGGCGCCGGATCAACTCCCGCACGGTGAGCCGCTCCTCGGCGATCTCGAGCGCCCAGCCGTCGCTACGGCTCCCGCTTGTCGTCTCGTCGACGAACGTCACGATTCCCATGCCACCGACAGTACGAGGCACCACTGACAACGGCCCCGGTCACGGCACCGGGCCGGCCTCACCTCGCGGCCGGCCGGCTCCACTCCCGCGCGTCCGCGCTGCGCATCAGCTCCACCGCCGCCGCCGCGTCACCGGTCACCAGCGGATGCACGAGTTCGACGTAACGGAGCTGCCCGGTCAGGGACTTCCTCAACTGCCGGAGGCTGCGGGCGCCGAACGAGACACCGCCGGGTTTCTCGACGGCGCCCGCGGCGACGGCCAGCTTCTCGATGCTCACCTTGCACAGGGTGGAGGGCGTCTCGCGGCAGGCGTGGATCTCGACGTAGCCGTCCCACAGTCCCAGGACGACCTCGTAACTCACGCCGGAGCCGGTGTAGGTCGCGACGGCGACGGGGAGGTCCGACTCCCGCTCGCCCGGCCCTTCGAGACCCAGCCGCTCCGCGACGTCGGCACAGGTCTCGCGCACCTCCGCGAAGAAGACCCTGATCCCTGGAACCATCCACGCCCCCTGCGCCGCACCTCTGACGACGCTTCAGCGTAGCGGCGGAAGGGGCGGCATCTGGGCCCAATGAGTGACCCCGCGGTCTGCCCGCCCGGTGAGCGGCGCCTCGACACCTAATCTGATGGCATGTCAGATGACGAGTCGTACGAACTGCTCGGTTTCGACAACCTGCTCCTGCCCGTCGGGGACCTCGCCGAGGCCGTCGGGTTCTACGAGCGCGCCGGGTTCACGGTGGGGTTCCGGTTCGACGAGGGCGGGATCGCGCTGCTCAAGGTCGGGGGTGAGAGGCCCGGGATCCTGCTCAGGGAGGAGGAGGGGTTCGGGCACCGACCGCCTCCCTGGCCCGTCACGCGCGCGTGGCTGGAGGTGCCGGACGCGCGCCGCGCCGCGAAGGAGCTGGCCGGGGCGGGCATCGCCCCGCTCGACGAGCCCTTCTCGCTCGCCACCGGCTGGACCGTCGAGGTCGCCGATCCGTGGGGGAACGTCATCGGGTTCACGGACTACAGCAAGCGTCCGGAGCTCGCACGGCGGGCGTGACGCAGATCCCACAGCCTTGCCCCACAAGTGAGTTGAACACGTTCAAATACGGGACTACAGTCGCTGACGTCAGCGTTTTGAACGCGTTCAAGAAGGGGTGGGGCATGGACCGCACCGTCATCGCCTACGTCATCTACCTGCTGGTCAGCATCGGGCTGACCGTCTGGGTGGCCCGCACACTCAGCCGCAACGGCCGCGTCTTCCTGTCCGACGTGCTGCGCGGCAACGAGAGCCTCGCCGACGCGGTCAACCACCTCCTGGTGGTCGGCTTCTACCTGGTCAACCTGGGCTTCGTCGCGCTCTACCTGAGCGGTGACGGGACCATCGAGGACACCCGCGGCATCTTCGAGGCCCTGTCGACCAAGCTCGGCGTGGTGCTGCTGGTGCTCGGCGTCATGCACCTGGGCAACGTGTACGTGCTCAGCCGGATCCGGCGGCGGAGCGTGATGGAGCAGGAGCAGGTGCCGCCGGTCGCACCGCAGGACTGGGTCCGGGCGTGAGCACCGTGACGTCCACCGAGAACCGGGGCGCCGAGCGCGTCCCGGTCCGCCGGCTCACCGTCCTGTACGACGCCGAGTGCTCCCTGTGCGCCTTCCTGCGCGACTGGCTCGTACGGCAGCCGCAGCTGGTGCCGCTCGAGATGGTCGCCGCCGGCTCCGACGAGGCCCGGCAGCGGTTTCCCGGGCTCGACCACCGGGCCACCCTCGACGAGATCACCGTCGTGGGTGACGCCGGGCAGGTCTATCGCGACACCGCCGCCTGGATCGTCACCCTGTGGGCCCTGCGCGCGCACCGGCCGCTCGCACACCGCCTGAGCACGGCGTCCGGGGCGCGGCTCGCGAAGGGCGCGGTGCTCGCCGCGGCCAAGTGGCGCGGGGCCCAGTGGAGCGGACGACGGGGAAGCGAAGGCCGGTGGGGGCCGGCCGACGGCGGCCGGTGGGGCGGGACGGTGTACCGCCGCGCGGACGGGTGGGTGTACGACCCCGCCCAGGGATGGACGTACAGCCCACCGGCCTGCGACAGCGGCACCTGCGCCACTCGTTAGGCTCTCGTTCCGTGCCTGCGAACAACGACGGCCCCGACGAGGGCGGTAACCCGAGCAAGTCCGAGCAGACCCGCGCGCTCATCCTGGAGACGGCGATGCGACTGTTCCAGGAGCGCGGCTACGACAAGACGACCATGCGGGCCATCGCCAAGGAGGCCGGGGTCTCCGTGGGCAACGCGTACTACTACTTCGAAGGCAAGGAGCACCTGATCCAGGGCTTCTACGACCGGATCGCCGCCGAGCACCAGGTGGCGGTCCGGGAGGTCCTGGCCCGGGAGACCGACCTGGAGGCGCGGCTCGCGGGCGTCCTGAGGGTCTGGCTGGACATCGCGACCCCGTACCACGAGTTCGCCGTGCAGTTCTTCAAGAACGCCGCCGACCCGGACAGCCCGCTCAGCCCCTTCTCCCCCGAGTCGGAGCACGCGCGCGTGGAGGCCATCAGCGTCCACCGCCAGGTGCTCGCCGGGACGAAGACCAAGGTGCCGGAGGAACTGCGGGATGTTCTCCCCGAGTTGATGTGGCTCTCCCAGATGGGGCTCGTGCTGTATTGGATCTTCGACCGCACGGAGGGCCGCGAGCGGAGCTACCGGCTCGCCGAACGGGGGGCGCGGCTCACCGCGCGGGGCGTGTCACTGGCCCGGTTCCGGGTGCTGCGGCCGCTGGTGCGGGAGGTGCACGAGCTGTTCACGGACTTCCTGCCGGGGATGACGAAGATGATGCCGGATCCGGGGGCGGGGGCGAGGGGACGGGCGGAGTGATCCACGATCGGGTGAAGGGGCGCGAACGGGACACCTCGTATCCGAACTGCCTACGATGATGCTCTCGATACCGGCCCACAGGAGGCACGTGATGTCCGCAGCATCCGTCGAGCGGCCCCACGGCGACCGTCCGCAGATCGCGGAGGCGAACCGAATCATGGACCGCCTTCCGGGGTACCGCGTCGAGATCATCGGAGGCCTGATCATCGTGTCCCCGCCCCCCAACGTCGCTCATGCCCGCGCTCTGTCCAGGTTGAGGCGACTTTTCTACGCCGCAGGCTTGGACGGCGGCGAAACGGAAGTGCTCGAAGGAGTCGGGCTTTGGCTCCCCGCCGGTGTCGAGGACTACGCGATCCCCGACCTTGCAGTGGTCGACGGCGACATCGAAGATCACCTCGTCGAGAACAACTGTTACGACCCGATCGCCTTCCGTCTCGTCCTGGAGGTCACGTCCAGCAACTACCAGAACGATCTCCGCGGCAAGGTCACCGCATACGCCCAGGCGAAGATTCCCGTCTACGTCATCGTCGACCGCCAGCACCAGCGCCTCCACGTCCTGACCGAACCCGCCGGGAACACGTACGCGAACCACCGCGTCCACGCCCCCGGCGAGATCGTCACCCTCCCCGACTCCATCGGCGCCAAGGTCAGCCTCGACGTGGACGAAATCCTCAAAGCCGGTCAGTCGAAGGCTAGTTGACCGCGTCCACCTCGCCCTCGGCCAGCTCCACGTCACACACCAGCGGCCCGTCCCCGACCTCCACGTGCCGCGCCCGCGACCCGTACGACGAAGCCGTCGTCGCCAGCAGATACGTCCCCGGACCCGGCACCGACACGATGTACGAGCCGTCCGCGAGGGACACCACCCGGTCCAGCTGACGTCCGCCCGCCGACAGCAGCGTCACCGCCGCCTGAGGGACCGGCTCACCGTCCGCCGTACGGACGAAGCCGTGGACGACCGAGGCGGGGCCCTCTGCGGGAGACGCTTGCGCGGAAGCCTCCTCCTTCGGCTCCACAGCCAAATGCGGCAGCCTCTTCTCCAGCCAGCCCGGCAGCCACCAGTTGGAGTCGCCGAGCAGGTGCATCGCGGCCGGCACCAGGGCCGTACGCAGGATGAACGCGTCGAGAGCGACCGCGGCGGCCAGCCCCACGCCCGCCATCGCGGCCCCGTAGTCGCCGCTCAGCACGAACGCCATGAAGACGCACACCATGATCAGAGCCGCCGAGTTGATGACGCGGCTGGTCTCCGCCAGGCCCACGCGGACCGCTCGCGCGTTGTCCCTCGTGTGCACCCACTCCTCGTGCATCCGGCTGACCAGGAACACCTGGTAGTCCATGGAGAGGCCGAAGAGCAGGGACAGCATGATGATCGGCAGGAAGGCGGCGATCGGGCCCTCCTGGCCGAGGCCCAGCAGGTCCAGGCCCCAGCCCCACTGGAAGATCGCGACCAGGACGCCGAAGGAGGCCGCCGCCGCGATCAGGTTCATCAGGGCGGCCGTCAGGGGGACCACGACGGAGCGGAAGGCGATCAGCAGCAGCACGAAGCCCAGGCCGATGATCGTCGCGATGAAGTACGGCAGTCGGTCCGCCGTCACCGACGCGAAGTCCTTCGAGACTGCTGTCACGCCGCCGACGTGGGCCTGGACGTCCGCCTCCGGGATCACCCGGTCGCGCAGGGTGTCGATGAGGCGGTCGGTCTCCTCGGCCTGCGGTGAGGTCGTGGGGACGACCTGGATGACCGTGACGCCGTTCGCGGGAGGCGCCGAGAACGCCTGGGCGACGCCCTCCGTCTTTTTGATCGTCGCGACCAGGCCGTCGCCCGGGTCGCCGTTCACGACCACCTGGAGCGGGCCGTTGAAGCCGGGGCCGAAGCCTTCGGCGAGCAGGTCGTACGCCTTCCTGGTCGTCGTCGACGCGTCGTCGTTGCCCTGGTCGACCGTGCCCAGCCGCAGGGACAGCAGCGGCAGGGCGAGGACGGCCATCACGACGACCGCCAGCGCGGCGACCGAGCGCGGGCGGCGTTCGACGGTGGCCGACCAGCGGGCCGCGAGGCCGCTCGCGCGCTCCACCTCGGGGCCCTGTGCGGCGAGCCGGCGCCGCTGGCGGCGGCTGAGCACCCGGTGGCCCAGGAGGCCGAGCAGCGCGGGCAGCAGGGTGACGGCCGCGAGCACGCTCAGGACGACGGTCAGCGAGGTGCCGATGACCACGCCGTCCAGGAAGCGCAGGTTCGTCACCAGCATCCCGGCGAGCGCGATGCACACCGTGCCGCCCGCGAACAGCACCGCCCGGCCGGAGGTGTTGAGGGCGTTGACCGCCGCCTCCTCCGGGTCCTGGCCGCGCAGAATGCCCTTGCGGTGCCGGGTGACGATGAACAGGGCGTAGTCGATGCCGACGCCCAGGCCGATCAGCGTGGAGAGCAGGGAGGCCAGTTCGGGCACGTTGGTGACGTGGCTGATCAGCTGGGTGGAGAACAGGCCGGTGCCCACGCCGAACAGCGCGATCAGGATCGGCAGCAGCATCGCGAACAGCGAGCCGAAGGCCAGGAACAGCACGACGGCGGCGGCGAGGATGCCGACGATCTCGGCGGTGCCGGTGGGCGGTTCCTGCACGCGTGTGATGGCCTGGCCGCCGAGCTCGACCTGGAGGCCGTCGCCGCCGGCGTCCCGCGCGGTGTCGACGACGTCCTGGACCAGGTCCTTGGGTACGGCGTTGGCCTGTTCGGCGAAGGTGACCTGGGCGTAGGCGATCCGCCCGTCCTTGCTGATCTGGGCGGCGCCCCGCGCCCCGTACGGGTCGGTGACCTCACCGACCCCCTTCATCGCGCCGATCTCCTTCAGCGCGGGTTCTATTCGGGACCGTACGGAGTCGTCCCGTACCGTTCCCTCCTCGACCTTCCACACCACCGTGTCGGTGTCGCCCGCACGCTCCGGGAAGGCCTTCTCCATCAGGTCGTACGCGCGCTTGGAGTCCGTGTTGGGCAGGGAGAAGACCTCCGCGTAGTTCGTGCCCGCGCTCGAACTCGCCGCGCCCAGGCCGAACAGCGCCCCCACCCACAGCAACAGGACCACCAGCCGGTGCCGGTAGCACCAGCGTGCCAATGTCGCCACGCCAAAAACCCCCTCATTAGTCCGGTCGGTCCCCCAGGTCCTGGGCAACAGGATTGGCGGCGGCACGCGCGCGTGGACATGCGAATCCCGTGACTCTCAAGGAACTCCAAAGCGGGAACCGGCCCCGCTGTCAGTGCCCGCGCCGATACTGGGGAGCATGACGACGGTTCCAGGCACCGTGCTGGTCGTGGAGGACGAGGAGAGCATCGCGGACGTCCTCGCCATCGCGCTGCGCTACCACCGGTTCGAGGTGATGACGGCGGGCACCGTCCGCGAGGCGCTCACGCTCGCGGAGCGCACCAGGCCCGACGCCGCGCTGCTCGACGTCATGCTGCCGGACGGCGACGGGCGGGCCCTGGGGCGCCAACTGCGCGAGCAGCGGCCCGACCTGGCGCTCGTCTTCCTCACCGCGCGCGACTCGCCCGCCGAGGTCGTCGGCGCGCTCGGCTTCGGCGACGACTACATCACCAAGCCGTTCAACATCGACGAGGTCGTCGCGCGGATCACCGCGGTGCTGCGCCGCACCCGCCCCGCCGACGTCCTGCCGCACCGCCCGCCACTGCGCTACGGCGACCTGGAGCTGGACGAGACGACGTACTCCGTGCACCGCGCGGGCCGCTCCGTCGAGCTCACCCCCACCGAGTACGCCCTGCTGCGCTTCCTGGTGCGCAACGGCGGCCGGATCGTGCCCAAGGAGCAACTCCTGCGCCACGTCTGGCAGTACGAGCACACCCCGCCCGAGTCGACCGTCGTCGAGACCTACATCAGCTATCTGCGGCGCAAACTCGAAGCCCTGGGCCCGCCGGTGATCACCACCCGGCGGGGCGTGGGATACGGGCTGGCATGAGGAGCCGGTTCCTCTCGCGCAGGCACTCCGTCCACTCCCTGCGCGGCAAGCTGACGCTGGCGAACGTGGCGCTGCTCGCCCTCGGCATCGTCGCGGCGACCGCCGTGAGCGTGATGGGCATGCGGTACTACCTGCTCGACCAGGTCGACACGGAGCTGACCAAGACGCGCGACTCGCTGGGCAGTTCACAGCTCACCCTGCGCGCGATCGACTCCCTCAGCGGGCTGGGCTTCGTGCGCGACCGGCTCGACCCGGAGCAGGGCGACGAGCAGCCCACGCCGGACTCGATCTTCGCCGCCGTGGACAGCCGGGGCGAGGCCGTCGGCATCCTCGGCTTCGCGCCGACCGACGCCCAACGCGGTCTGGCGGACGAGGTCGGCGACCCGCGCACCCTGACCGAGGATCCCGAGCCGCACGACGTCACCGTGCAGGGCTCCGCCTACCGGGCGACGGCCACCCGGCTCGCCGACGGCACCTTCATCCTGCTCGCCACCTCCACCGACGCCGTCCACCACGGCGTCGCCAAGGCCGTCAAGCTCGACCTCGCCATCGGCACCCTGCTGCTCGCGCTGCTGGCCTGTCTGACGATGTTCAGCGTCCGGCGCCGGATGCGGCCGCTGGAGGACATGGTGGAGACCTCGTCGGCGATCGCCGAGGGCGACCTGACCCGGCGGGTCCCCTCCAGCAGGGAGGCCACCCTGGAGGTCGAACAACTCCGCGTCGCCCTCAACTCCATGCTCCACCAGGTGGAGTCGGCGTACCGCACGCGCGAGCGCAGCACGGCCCAGCTGCGCCGCTTCGTCGGCGACGCCTCGCACGAGCTGCGCACCCCGCTGTCCGCGATCCGCGGCTACCTCCAGCTGTACGACAAGGGCATGCTCACCGACCCGGGCCAGCGCAAGCGCGCCTGGGACCGGATGAACGGCGAGGTCGACCGCATGGGCCGGCTCGTCGACGAGCTGCTGACCCTCGCCCGCCTCGACCAGCGGCCCGAACTCCGCTTCCGGAACGTCGACATCAGCCGCCTGGTCCGGGACGCCGCCGAGGATCTGCGGGTGCAGCAGCCGGGGCGGCCGCTCACGGTCGACGCCGACGGCTCCCTGCTGGTGCACGCCGACGAGTCGGGGTTGCGCCAGGTGCTCGGGAACCTGGTGGCCAACGTACGCACGCACACGCCCGCGGGCGTGCCGGTGCGGCTCGGTGTGGAGCGCGTGGACGGGGTGGTACGGCTGCGTGTCGCGGACGAGGGGCCGGGGCTCTGCCCCGAGGACGCGGCGCGCGTCTTCGACCGCTTCTTCCGGGCAGGCGGGGGCGCGGGCAGCGGACTCGGCATGGCCATCGTGCAGGGTGTGGTGCGGGCCCACGACGGCGAGGTGACGGTGCGGACGGCGCCGGGCGAGGGGCTGGCGGTGACGGTCACGCTGCCGGCGGGGGCGGCCGTACGGTCGTGACCCACTCCTTCCGCTTCAGCCGGGGGTGAGGACGAGGGCCCACCCGGTCTGGCCGTGCCGACCCCTGGTCCACACCCCCGGGGCCGCGGCGATGTTCTCCACCAGATGCAGGCCCCGGCCGGCCTCCCCCACCTCGTCCATCACGCGCAGCCGGGGCTCTACCCGGCCCTCGTCGGAGACCTCGATGGGGCAGGAGCCGTCGGCGAGGGCGGTCACCGCCACCGGGAACTCCCGCTCGTGGGGCGGCCCGTGGCGTACGACGTCGGTGGCCGGCTCGGACCGAGCGGCATGGCGTCGGCCGGCCCCCGGTCGTCCGGGGCGTGGCCCCCAGTCGGCCAGGTGGTCCCAAACCCGGCGCCGGGCGAGACCGACGGACGCCGGATGCCGGGGCAGCCGGAAGGAGTTGCGGCTCAACACCTCTGCCCCTCACCCGGCACGCACCTTGGTCACATGGCGCGGTGCCGGGTGGGCGCCCGGCATCATTCGGGCGAAGGCCGGTAGCGCGAGATCGCGTCAGATCCAGGTGAGACGCCAGAGGCGGAACACCCCGGTGCCGTCCGAGAGGTACTGGCCACCGCCGACGTCCTCGTTGCTGACGACGTACTCCTTGGCCTGCCACAGCGGGATGACCGGCACGTCGTGGGCAACGGTCTGCTGCAGTGCGCGGAAGTCCTCGGTGGCCTCGGTGCGGTCGGCGTACCGCTGGCTGGTCCGGATCAGCCGGTCGACGGCCTTGCTGCGGTAGCCGGTGTTCATGGTGCCGTCGCTGCCGACGAGCGGGGAGCCGAAGGTGTCCGGGTCGGGGTAGTCGGCCACCCAGCCGACGGCGTACGCGTCCAGCTTCCCGGACGCCCACTGCTTCTGGAAGCCGGTCCACTCGTAGCCCTTGAGGGTCACCTTGAACAGGCCGTCCGCCTCCAGCTCCCGCTTGAGTTCCGCGGCCTCCTCGGCGGCGGCGCCGCGGCCCTCGGCGTAGCCGTAGGTGAAGCGGACCGGAAGGGACACCCCGGCCTCGGCGAGGAGCTGCTTGGCCTTGTCCTTGTTCAGCTTGGGGTAGAGGTCGAAGAACGACGTCGTGTGGCCGGTGATGCCGGCCGGGATCAGCGAGTAGAGCGGGTCGACGGTCCCGTCGTACACCGTGGCGGCCAGCCGGTCGCGGTCGATCAGCCAGGCCATGGCCTGCCGGACCCGGACGTCGTGCAGCGGCGATCCGGAGCGGGTGTCGAGGTACAGGTTGCGGGTCTCGGAGCTGTCGGCCACGGACACGCGCTGGTTCGGGTCGCTGGTGTTCAGCCCGGCGAGGACCTCGGGCGGCAGCTGCCGGGTGGCCACGTCGACCTGCTTCGCCTTCCAGGCTGCGTCGAGCTTGGCGGCGTCGGCGTAGTAGCGCAGTTCGACGGGGCTTCCGGTGCTCTTGAGGGCGCCCTCGTAGCGCTCGTTGGGCTTGAGGACGGCCTTCTTGTCCTTCGTATACGCCGTCAGCTCGTAGGGTCCGGTGCCGTCGGCGCCGGCGTCGGTGCGCAGGCCGTCGGCCGGGTACTGGGTGCGGTCGACGATCGCGCCGGCTCCGGTGGCCACCTTGAACGGGAAGGTGGCGTCGGCCGAGGAGAGCCGGAAGGTGACGGTGAGGTCGTTCGCGCTGACCGAGCGCAGGGTGCCCAGCAGGGACGCTGGGCCGACGTCGGAGTTGATCTTCTTGACCCGCTCGAAGGAGTACTTCACATCCTCGGCGGTCATCTTGCGGCCGCTCGGGAAGGTGAGGTCCTTGCGCAGTTCGCAGCGGTAGGTGCGCAGCCCGCTGCCGACGAAGGCGCAGCTTCGGGCCGCGTCCGGGACGGGCTGGGCGCCGCCCGGCTCGAAGGTCAGCAGTGACTGGAAGACGTTGCTGAACAGCGCCCAGGATCCGGCGTCGTAGGCGCCGGCCGGGTCGAGTGACGTGACGGCGTCCGTGGTGCCGACCCTGATGGTCTTCGCGTCGGCCTGCGACGGCATCAACTGCCAGCCACCCACTGCGACGGCTGCCAGCACCAGCAGCGTCGCGATGATCCGCATGCGAACCGATCGCATCGGTTTGCCCTCCCCATGCCCCTTGTGGACCGCAGCGCACAAGCCACTGTCCTAGCGGCGCGGATCAATTAAGCACAGGTGTTTCACCTGGGGGAAGAGCGATTCGGGGAGTTGGAGAAGACATTACCGCAAGCGGTTTCGGCCATGTTTCACAGGGCCCTCACAGCTTGGACGCCAGCTCGATCACCGTGATGTCCGACTGGGCCCCGACCCGCGTCGGCGGGCCCCACGCGCCCGCGCCCCGGCTGACGTACAACTGCGTGTCGCCGTAGCGCTCCAGGCCGGCGAGGGTGGGATTCGCGGCCGAGGCGATGAAGTTGCCCGGCCAGAGCTGGCCGCCGTGGGTGTGGCCGGAGAGCTGGAGGTCGACGCCGTGCTCGACGGCGTCGTGGATCTGCACCGGCTGGTGGGCGAGCAGCACGCACGCGCGTGCCCGGTCGCGGTCGCCGAGCGCCTTGGCGAAGTCGGGGCCCTGGCCCTCGCTCTCGCCCGCCACGTCGTTGACGCCGGCGAGGTCGAAGTGGGCAAGTTCGGTGCGGGCGTTCTCCAGCGGGCGCAGGCCGAGCCGTCGTACCTCCTCGACCCACTGTTCGGCGCCGGAGAAGTACTCGTGGTTGCCGGTGACGAAGAAGCTTCCGTGGCGCGCCCGCAGTTGGGCCAGCGGGGCCGCCGCCGGCCCCAGGTCCTTCACGCTGCCGTCGACCAGGTCGCCCACGACCGCGATCAGGTCGGGCTGGGTGCCGTTGATCGTGTCGACGACCTTCTGGGCGAATCCGCGCCCGAGCACCGGGCCCAGGTGGATGTCGCTGACCACGGCGATCCGGTAACCGTGCGCCGCGCGCGGGAGCTTGGCCAGCGGGACGGTGACCCGCTTGACGGTGGGGCCGTTCAGGACGCCGTACGTGCCGTAGCCGACGGTCCCGAGGGCCGCCGCCGCGGCGGTGCCCCCGACGACCCGGGAGACGAACAGGCGGCGGGAGGGAAGGGGCGTCGGGGCGGCCGCGGGCTCGGCGGCCGGGTCCGTCTCCGGCGCGACGTCGTGCTCCGGCTCCGGCAGCGGTGCCCCGCCCGCCGGGACCGGCTCCGGCCGGCGTACGGCCGTCTCGGCGCCCGCCCGCCGTTCCAGGAACCGTCGCAGCAGCGGTCGTACGGCCTCACCCGCGATCACGGCCAGCAGCAGGTAGATCGACAGGGCCATCCACAGGAAGCCGGGCCAGGCCAGGACGCGCTGGAGCCAGAACGGCGCGCCGGCGCGCTCGGCCACGACGGCCGTGACGGTGAGCACCCAACCGCCCGCGACCAGCACCGCACCCGCGCGACGCGCCGGGCCGGGGGCCCGGGTCGTGTCGCGGAACAGGCGTCTGTACAGGTACCAGTTGGCCGTCACCAGGACGGCCAGGGCGAGCAGTACGAAGAGTATGACCACGGTCTCGTGTCCCCCGTTGTGGGCTGTCAGGCCTGTCGGTTATGACGTGCGGCGCAATGCGCGCACCGAGCGCAACCCGATGCCCCCGACGACCGTCCCCAATACGAAGGAGACGACGGCGAGCACCAGGTGCACCCAGAAATACGCCGTCGGGTGACCGTCGTCGAACGCGAGCCCACTGCTGTCCTTGATCAGGTTTTTGACGAAAGTGACCCAGATGATCCAGCTCCACACCCCGAAGGCGAGCAGGAACCAGGAGACGGGGCGGCTGAGCTTCATACGTCCAGTATCGCCGCCGGGTGTCCGGTTCCTTGGCCGGGGTGGGGAGGCAGACGGGACTTCACGCGCTGTGCCATGTACGTTCCTGACCGTGCCCGCACCAAAGAAGACCGCCAGGCGATCCCTGCTGGTCACCTCCGTCGCCCTGTCGTCGTTCGCGTTGACCGCGCCCGTCTCCCTGGCGGCCCCGAGTCCGTCGCCGAGCCCGTCCGCGAGCCCGTCGGTCACTCCCCCGGCGAACATGTCGACCGTCGGCGGCGAACGCCTCGGCCAGGCCGGGCCGCAGGTCAATCTCGCGAGCGGGGTCCCGGTGCTGCCCAAGGACCTGAGCGCGCGTTCGTGGATCGTCGCCGACGCCGAGTCCGGTGACGTGCTGGCCGCCGCCAACGCGCACTGGCGGCTGCCCCCGGCGAGCACCCTGAAGATGCTGTTCGCCGACACGGTGCTGCCGAAGTTCGCGAAGACCGAGAAGCACAAGGTCCTCCCCACGGACCTGGCCGGCATCGGTTCCGGATCCAGCCTGGTCGGGATAAAGGAGGGCGAGACGTACACGGTCCACGATCTGTGGCTCGGTGTCTTCCTGCGCTCCGGCAACGACGCCGTGCACGTGCTGTCGCAGATGAACGGCGGCGTCAAGAACACCGTCGCGGAGATGAACGCGCACGCCGACGAGCTCCAGGCCCTCGACACGCAGGTGGCCAGCCCCGACGGCTACGACGAGCCCGGCCAGGTCTCCTCCGCGTACGACCTGACCCTGATCGCCCGCTCCGGGCTGCAGAAGAAGGACTTCCGCGAGTACAGCTCGACGGTCAGGGCGAAGTTCCCCGGCAAGACGACGAAGAACAAGAAGGGCAAGATCAGCCGCGGGTCCTTCGAGATCCAGAACACCAACCGGCTGCTGACCGGCGACTCCGATGTCTCCGTCTACCCGGGCATCGCGGGCGTCAAGAACGGCAACACCACCAACGCCGGCGCCACCTTCACCGGCGTCGCCGAGCGGGGCGGCAAGGTGCTGCTCGTCACCGTCATGAACCCTGGCAAGGACGAGCACAACGAGGTCTACAAGGAGACCGCCAAGCTCTTCGACTGGGGCTTCAAGGCGGCCGGCAAGGTCGAGCCGGTGGGTGAGCTGGTGCCGCCGAGGAGCGCCGCGCAGGCGAGCGCCCAGCCGGGGGCGACCGCCTCCGGACAGGCGGGGGGCGCGAACGCCGGGGGGACGGAGGCTGACGCCTCGTCGAAGCCGGTGGCGTCCGCCACCACCGAGGGCGGCTCCGGGGGCATGGGGATCGCGCTCGCGATCACCGGCGGGCTGCTGGTGCTGCTCGCGGGCGCCGGGTTCCTGGTCAACCGCCGCTGGCCGCTGCCGGATCTGGTACGTCGTCGGCCCCGCCCGTAGGTTCGTCCTCCTTGCTCTGCGTCGCCGTCCACGCGGCGCAGAACAGCACCAGTTTCGACGTGAAGTTGATCCACAGCAGCAGGGCGACGGGGACGCCGAACGCGCCGTACATGCTCTTCGTGGCCACGCCCTGCATATAGCCGCTGAGCAGCAGCTTCAGCAGCTCGAAGCCGACCGCGCCGGTCAGCGCGGCCACGATCAGACGGCGCCGCGGGGGCTCGACTCCCGGAAGCAGGGTCAGGACGTAGAGGAGCAGCAGGAAGTCGGCCAGTACGGCGACGAGGAACGCGGCGATCTGCAGCAGGACGCTGCCCCAGCCCTCCCTGTCTATACCCAGTTGGCCGGTGATCCAGCCGACCATGGCGGAGGCCACGGTGGACGTGGCGAGCGTGACCAGGACGGCTCCGCCGAGGCCGACCAGGATGCCCAGGTCCTTGGCCTTGCGCAGGACCGGGTTCTCCTCCTCGTCGGGCAGCTCCCACACCGCCCGCAGACACTCGCGCGTCGAGCCCGCCCAGCCGATGCCGGTGAACAGCAGCACGGCGGCCGCGATGAGGCCGACGGTGCCCGCGTTCTGCACCAGGCCGTCGATGTCGAGCTGGTCGGAGATGCCGGGCACCTGCTCGGCGATCTTGTCCTCCAGCGTGCCCTGGCGCTCCTCGCTGAGCGTGGCCGCGGCGATCGAGGCGGCCACGGTGAGCAGCGGGAAGAGCGCCACGAAGCTGGTGAACGTCATCGCGGCGGCAAGCCGAGTCCACTTCACCCGGTCCAGCCGGTCGTACGACCGCCACGCGTGCGTGGCGGTCATGCGGGCGACCAGCGGCCCGACGCCGGGGAGTTTTTTCAGCCAGTCCATGAGCCGACTCTGCCCTGGTTGCGGAAGACCAATGTCCTGGTGCCCCAAAACCGCAGGACGGTGGCAAGGGCCATCCCGATTCCCGCCCCGGAGACGGTGTCGGCGCGCCGCGAGGTGAGGCCGAGGCCGTAGTGGCTGACGGCGAGACACAGGAGCTGCACGAGGGCGCCGGCGACGTTCACGGCGAAGAAGACGGCGTAGGGGCGCAGCCCCTTCGGCCGGGCGTCCCGGTAGGTGCCGAGCGCATTGCCCAGGTACGCCACCGAGCAGCCCGCGACGAAGGAGAGCACCTTGGCGGTGAGCGGGTCGAGCCCGCCCGGGCCGCGCAGGTAGGTGAAGAGGGCGAGGTCGACGGTGTAGGCGAGGAGGCCGACGGTGGCGAAGCCGAGGATCTCCCGGCGGCTCGCCCACGCGCGCGTGCCCGGCCGGTCACTTCCGCCTCCCCACGCGCGCGTGCTCACCAATTGGCCACCGCGAGGGCGTACATCGCGACCCAGACCAGCCCGATGAGGGCGAGTGCGCGGTCGCGCAGGACGACGTCCTCGGGTTCGCCGGCCGTGCCGCGGTCGGCGAAGACGGCGTACCTGAGGATCGCGAGAATGAACGCGACCATGGACAGCTGCCGCCAGGGCAGGAGGCTGGTGTGCGGGACGCCGCCCTCCTCCAGGGCCCACAGGCAGTAGCCGAGGACGGCGACGCCGGCCGCGAGCTGCCACACGAAGCGCAGGTACCCGGTGGTGTACTCGGTCAGCGACGCGCGCGTGGCGCCCGCTTTCCCGGCCATCTGGACGGCTTCGGAGTAGCGCTTTGCCGACACCATGAACAGCGCGCCGAACCCGGTCGTGATCAGGAACCACCGCGACAGCGGGATACCGAGCGCGAGCCCGCCGACCATCGCCCGCATCAGGAACCCGGTCGTGACGACGACGAGGTCGATGACCAGGACGTGCTTGAGGCTGACGCAGTACGCCAGTTGCATGCCCAGGTACGCCGTCAGGAGCGCCGAGACGGCCGGTGAGACCAGCCAGGCCGCGATGACCGGCGCGAGGACGCCGAGGGCGCCTGCGACGGCGTAGGCGACGGGTACGGGGACCTGTCCGGCGGCGACCGGGCGGCGGCGCTTGGTGGGGTGGGCGCGGTCGGCGGCGGCGTCGCGGGCGTCGTTGATCAGGTAGACGGCGGCGGCGCAGGCAGTGAACAGGGTGAAGACGAGCGCGAGTTGGGCGAGGGCGTGCCGGGAGAAGAGCTGACCGGCGGCGGCCGGGGCGGCCACCACCAGGACGTTCTTGACCCACTGCTGGGGACGCGCGGTCTTCACGAGCCCTCCCAGAAGGGAGCCCTCGCGGGGTGGTACGGGCTTCCGGACGGGCGTGCGCTGTTCCAGCAGCACCGTCTCGCGGGTGCGTGCGCTGCCTGTCATCGGCGCGGTCTCAGTCATGCACGCCCCCTCGGAATCCAGCGCGCTCCGATGCGCGCCGTGAGCGCCCCGAGGGCCGCGCCCGCCGCCACGTCGGAGGGGTAGTGCACGGCGACGACCAGGCGCGACAGGTAGATCGCGGCGGCCAGCGGCGGGACGGCGTACGCCCCCAGCGCACCGAAGGCGACCGCGGCGGCCGCTGCCGAGGTCGCATGGGAACTGGGGAATGAGTGCCGGCCCGCGGTGCGTACCAGGGGCTCGACATGCGCCGGACGCGGACGGCGC
>NZ_JBXEJE010000054.1:0-9602 GCF_056820935.1 Streptomyces sp. Q2 | reverse complement strand
CGGGGGGGGGGGGGGGCCCCCCCCCCCCCCCCCCCCCCCCACCACCCTTTTCACGCCCATGCTGACGAGATGCGCGCCCGCCGTGAGCGCGGTGCCGCGCAGCCAGGCGCCGCGGCGCGGGCCGTCCACGGCGGCTCCCGCGAGGCCCGCCACGAGCCACGGTGCGCCGTGCTCGCCGGCCCAGGACAGGGCGCGCGCGGTGTTCGCGACGTGGGGGTCGCAGCCGTACGCCCTCAGCGCCGAAAGGATGCGGTGGTCCATGTCGTCGAGATCGTCCATGTGGACTCACTGTTCACGTCGGCGCCGTCGGATCTCCGGCAATATAGGGCGACATCCCACTAATCACCCATTTCGGGGATGGGATGAATGTTTACTAACTAATCGCCTACTAAGGGGCGATACGGTCACCGACATGTCTGCCGACACCGTTTCCGTCACCGGCTGGGGCCGCACCGCTCCCACCGCCGCGCGTCTGATCCGCCCACGGACGTACGAGGAGGCCGCGGCCGCCGTGCGGGACTGCGGGGCCCGCGGGGGCATCCCGAGAGGCCTGGGGCGGGCGTACGGGGACGCGGCGCAGAACGCCGGTGGGTCCGTGTTCGACATGACGGGTCTCGACAGCATCCACGTCATCGACGCCGCCGAGGGGATCGTGCTGTGCGACGCGGGCGTCTCCCTGCACCGGCTGATGCAGGTGCTGCTGCCGCTGGGCTGGTTCGTGCCGGTCACGCCCGGCACGCGCTACGTCACCGTCGGCGGCGCGATCGGCGCGGACATCCACGGCAAGAACCACCATGTGTCGGGCTCCTTCGCCCGGCACGTCCTGTCGCTCGAACTCCTCACCGCCGACGGCGAGATCCGCACGGTCGGCCGTGGCACGCCGCTGTTCGACGCGACGACCGGCGGCATGGGCCTGACCGGCGTGATCCTCACCGCGACGGTCCGGCTCCAGCCGGTCGAGACCGCGCTCATGTCGGTCGACACCGAACGCGCCCGGGACCTGGACGACCTGATGGCCCGGCTGGCGGCCACCGACCACCACTACCGCTACTCCGTCGCGTGGATCGACCTTCTGGCGCGCGGCGCGGCGACGGGCCGCGCGGTGCTGACCCGGGGCGATCACGCCCCCCTGGAGGCGCTGCCGGAACGCACCCGCGCGCGCAGAGACCCGCTGGCCTTCCGCACCTCCCGCCTTCCGGCCGCCCCCGCCTTCCTCCCGGAGGGCCTGCTCAGCCGGACGACCGTGGGGCTCTTCAACGAGCTCTGGTTCCGCAAGGCCCCACGCGCGCGTACCGGCGAACTCCAGAAGATCTCCGCCTTCTTCCACCCACTGGACGGCGTCCCCCACTGGAACCGGATCTACGGCCGCGGCGGCTTCGTGCAGTACCAGTTCGTCGTCGGCCACGGCCAGGAGGACGCCGTGCGCCGGATCGTGCGCCGCATCTCGCAGCGACGGTGCCCGTCCTTCCTGGCCGTCCTCAAGCGCTTCGGGGACGCCGACCCGGGCTGGCTCTCCTTCCCCGTACCCGGCTGGACCCTGGCCCTGGACATCCCGGCCCACCTGCCCGGCCTCGGCGCCTTCCTCGACGAACTGGACGAGGAGGTCGCCGCGGCCGACGGGCGCGTCTACCTCGCCAAGGACTCCCGCCTGCGCCCCGAACTGCTCTCCGCGATGTACCCGCGCCTGGCCGACTTCCGCGCCCTGCGCGCGGAGCTGGACCCCCGTGGGGTCTTCACGTCGGATCTGTCCCGGCGCCTCGACATCTGAAAACCACCCCAGGCGAACACCACCCCAGGTGAACACCACCCCCGGGCCGCCGCACCCCCTTCAGCCGTACGGCTGGGGCAACCTCTTGGAGCTGTCGTGAAGGACGCCTTCGGCATCCCCCAGTCCCTGCTCGTCCTCGGCGGCACGTCGGAGATCGCGCTCGCCACCGCCCGCCGCCTGATCGCCCGCCGCACCCGTACGGTGTGGCTGGCGGGACGCCCCACGCCCGCCCTGGAGGAGGCCGCGGACCACCTGCGCGGCCTCGGGGCCGAGGTCCACACCGTCCCCTTCGACGCGCTCGATCCCGACTCCCACGAGACGACGCTCGGCAAGGTCTTCGCCGAGGGCGACGTCGACATGGTGCTGCTCGCCTTCGGGATCCTCGGCGACCAGGCACACGACGAACGCGAACCGGCGAGCGCGGTGCGCGTCGCGCAGACCAACTACACGGGAGCGGTGTCGGCGGGGCTGGTCGCCGCGCGCGGGCTGCAGACCCAGGGCCACGGTTCGCTCGTGGTGCTGTCCTCCGTGGCCGGCGAGCGCGCCCGCCGCTCCAACTTCATCTACGGCTCCAGCAAGGCCGGCCTCGACGCCTTCACCCAGGGCCTGGGCGACGCCCTGCACGGCACCGGCGTGCACGTGATGGTCGTACGCCCCGGATTCGTCCGCACGAAGATGACCTCGGGCCTGCCGGAGGCACCTCTCACGACGACGCCGGAGACGGTCGCCACGGCGATCGAGCTGGGACTGCGGCGCCGGACGGAGACGGTGTGGGTGCCGGGGACGCTGCGGGTGGTGATGGCGGCACTGCGGCACGTACCGAGGGCGGTGTTCCGGCGACTGCCGCTGTAACCGTGGTTACAGCGGACCTGTGATGGTGGTTACAGGCGACTTGTAACGGTGGTTACAGCTGGCTTGTCGGCAGCGAACCGCGCTCCACGCGCGCGGGCTGCGGCGGCACCACCGGACCGCCGAAGACGTACTCACGCAGCTTGCGCCACACGCCGTCGGCGCCCTGTTCGTAGAGCGCGAAGCCGGTGCAGGGCCACTCGGCCCGGTAGTCGGCCAGCTCCTCGAAGGCGCGGTCCATGGCGTCGTCGTCGATGCCGTGCGCGACCGTGACGTGCGGGTGGTACGGGAACTGCAGTTCGCGTGCCACGGGGCCGGAGGCGTCCCGGACCTGCTTCTGCAGCCAGGTGCACGCCTCGGCGCCCTCGGCCACCTGAACGTAGACGACGGGCGACAGCGGCCGGAACGTGCCCGTGCCCGACAGTCGCATGGGGAAGGGCCGGCCGGCCGCGGCGACCTCGGTCAAATGTGCCTCGACGGCCGTCAGCGCGGCCTCGTCGATCTCCGTCGGCGGCAGCAGGGTGACGTGCGTGGGAATGCCGTGAGCTGCCGCGTCGCCGAAGCTCGCGCGCAGCTGTTGGAGCAGGCTGCCGTGAGGCTCCGGGACCGCGATCGACACGCCGATCGTTACGGTCCCCACGTCGTCTCCTGTCGTCCTGTTCGGGTGCGTTCCCAGCCGTCCGGCTATCGACTGTACGGCCACGGCTGTGTTGTGGGCAGGCGCAACCGTAGTGATGTGCAGCGCTCTGTCCGGTGGTGCGCCTGTGCGGTCGTACGCCTCAGTGCTTGGCGGGCAGGAAACCCACCCGGTCATAGGCCTGCGCGAGGGTCTCCGCGGCCACGGCACGCGCCTTCTCCGCGCCCTTGGCCAGGATCGAGTCCAGCGTCTCCGGGTCGTCAAGGTACTGCTGGGTGCGCTCGCGGAACGGCGTCACGAACTCGACCATGATCTCGGCCAGGTCCGTCTTGAGCGCGCCGTAGCCCTTGCCTTCGTACTTCTGTTCCAGTTCCGCGATCCCCTCGCCCGTGAGGGTCGAGTGGATGGTGAGCAGGTTGCTGACCCCCGGCTTGTTCTGCGGGTCGAAGCGGATGACGGTGTCGGTGTCGGTGACCGCGCTCTTGACCTTCTTGGCGGTGGCCTTGGGCTCGTCGAGCAGGTTGATGAGGCCCTTCGGCGTGGACGCCGACTTGCTCATCTTGATCGACGGGTCCTGAAGGTCGTAGATCTTCGCCGTCTCCTTGAGGATGTACGGCTTCGGGACGGTGAAGGTCGCGCCGAAGCGGCCGTTGAACCGCTCGGCGAGGTCACGGGTGAGCTCGATGTGCTGGCGCTGGTCCTCGCCCACCGGGACCTCGTGCGCCTGGTACAGCAGGATGTCCGCGACCTGGAGGACCGGGTACGTGAACAGGCCGACGCTGGCGCGGTCGGCGCCCTGCTTGGCCGACTTGTCCTTGAACTGCGTCATGCGGGACGCCTCGCCGAAGCCGGTGAGGCAGTTCATGACCCAGGCGAGCTGCGCGTGCTCGGGGACGTGGCTCTGGACGAAGAGCGTGCAGCGCTCCGGGTCGAGACCGGCCGCGAGGAGCTGGGCGGCGGCCAGGCGGGTGTTCGCGCGCAGGTCCGCGGGGTCCTGCGGGGTCGTGATCGCGTGCAGGTCGACGACCATGTAGAACGCGTCGTGGGACTCCTGCAGGGCCACCCACTGGCGGACGGCGCCGAGGTAGTTGCCGAGGTGGAACGAGCCTGCGGTGGGCTGGATTCCGGAGAGCACGCGGGGTCGGTCAGAGGCCATGCTCACCATTCTCTCAGGTACCGGGTGCCGATCCGGAACTGGTCGGAAACAGATGGGACTCGGGTGGGAACCGATCCGGCCCGAGCGGTGTACCAAGAATGTGAGGACGCGGGAGGGGGGCCGCATCGTCGATGAGGCCGCGGTGATTGCACGCGTACGCGCCGGAGACCCGGAGGCGTACGCGGACCTGGTGCGGGCCCATACGGGCCTCGCGCTCAGGGCGGCCGCCGCGCTCGGGGCGGGTGCGGACGCGGAGGACGTGGTGCAGCAGGCCTTCGTCAAGGCGTACTGCGCGCTGGGCCGGTTCAAGGACGGCGCGTCGTTCAAGCCGTGGCTGCTGTCGATCGTGGCCAATGAGACGAGGAACACAGTGCGGACGGCGGCCCGGCAGCGGACGCTGGCCGGCCGTGAGGCGGCCTTCGTGGAGGCGGACCCGCTGATACCGGAATCGGCGGACCCCGCGGTGGCCACGCTCGAGACGGAGCGCCGCGCCGCCCTGCTGGCCGCCCTGGAGAAACTGACCGAGGAGCACCGCCTGGTCGTCACCTACCGCTATCTGCTGGAGATGGACGAGTCCGAGACGGCCCAGGCCCTGGGCTGGCCCCGGGGGACGGTGAAGTCCCGGCTCAACCGCGCACTACGGAAGATGAGCCGACTGCTGCCGGATTTTCAGCCTGCGGAAGCCCGGGAAGCCCCGGAAGCTCGCGAAGCTCGGGAAGGGGGTGATGAGCGTGAGTGAGGAGCGGAAGCGGAATGCCCACGGCGGTGAGGGCGGCGCCGGCGACGAGGGCGGAGGGCGTCGGCGCGGCGAGGCCGCCCGGCTGCCGGACGAGCTGCGGGCACTCGGGCGTTCCCTGGACCCGCCCGGTGCGGCCGGGGCCGAGTCGATGGTCGAGCGGGTGCTGGAGCGGATACTCGCCGAGCAGGTCCCCGTTCCGGTGGCCCAGCCACCGGGGGCCGGGGACCGGCTGCGGGCGGCCCGGTACTGGACGCGGGCGCGGTGGCGGTCACTGACCGCGACGCTGTGCGGCCTGCTGACGGTCCTCGCGCTCACACCCCCGGTGCGGGCCGCCGTCCTCGACTGGTTCGACTTCGGCGGGGTCGAGGTGCGGTACGACCCGTCGGCGGTGCCGTCGCCCGGCGCCGAGGTGCCCGGCTGCGGGAAGTCACTGTCGCTCGCACAGGCCGAGCGCGAGGCCGGGTTCGAGCCGCTGGTTCCTCCGGCGCTGGGCGCGCCGGACACCGTGTCGGTGACCGCCGAGCCGCAGGGACGGTTCCTGGTGAGCCTGTGCTGGCGGGAGCAGGGGCGCTCGGTCCGCTTGGACCAGTACCCGGCCGGCCTGGACGTCGGCTTCGCCAAGAGCGTGCCCGAACAGCCCGAGTGGATCTCGCTGAGCGAGGACCCCGCGGACGCCGGCGCGGGGACGAACACGGCCCTGTGGTTCCCACGACCGCACCTGCTGAGCTTCTGGCTGGTGGATGCGGACGGCTCCCGCCACACCCGCGAGACACGGACCGCCGGGCCGACGCTGCTGTGGATGCACGGCTCGGGCGGGCTCGACAGTTCGGGCGGCTCCGACGGCTCTGGCGGGCTCGACGGCTCCGGGGGCTCAGAGGGCTCAGAGGGCTCCGGCGGCGCGCATGTGACGCTGCGGCTGGAGGGGGTGGCGTCGAAGGGGCGGGCGGTGGAGATCGCGCAGTCCCTCGACGGGGCGCCGGAGGAATCTCCGAAATAGTGCGGGCGGGGTGGGAACCCCGACGGGTCGGGCGGTGTACCAGAAGTGACACGCGGCCCATGGACGGGCCGCACGGGGATGGCCGGCTTTGTAGGGGGTTCGATGCGCGAGATCGGGAGTGGGATCGAGGGCGAGGGCGAGGGCTGGGGCCCGGTCGGCAGCGTGGTCGGCTGGAGCGGTCTAGGCCGTGAACTGGCGTCGCTGGCAGGGGCGTTGGTGGTGACGTTGGCGCTGATGCTCTGGGGGGCTTCGGCCGCGTCGGCCGGCGGACCCACAAGCGTGCTCGTGGTCTCGCCGCAGAGCACGGAGACGGCGGCGCTGTACCACTCCGACAAGGAGTACGCAGAGCTGGAGCAACTGCTCGGCACCCCCGGCACCGGCGTCCGCGACAAGCCGCCCGAGGCCGATCTGAGGGCCGCCCGGCAGATCAACGTCACCTGGCTGGCACACGACGTGTCACCCTGGCGCCTGGACCGGGTCTTCCCGTTGCCGGACGCCGACGAGGTCTGGATACACACGACGGCGAACCTCCCCGAAACGGGGAACGGCCACTGGCACCGCGCCCGACACCCCGGCCAACTGCACGCCCTGCTCAAGAACTTGGGCGTGATGGGCAAGACCTCGGGCCAGGGCTCCTCCGCGATCTTCCCGGCACCTTGGGAGACGAGCGAGACGGGGAGCGGCGCCGGCGCCGGTGCGGCGGACTCCGTAGCGGACGCGGCCGTCACACCGGCCGCGCAAGCCGGGCCCGGGCAGGACACCGACTGGTGGTGGGTGATGCCCGGCGTGGCAGCAGGAGCCGTCCTGGCGCTGGTGCTCCGACCCTTCACCCCGCGAATGCGGTGGGACCGACGGCGACGGGAGCCAGGGCCGCGGCAGGAGCTACGGGACGTGTGAGACGGGCGGGCGGGGGCGGATGAGGCTACGGATGACGGGGGCGGGGAGACGTGGAGGGGGACGGATGGCTTTGCGCAGCAGACGGGTGGGGGGCCGAATGACGGCCCGGGGCAGACGTGCCGGTGGGCGGCTCGCGGTCTTCGTACCGGTGTCCGTGGTGGCGGCTCTGTGCGGGATGCCTGCGGCGGACGCGGCGTCTCGGGGGCCGAGCCGGGACGTGCCCGATGTGGCGGTGGTCGTCGCGGGCGGCACGGGCCGGACGACGGTCGTGCGCTCGGGCGAGCCGGACTTCGCCCGCCTCTGGCAGTTGCTGGAGCCGATGTACGCGGGGACGGAGCGGGTGTCGCAGGCGTGGGACGAGGGCGGGTATCCGCCGGTACGGATCACCGTGGTGTGGGGGCTGACGGGTGTCGGGGGCTGGCCGCAGACGAATTCGGCGCCGGGGGGTGACGTGGCCATGGAGCGGCAGGACCAGTTGTTCGTGGACGGGGACGGTACGCCGTGGGTGCGCTCGGATGCTGCGCCGGACGTGGCGGACGACGACATCCGCTGGCATCGGGCGCCGCGCTCGGTATTCGAGCGGATGAACTCTGCGGGACTGCTCGGTGCGGCCGGTGAGCGGGCGGCTGGGGACGCGGGCGGTGCCGGCGGGCCCGGATCGGTGCCGAGCGGTGCGTGGTGGGCGGTACCGGGTCTCGCCGCGGGGTTCGCGGCCGGGGTCGGCAGCACTCTGCTGATACGCCGCGCGGCGGCCCGGCCGGGTGCCGGACCGCCGCGGGAGGAACCACGACAGGAGTTGATCGACCTTTGAGCCGAGCCGAGGCGACGGGCCAAGGACTCGGGCGACGGACCCAGGCCAAGGACTGGGGCGACGGACAGGGCGATGAGCCGGGACCGTCGACCCAGGCGAGGACCGAGACCGCGCACACGAGGCGGCGCCGGGTCGAACCCGCTTAGGCGGCGCCGGCCCGAGACCATGAACCGAGGCGGCGCCGGACCGAGACCGCTTAGGCGGCGCCGGGTCGAGCACACGACCGGGATCGGAAGCGAAGGCCGCCGACCAGGGCCCCGAGAGCGAGGCTTCCCAGTCGGCGCGGACGATCCGGTCCGTCGGCCAGGTGTCAGCCGAGGTCGATCTCCGGGTACAGCGGGAAGCCCGCAACGAGGTCGGTGGCTCGGTGGGAGATCTCGTCCGAGATCTTCGAGTCGAGGACGTGCTGGGCCTTCGACGGGGCGCCCTTGCTGGTGGTGCCGGGCTCGGTCGAGGTGAGGACGCGGTCGATGAGGCCCGCGACCTCGTCCATCTCGGCCGTGCCGAGGCCACGCGTGGTGAGGGCGGGGGTGCCGATGCGGATGCCGGAGGTGTACCAGGCACCGTTGGGGTCGGCAGGGATGGCGTTGCGGTTGGTGACGATGCCCGAGTCGAGCAGGGCGGCCTCGGCCTGGCGGC
Source organism: Streptomyces sp. Q2 (assembly GCF_056820935.1). Taxonomy (NCBI): domain Bacteria; kingdom Bacillati; phylum Actinomycetota; class Actinomycetes; order Kitasatosporales; family Streptomycetaceae; genus Streptomyces; species Streptomyces sp. Q2. The sequence continues at coordinate 1,109 of NZ_JBXEJE010000054.1, read as the reverse complement.
CGGTGAGGCCGTAGGAAGAGGCGACGTCGATCAGGTTGAGGTGGTTGTCCGTGCCGCCGGTGACGAGGGTGGCGCCGCGGCGCATCAGGCCCTCGGCGAGGGCGCGGGAGTTGTCGACAATGCGCTGGGCGTACTCCTGGAAGGAGGGCTGACGCGCTTCGGCGAGGGCGACGGCCTTGGCAGCCATGACATGCGGGAGCGGGCCACCGAGGACCATCGGGCAACCGCGGTCGACCTGGTCCTTGAGGGAGTCGTCGCACAGGACCATGCCGCCGCGCGGGCCGCGCAGCGACTTGTGGGTGGTGGTGGTGACGATCTGGGCGTGCGGGACCGGGTCGAAGTCGCCGGTGAGGACCCTGCCGGCGACGAGACCGGCGAAGTGGGCCATGTCCACCATGAGCGTGGCGCCGACCTCGTCGGCGATCTCGCGCATGATCCGGAAGTTCACGAGACGGGGGTAGGCGGAGTAGCCGGCGACGATGATGAGCGGCTTGAACTCGCGGGCGGTGGCGCGCAGGGCCTCGTAGTCCAGGAGGCCGGTGGCGGGGTCGGTGCCGTAGGAGCTCTGGTCGAACATCTTGCCGGAGATGTTCGGGCGGAAACCGTGCGTGAGGTGGCCGCCGGCGTCCAGGGACATGCCGAGCATGCGCTGGTTGCCGAAGGCCTGGCGGAGCTCGGCCCAGTCGGCGTCGGAGAGGTCGTTGACCTGGCGGACACCGGCCTTCTCCAGGGCGGGGACCTCGACGCGCTGGGCGAGGACCGACCAGAAGGCGACGAGGTTGGCGTCGATGCCGGAGTGCGGCTGGACGTAGGCGTGACGGGCGCCGAACAGCTCGCGCGCGTGCTCGGCGGCGAGGGACTCGACGGTGTCGACGTTGCGACAGCCGGCGTAGAAGCGGCGGCCGATGGTGCCCTCGGCGTACTTGTCGCTGAACCAGTTGCCCATGGCCAGCAGGGTGGCCGGGGAGGCGTAGTTCTCGGAGGCGATCAGCTTGAGCATCTCGCGCTGGTCGGCGACCTCCTGGCCGATGGCGTCGGCCACGCGCGGCTCGACGGCGCGGATCACGTCGAGGGCGGCACGGAAGGCGGTGGACTCGGGAGAGAGGGGT
>NZ_JBXEJE010000053.1:26503-63508 GCF_056820935.1 Streptomyces sp. Q2 | reverse complement strand
CGCGACGCCCGCCGGCGGCGGACAGCCCCCGGCCACACAGAGCAGCCCGCCTGCGCCTGCCTCCGCCCCTCCGGCACAGGCGGCCCCGCAGGCCGCGGCCCCCGCCTCCGCCTACGCCCCCCCGACAGGCGGTCTCGACCCCCGCACGCTCTGGCCGAACATCCTGGAGGCCGTCAAGAACCGCCGCCGGTTCACCTGGATCCTGCTCAGCCAGAACGCACAGGTGACCGGCTTCGACGGCACCACCCTCCAGCTCGGCTTCATCAACGCCGGGGCCCGTGACAACTTCTCCGGCAGCGGCAGCGAGGACGTGCTGAAGCAGGCGCTGGCCGAGCAGTTCAACGTGCAGTGGAAGATCGAGGCGATCGTCGACCCGTCGGGCGGCTCGGCCCCCCCGGCCACCGGCGGACCCACGGGCAACGGGGGCCACGGCGGAGGCGGCGCCGGCTGCGGCGGTTCAGGAGGCGGCGGCTACGGCAGCGGAGGCGGCGGCGCCACGGCCCCCCAGCGTCCGGCCTCCCCCCAGTCCGCGCCCACCGGCTCCACGCCGGCCACCTCGGCGCCCACTTCCTCCGGCGCCCCCGCTCCCCGGCCGTCCGCCCCGGAACCGCCCCCGGTCTCCCCCGAGGACGACATCCCGGAGGACGACGACCCCGACCTCGACGAGTCGGCCCTGTCCGGCCACCAACTCATCGTGAAAGAGCTGGGAGCGACGGTGGTGGAGGAGTTCTCGCACGAGTAGCGACATCGCTTTGGAGGAACGCACGATTTGCCACCCTCCATCCGTTCGGAAGCCCGCACAAACCACCACTCCTCCCTCCCGTTAGGCTGACCCCGTGAAGGTCCTCGTCATCGGCAGCGGTGCCCGCGAACACGCCCTGTGCCGTTCTCTGTCCCTCGACCCCAACGTCAGCGCGCTGTACTGCGCTCCCGGCAACGCCGGCATCGCGGAGGTCGCCGAACTGCACCCGGTCGACGCGCTCGACGGCGCGGCCGTGTCGGCGCTGGCCGTGGAGCTCGGCGCCGACCTGGTCGTCGTGGGCCCGGAGGCGCCGCTGGTCGCCGGGGTCGCCGACGCCGTGCGTGAGGCGGGCATCCCCGTCTTCGGCCCCTCCAAGGAGGCCGCGCAGCTCGAGGGCTCGAAGGCCTTCGCCAAGGAGGTCATGGCGGGAGCCGAGGTACCCACCGCGCGCTCTTACGTCTGCACGAACCCGGAAGAGGTCGCCGAGGCTCTCGACGCCTTCGGCGCTCCGTACGTCGTCAAGGACGACGGGCTGGCCGCCGGCAAGGGCGTCGTGGTGACCGGCGACCTCGATGAGGCCGCGGCGCACGCCAACGCCTGTGAGCGCGTGGTCATCGAGGAGTTCCTCGACGGCCCCGAGGTCTCCCTCTTCGCCATCACCGACGGCGTGACGGTCCTGCCCCTGCAGCCCGCCCAGGACTTCAAGCGCGCGCTGGACGGCGACGAGGGCCCGAACACCGGCGGCATGGGCGCGTACTCCCCGCTGCCCTGGGCCGACCCGAAGCTGGTGGAGGAGGTCATGGAGACCGTCCTCCAGCCCACCGTCGACGAGATGCGCCGCCGCGGCACTCCCTTCTCGGGGCTGCTGTACGCCGGTCTCGCGATCACCACTCGCGGAGTGCGGGTCATCGAGTTCAACGCCCGCTTCGGCGACCCCGAGACCCAGGTCGTGCTCGCCCGGCTGCAGACCCCGCTCGCCGGCGTGCTGATGGCCGCCGCCACCAGCAACCTCGCCGACCTGCCGCCCCTGCGCTGGAGCGACGAGGCCGCGGTCACCGTGGTCATCGCCTCGCACAACTACCCCGGCACGCCGCGCACCGGCGACCCGATCACCGGCCTGGACGAGGTGGCCGCCCAGGACGCCCCGCACGCGTACGTCCTGCACGCCGGCACCCGGCAAGAGGGTGACGCCGTCGTCAGCGCCGGCGGCCGGGTCCTGTCCGTCACGGCGGTCGGCGAGGACCTCACCGAGGCCCGCGACCGCGCGTACCGGGCTGTCGCCCGCGTCAACCTCGACGGCTCCCAGCACCGTACGGACATCGCGGCGAAGGTCGCGGGGGCGTAAGTCCCGGCATCCGGGAGTCCGAGAGTCCGGGACCCCGAGAGCCTCCCAAGCGCCGCAAAGCCCCGGATTTCCCTGGAATTCCCGGGCGTCGATGAACCTCGCAGGCCCCGGATCCGTCTCAGGATCCGGGGCCTGATCTTTGCGGTCCGTCATCCACCTCTCCCCAGAGCCATTCCATCGAGTGACCGATGCCCCATCCGGCTGACGGGGGCCGGGGCCCCAACTATGGTGCGGCGCAAGCGGTCCGGCACTTGGCCCACCGGCATTGCGATGTCGGTGGGCGGTGCCACAGTGGGGGAGTGAGCAACGCCAGGAGAGCCGGGCAGAGAGCCGGGCGGGCAGGACGGCAGGGAGGGGGCGAGGTCCGGTCATGACCGGTATGGGTGTGGAGGCGGGCGCGCAGGCAGCGCGTTCCCGAGCTCTGGCCGTGCTGCGCATCCGCAGCCGGGCGCTGGCCGTCGCGCTGCTGCCCGCGGCCGTCGCCGTCGTGCTGCTCGCCGGCGACTCCACCGGCCATCTCGTGGGCCCCGGCTGGGACGCCGCGCGGTGGACGCTGTCCGCCGCCGCCGTCCTCGTCCTGCTCGCCGCCGGAGGCGTCGCCCTGGTCGTCGCCCGCGCCCGCCCCGCGGTCAGTCCGACGGTCCCCATCGCCGAGGAGTCGGCCCCCGACCTCTACCGCATGGTGCGCGACCTCGCCGACCGTCTCGACGTCCCGGTGCCCTCCGCCATAGCGCTCACCCCGGACTGCGACAGCTGGCTGGAGGACCGCACCCACCCGGCCCACGGCCCGCCCCCGCGCGCGGACCACGACGAGATAGCGGGCGTCCGCGGCTCCCACCGGCGCGCCGCCGCAGCACCCGTCCTGGTCATCGGCTCCCCGTTCCTGTGGTGGATGCGCGTGGGCGAGCTGCGCGCGGTCCTCGCCCCGGTCGTCGCCGGTACGGGACCTTCGGCCCATCCGGACATAGCGGCGGCCCGGCGCTTCGTACGGGGCCTGGACGCGGCGGTGGCCGTCACCTCGGCGCCCGGCCGCAGCGCCCTCGTCCGCCCGGTGCTCGCGGGCGTCGGCTGGGTCACCCGTCTGCTGCTGCGCAGCTGCCGCGGCCATGCCGGCGAAATGGAGCGCGGGGTCGCCACCGCGGCTGCCGAGCGTGCACAGGCTGTGGACTACGGCCTGCGGATCGTCGCCCAGGAACAGGTCGGCCTGGCGTACGCCGGCTGGGACCGGCTGCTGACCCGGGTCGCGCTGCCCGCCTGGCGGATGGGCCGCTGGCCCTCCCGGCTGGACGCGGGCGTCGTCGCGGCCCTAACCGAGCTGTCCCGGCGTGACCGGCTGGCCGAGGGCTTCGCCTCCCGCCTGGGTGAGCGCCCCGCCTGCGACCTGCTCGAAGAACCCGGCACGGTGGACGAGGCGGCGTCACTGCTCGCCGCCCGCCTCTTCCACGGCGGCCCCGCCGAGCCCGGCCGGGACTGGGCCCCGGTGGACTGGCAGGAGTACCCGGACGAGGTCGTCGACCGCAAGTGGCGCACCGACGCGGCCCGTCTCCATCGCGTCCTGGACGCCCTGGGCGTACGCCGCACCCCCAACCCCTCCTCGCCGGAACCCGACAGCGGCCCGACCCTGGCCCGCGTCATGAACCACCTGACGGAACCGACGGCCGCGACACCCACGCCCGAGGCCGAAGGCCACGTGGACGACCCCCCGGATGGTGCCGCGCTGAGCCCGGCCACGGGCGACAGGGAGACGACAGAGACCCCGGACACCTCGGACATCCCGGAACCCCCGGGGGCCAGCGCGGACGCCCTTCCCGGCGAGGCTGAAAAGGACGCCGAGGCTCGCCCACTCGCAACCGTTCCACCCGCAGCACCCCACCCCCACGAGCCGACCGGGATGCCTGGGGCAACCGGGCCGACCGGGACACCTGGGACGACCGGGACGACGGGACCGACGGGACCGACGGGACCGACGGGACCGACAGAGCCCACCTCCTCCGACCCCGACCCCGACGACGACCTCCCCAGCACCGAACGCAGCTCCACCCTCGCCGCCCGCCTCAGCGCCGAAATCGCCCGCGAAGAGGCATCCGCATCCGCGAACACGCCCGCGGCCGGCGGCCCGCCCACCCCCGGCCAGGGCAGCGCCGGCAGCCCCGACACCGCCCTCTGGGACGACGGCATGCTGCCCCTCTTCCCCCTGCAGCCACCCCGGACCGCCCGCGAGCTGCTCACCGACCACGTCACCGCGATGGTGTGCTGCGCCGCGATGGACACCGCCGGCGCTACCCCCGGCCTCGACTGGCTGGACGGCCCGTCCCTCATGGTCAACGGTGAACGGGCGGCGGATCTGGCCCCCCGGGTGCTCAGCCTGGTGGAGGACGGCGACCCCGCCCCGCTGCAGGCGTGGCTGGTCAAGTCGGGGATACGCCCGGAGAAGCCGGTCCGCCTCGGCTGACCGACGGCGGGTCCGAGGGCGTGTCCGACGCTGTGACCGACGGCGTGTGACGGCTGCCCGACGGCCTGACCGAAACCATCACACGGGGCGAAGGCCGACGCGAACCGCGCCCCCTCCGTACCGGACCCTCCCACTCCACTTCTGGCCAATTCGCAACGAGTAGTGACCGCCTGCGTGCGTAATGTGATGTGCTGGGACCGATCGGGCACACGGCACGGGCCCACGGCACAGGACAGCCACATGACCCGACATCCGCACGACACAGGTGACACGCGTGACCCAGGTGACCAGGCGCACGGGGGCGCGAGGGAGGGGAGCCACCATGGGATCGGAGCAGATCCGCCGGTGGGAGTCGGGAGCACTGGCGCACGCCGTGACGGACCCCTTCGGCCAGGGCCCCGTCCCCTGGCTCCGCGGCAGCGAGACGTACTTCGACGACACCGGTCAGATGGTCCCCTGGTACGTGGACGCGCCTCAGCAGCCGACGCGGAAGGACCCCAACCTCCGCGTGCCTGCCCCCCGAGCGGCCGGAGGCCCCCGCTCCGCTGACGACGTCCGCCGCCAGATCAAGGGCTTCATCTCCACGGGTGCGGTCGCCACCGGCGAGGCCGTCGACTTCCACATCACCGTCGACCCGCCGCAGGAGTTCGCCGTCGACGTCTACCGCATCGGCCACTACGGCGGCGACGGCGCAGCGAAGATCACCACCAGCCCCCGCCTGTCGGGCATCGTCCAGCCCCCGCCGCTGACCGCGGACCGTACGGTCTCCTGCCACCACTGGTGGCTGTCCTGGCGCCTGCAGATCCCGAGCTACTGGAGCATCGGCGCGTACGTGGCCGTCCTGACCACCGCCGACGGCTACCGCTCCCACATCCCGTTCACCGTCCGCGACGACCACCCGGCCGACCTGCTCCTCCTGCTTCCCGACATCACCTGGCAGGCGTACAACCTCTACCCGGAGGACGGCCGCACCGGCGCCAGCCTCTACCACGCCTGGGACGAGAACGGCCGGCTGCTCGGCGAGGCCGACGCCGCGACGACCATCTCCTTCGACCGCCCGTACGCGGGCGCCGGTCTCCCTCTCCACGTGGGCCACGCCTACGACTTCATCCGCTGGGCCGAGCGCTACGGCTACGACCTCGCCTACGCCGACGCCCGGGACCTGCACGCCGGCCGTGTCGACCCCACCCGCTACCGGGGCCTGGTCTTCCCCGGCCACGACGAGTACTGGTCGACGAACATGCGCCGGACCGTGGAACGCGCCCGCGACCACGGCACCAGCCTGGTCTTCCTCTCCGCCAACACCATGTACTGGCAGGTGGAGTTGGGCCCGTCCCCGTCCGGCGTCCCGGACCGGCTGCTCACCTGCAGAAAACGCCGAGGGCCGGGCAAGCCCGTGCTGTGGCGCGAGATCGACCGCCCGGAGCAGCAGGTGGTCGGCATCCAGTACGCCGGCCGCGTACCCGAGCCCCACCCGCTGATCGTGCGCAACGCCGACCACTGGATGTGGGAGGCGACCGGCGCGCACGAGGGCGACGAGATCGAGGGCCTGGTCGCGGGCGAGGCCGACCGCTACTTCCCGCGCACCCCGCTGCCCGAGCACGACGACCGCATCCTGCTCGCCCACTCCCCGTACGCCGACAGCGAGGGCGTCCTCCGTCACCAGGAGACCTCCCTCTACCGCGCGCCTTCCGGCGCCCTGGTCTTCGCATCCGGGACGTTCGCGTGGTCACCGTCTCTGGACCGACCGGGCCACGTCGACCCCCGGGTCCAGCGCGCCACAGCAAACCTTCTGGACCGCATCTGCAAACACGACTGAGCCCTGCTCCACACACCCCGGACCAAGACCGATCCCCGGCATACGGGAGAATCGAGCCACTTGGACATCACCACGGGGAGGAACCGTGTCCGGATTCGTAGAAAAGCCCGAGCCGCTCCAGGTTCCGGGCCTGGTACACCTGCACACCGGCAAGGTGCGCGACCTGTACCAGAACGAGGCGGGCGACCTCGTGATGGTCGCCAGCGACCGCCTCTCGGCCTTCGACTGGGTGCTGCCCACCGAGATCCCCGACAAGGGGCGGGTCCTCACCCAGCTCTCCCTGTGGTGGTTCGACCAGCTCGCCGACCTGGCGCCCAACCACGTCCTGAGCACCGACCTGCCGGCGGGCGCCCCCGCCGACTGGGCCGGCCGCACCCTGATCTGCAAGTCCCTCCAGATGGTCCCGGTGGAGTGCGTGGCCCGCGGCTACCTCACCGGTTCGGGTCTGCTCGAGTACAACGAGTCCCGCACGGTCTGCGGCCTCGCCCTGCCCGAGGGCCTGGTCGACGGCAGCGAGCTCCCCGCCCCGATCTTCACCCCGGCCACCAAGGCCGAGGTCGGCGAGCACGACGAGAACGTCTCGTACGAGGAGGTCGCCCGCCAGGTCGGCGCCGACACCGCCGCCCAGTTGCGCCAGGCCACCCTCGCCGTCTACACGCGGGGCCGGGACATCGCGCGGGACCGCGGGATCATCCTCGCGGACACCAAGTTCGAGTTCGGCTTCGAGGGGGAGGCCCTGGTCCTCGCGGACGAGGTCCTCACCCCGGACTCCTCCCGCTTCTGGCCGGCCGACCAGTGGCAGCCGGGGCGTGCGCAGCCGTCGTACGACAAGCAGTACGTCCGCGACTGGCTCACCTCGCCGGAGTCCGGCTGGGACCGCAAGAGCGAGCAGCCTCCGCCGCCGCTGCCCGAGCAGGTCGTGGCCGCGACGCGCGCCAAGTACGTGGAGGCGTACGAGCGTCTGACGGGCACGAGCTGGTCGTAGCTCCCACGCGAGAAGCCCCCGGTGAAAACCGGGGGCTTCTTCGATGAGAGCGGACGACCAGGTTCGAACTGGCGACCTCAACCTTGGCAAGGTTGCGCTCTACCAACTGAGCTACGTCCGCACTGCGCCGTGGCGCGAGAGCAACTATACCCAACCTCGCTCCCGGGCGAGCCGCACCGCCGTGTGACGGTTCTCGGCGCCGAGCTTGGAGACGGCCGAGGACAGATAGTTGCGTACGGTCCCCTGCGACAGCGCGGCCCGCTCGGCGATCTCCGCGACGGGTGCCCCGTCGGCGGCGAGCTCAAGGACCTCCGCCTCCCGTGCGGTCAGCGGTGAGTCCCCGGCGGAGATCGCGTCGGCCGCCAACTCCGGGTCGACGTAACGGTTCCCCGCGTGGACGGTACGGATGATCTCCGCGAGCCGCTGCGCGCTGACGGTCTTCGGCACGAATCCCCGCACGCCCGCCTCGAGGGCCCGCTTCAGATGCCCGGGCCGCCCGTGGCTGGTCACGATCAGGACCCGGCAGTCGGGCAGCTCGGTCCGCAGAGATGTGGCGACCTTCACACCGTCCGCGCCGGGCATCTGCAGATCCAGTACGGCGACATCGGGGATGTGCGCACGGGCCATGGCCAACGCCTCGGGTCCCGTCGCCGCCTCGGCCACGATGACGAGATCCTCCTCCAGGGAGAGCAGGGCGGCGAGCGCACCCCGGATGAGGTGCTCGTCGTCGGCGAGGAGGAGTCGTACGGGAGAGGTCATGCCATGACCTCACTGGCACCTGCCGTGACCAACGGCACCTCCGCCACCACCCGGAACAGTCCCCCGTCGGCCGGCCCCGCCTCCAACGTCCCCTCCACCGCCGCCAACCGTTCCCGCAGCCCGGCCAGCCCCGAACCGCCGGCGCCGGAAGGAGCGGACGCCCCCTCGTTCCCGTCCGTCCCGGAAGGAACCGACGCCCCGTCGTTCTCCACTGTCAGGACCACCCGCCCCTCCCGCTCGCTGACCCCGACCGCGCACCACCCGGCGTCCCCGTGCCGCAGGACGTTGGTCGTCGCCTCCCGCACCGCCCACGCGAGCGCCGACTGCACCTCGGCCGGCAGCCCGGTCAGCTCACCCCCGGTGATCTCGCAGCGGATCCCTGCGGCCGTCAACACTCCGTGTGCTCCGGCGAGTTCGACGCCGAGGTCGGCTTCCCGGTACCCCCGTACGACATCCCGCACCTCGCGCTGCGACTCCTGCGCGATCCGCTGCACCTCGATCATCTGGTCGACTGCCTCGGTCCGCCCGCGCCGCGCCAGCTGCACGGCGAGCTCGCTCTTGAGGGCGATCACGGCGAGGTTGCGCCCCATGACGTCGTGCAGGTCACGCCCGAACCGCAGTCGTTCCTCGGCGACGGCGAGCCGGGCGCGGGTCTCGCGGGCCTCGTCGAGTTCGTAGAAGGCGTTGAGGAGCCAGACCGAGAACATGGAGGTGAAGGCGAGGAGCCCGGAGCCGAACAGCACGGCCAGCGTGGCGACCAGTGCGGCGGCGGCGGGGGAGCCCAGGGCGAGCGACACGGCGCCGGCGCCGGCTCCGAAGCCGCCGACGAGTGCGTACACGCGCCGCCGGTTGTGGACGCCGAGCGCGAGCGTGCCGACCCCGAAGATCAGGACGACCCCGAAGACCCCGCCCGCCGCACCGGCCACGCTCTCGCCGTCCGGCCCGTACTCGGCGAGTGCGAGGGCCGCGCAGGCGACCGCCGCGGTGATCGCGCCGAGCGCCCACAGCAGCCGTACGGGCTGCTCACGCCGGCCGCGCGTCCAGTCCAGCGCCCGTGACGCGGTCACCGCGCACACCACCCCGTGCACGCCCACCACCAGCAGCAGCGAGCCCGCGAGCCACGCCTCGAGCTGCCCGAACCCCGTGAGCCCGACGGTCAGGATCTCCAGCGCCGCGAAGGAGTGGAACGTCGACCGCGTGTACGTCTCCAGCTTCGCCGGCGTGCTCTTCCCCCGCCACCATCTGGTCGGTCCCCGCACGTCCATGCCCCCGTCCCTCAGCGTCGGGGCTCCCACCGGAACCACCGCCGTACAGCGAACACACCCAACACCGTCCAGGCCAGCGCGGTCAGCACGGCCCCTACCGCCTCGTACACCGACAGCTCACCGGTCCACCCGCCCCGCACCAGCGTGATCACCGGTGTCAGCGGCAGCAGTTCGAGCACCGACGCCACCCGGTCGGGCATCAACTCCAGCGGTACGGTGACCCCGGACCCCACCATCGAGGCCATCACGAGCGGCATGGAGGTGACCTGCGCGCTCTCCACGGTACGCGTCAGGCCCGCCGTCACAGCAGCCAGCACCGCACTCAGCACCAGCCCCAACCCGACTCCGATCGCCGCCAGTTGGGGAGCCGCAGGAGCCGGTACGTCAAGGAGGACGGAGCAACCCGCAGCCAGGACCAGGCACTGCACCAGCCCCGTCGCGACGGCCGGCAGCGCGGCCCCGGCGAGGATCTCCCGGTCCCGCGGCTCGCCGGTCCGCAGCCGCTTGAGGACGAGTTCCTCGCGCCGCCCGACGAAGACGCCCACGAGCGCCGAGTACACGGCGAACAGCAGCGAGAAGCCGATGGCCCCGGGCAGCAGCACCAGCCCGACGCTGAGACCGGACCCCTCGAGGTCCATGTCCTCGGCCACCGACCGCACGCTGACCGGCAGCACCAGCGGCACGAACACCGCCGTGACGATCATGCCCTTGCTCCGCCCGAACAGCGTCAGCTCGGCCCGCGCGAGCGCCGCGACGCGCCCTGCCGGAGTGCTCACGGCTCCACTCATGACACGTACTCCTCAACAGACTCACGGCCCTCATGAGACGCCGCCCGGGCAATCCCCAGGAACGCCTCCTCCAGCGATGCCGACCGCACATCGAGGCGGCGCAGCTCGACCCCGGCCCGCTCGGCCCATGCGAGCACCCCGGTGGCCGCCCGCTGCAGCTCCCGCGTCCGCAGCCGTACGACGTTCCCCTCGGCCTCGTGCCCGCACACCCCCAGTTCACCGAGAGGCGGCAGATCCCCCAGGAAGTAGCCGTCGGGCAGCTCGAAGGAGATCCGGGACGGCTGCGCGGCGGTCACCTCGGCCGGTGTCCCCGCGACCGCGATCCGCCCTTCGTGCAGGATGGCGAGCCGGTCGGCGAGGTCCTCGGCCTCCTCCAGGTAGTGCGTGGTCAGCAGCACGGTCGTACCGCCGTCACGCAGCGCGCGCACCAACTCCCAGGTGTCCCGGCGCCCTTCGGCGTCCAGCCCGGTCGTCGGCTCGTCCAGGAACAGCACCTCGGGCCTGCCGAGGAGCGCGAGCGCGAGGTCCAGACGCCGCCGCTCACCCCCTGACAGCTGCTTTACCCGTACGCCCGTCCTGCGCTCCAGCCCGACCAGCGCGAGCGCCTCCCCCTCGGGCCGCGGCCCGCTCACGCACCCCGCCCACATCCGCGCGGTCTCGGCGACGGTCAGCTCGGACGGAAAGCCGCCCTCCTGCAACATCACGCCCGTCCGAGGCCGTACGACGGCCCGCTCGGCGTACGGGTCATGGCCGAGGACCCGGACCCACCCACCGGCCGGCCGCGCGAGCCCCTCCAGCAGCTCCACCGTGGACGTCTTGCCCGCCCCGTTGGTGCCCAGCAGGGCGAAGACCTCGCCGCGGCGCACGGAGAAGGAGACTCCGCGTACCGCTTCGAACCCGCCCCCGTACACACGCCGCAGGTCAGTGACCTCAATCACGTGTTCGTGTTCGTCGGTTTCCATGCCTTCAGCGTTCCGCCGACAGGGGCCCGGCAGCAGTGCGGGCTGTCATCACTCGGCATGACAAATGTCAGAAGACCGCTCACCCGCACCGGACGCGGAGGGCGCACGAAAAGGACCCCGGTCAATGACCGGGGTCCTTTTCATGGAGCGGACGACCAGGTTCGAACTGGCGACCTCAACCTTGGCAAGGTTGCGCTCTACCAACTGAGCTACGTCCGCATTGCCTCCGACCGGCTCTCACCGATCGGCGCGAGCACCATCCTACCTGATCCACGAGAGTGGTCGGGTCGGCGGTGCGGAGCGGGTGACAGGAATTGCACACTGCGCCTTCCCCCTGGAAGGGGGATGTTCTACTACTGAACTACACCCGCGTGTACTTCGGAACCGGGCCTTTCGGCCTTGCCCCTCGGCGTGCTTCAGACTCTAGCCGACCCGGAGGGGTGCTGCGCAAGTCGGTTGCCCTCAGGGCCCGGTGACGGGCCCTGAGGGCGCATCCGCGGCGGCTGTCACTGCGCGGCGGCGAATGCCTCGTAGACCTTCTTGGGGATCCGCCCGCGCGCGGGGACGTCCATCTTGTTGGCCTGGGCCCAGGCCCGGACGGCCGCCGGGTCGGGAGCGACCTCCGTCTGCCGGTACGCCTTGCCCGACCTCGACCGCTTGCGGCCGGCCTCCACGTAGGGCTCGAGTGCCTCACGCAGTTTCTTGGCATTGATCTGGTTCAGGTCGATCTCGTACGACTTGCCGTCGAGTCCGAAGGCGATCGTTTCCGCCGCTTCCGAGCCGTCGATGTCGTCAAAGAGAGTGACTACGACACGCTGCGCCACGAATATCGGTCCCTTCGTGCGGCATCTCTGCGATGACGTGCCAGGACGCCCTGGAGATGCCGACTGTCCGCCTGTTATTGGGCAAAGTATCGGCTATTGCCAATTCATTTGTACAGTGCCCGGCATTGCATTGTGAAGCCCGACTAAATCTGCCCGCGTGTCCCCGGCGCAATAGGCGTGGTGCATCGATTCGGGATCTTTCCCTGAACTTTTCGTGAAGTCGCCCTTCCGATACCCGATCGTGACAGCCGTCACGTAGTTTCCTACAACTCTACTCGCGTAGAAATTTTGTGCGGGTAGTCTGAAGACACCTGCAGGAACCTGCTCAGCACCACAACACCGGGAGTGCCAGTGGCACGCGTCGTAGTCGACGTCATGCTCAAGCCGGAGATCCTCGACCCCCAGGGCCAGGCGGTGCAGCGCGCACTGCCGCGTCTGGGTTTCGAAGGCATCTCGGACGTACGTCAGGGAAAGCGATTCGAACTGGAAGTTGACGGGCCGGTCGACGAGGCCACGCTCGCCCGCATCCACGATCTTGCGGAATCCTTCCTCGCCAACACCGTGATCGAGGACTTCACCGTCAAGGTGGAGGAAGTCGCGGAGGCCGCGAAGTGACCGCTCGTATTGGCGTCGTCACTTTCCCGGGCAGCCTCGACGACCGGGACACCCAGCGCGCGATCCGCCTCGCGGGCGCCGAGCCGGTCGCCCTGTGGCACAAGGACAAGGACCTCCACCAGGTCGACGCCGTGGTGCTGTGCGGCGGTTTCTCCTACGGCGACTATCTGCGTGCCGGTGCCATCGCCCGCTTCTCGCCGGTGATGGAGCCCCTCATCGAGCAGGCGAAGGCCGGACTGCCGGTCCTCGGCATCTGCAACGGCTTCCAGATCCTCACCGAGGCCCACCTGCTCCCGGGCGGGATGCTCGGAAACGACCACCTCCACTTCATCTGCCGCGACCAGAAGCTGCGGGTGGAGAACGCGGACACCGCCTGGACGACCGACTACAAGGCCGGCCAGGAGATCAACATCCCGCTGAAGAACATGGACGGCCGGTACGTCGCCGACGAGTACACGCTCGACAAGCTGGAGGGCGAGGGCCGCGTCGCGTTCCGTTACGTGGACTTCAACCCGAACGGCTCGCTGCGGGACATCGCCGGCATCAGCAACGAGGCCGGCAACGTCGTGGGCCTCATGCCGCACCCCGAGCACGCCGTCGAGCCGCTGATCGGTACGGGTCGTACCGACGGCCTCCCCTTCTTCACCTCGATCCTCAAGAAGCTGGTCAACGCATGAGCCGGACGCCTCTGGACACGGTCGAGCACGCGACCGCGACCCCCGACGTCGAGCTGCCCTGGGCCGAACTCGGTCTGAAGAAGGACGAGTACGAGCGGGTCGTGGAGATCCTCGGCCGCCGGCCCACCGGTGCCGAGCTCGCCATGTACTCCGTCATGTGGTCCGAGCACTGCTCGTACAAGTCGTCGAAGGTGCACCTGCGCCAGTTCGGCGAGAAGGCCCCGCAGTCCGACGCCCTGCTGGTCGGTATCGGCGAGAACGCCGGTGTCGTGGACGTCGGCCAGGGCTACGCGGTCACCTTCAAGGTCGAGTCGCACAACCACCCGTCGTACGTGGAGCCCTACCAGGGCGCGGCCACCGGTGTCGGCGGCATCGTCCGCGACATCATCGCGATGGGCGCCCGCCCGGTCGCGGTCGTGGACCCCCTGCGTTTCGGTGCGGCCGACCACCCCGACACCAAGCGCGTGCTGCCGGGTGTCGTCGCCGGCATCGGCGGCTACGGCAACTGCCTGGGCCTGCCCAACATCGGCGGCGAGGTCGTCTTCGACGCCTGCTACCAGGGCAACCCTCTGGTCAACGCCGGTGCCATCGGTGTGATGCGGCACGAGGACATCCACCTCGCGAAGGCGTCAGGCGCGGGCAACAAGGTCATCCTGTACGGGGCCCGCACGGGCGGCGACGGCATCGGTGGCGCGTCGATCCTCGCCTCGGAGACCTTCGACGACGCCAAGCCGTCGAAGCGTCCGGCCGTCCAGGTCGGCGACCCCTTCCAGGAGAAGCTCCTCATCGAGTGCACCCTGGAGGCGTTCCAGGAGAAGCTCGTCGTCGGCATCCAGGACCTGGGTGCGGCCGGCCTGTCCTGCGCCACCAGCGAGCTGGCGTCCAACGGCTCCGGCGGCATGCGCGTCACCCTGGACGACGTACCGCTGCGCGACTCCACCCTCTCGCCCGAGGAAATCCTCATGAGCGAGTCGCAGGAGCGCATGTGCGCGGTCGTCGAGCCGGGCAAGGTCGACCGGTTCCTGGAGATCTGCGACAAGTGGGACGTCATCGCCACCGTCATCGGTGAGGTGACCGACGGCGACCGCCTGGAGATCTACTGGCACGGCGGCAAGATCGTCGACGTCGACCCGCGCACCGTCGCCCACGACGGCCCGGTCTACGAGCGTCCCTACGCCCGCCCGTCCTGGCAGGACGCGCTCCAGGCGGACGACGCGAACAAGCTGCCGCGCCCGCAGACGAGCGAGGAGCTGAAGGACCAGGTCCTGAAGCTGGTGTCGTCCCCGAACCAGGCCTCCAAGTCCTGGATCACCTCTCAGTACGACCACTTCGTGCAGGGCAACACGGTGCTGGCCCAGCCCGAGGACTCGGGCATGATCCGCATCGACGAGGAGACCGGCCTCGGCGTCGCCATCGCGACGGACGGCAACGGCCGCTACGCGAAGCTGGACCCGTACGCGGGCGCGCAGCTGGCGCTGTCCGAGGCGTACCGGAACGTCGCCACGACCGGCGCCAAGCCGCTCGCCGTCTCCGACTGCCTGAACTTCGGTTCACCCGAGGACCCTGCGGTCATGTGGCAGTTCGCGGAGGCCATCCGTGGTCTCGCGGACGCCTGCCAGCAGCTCGGCACCCCGGTGACCGGCGGCAACGTCTCCCTCTACAACCAGACGGGCGAGGTGGCCATCCACCCCACCCCGGTGGTGGCGGTCCTGGGCGTCATCGACGACGTGGCCCGCCGTACGCCGGTCGCCTTCCAGGAGGAGGGGCAGCTGCTCTACCTCCTCGGCGACACGCGTGAGGAGTTCGGCGGTTCGGCCTGGTCGCAGGTCGTGCACGACCACCTCGGCGGGCTGCCGCCGAAGGTCGACCTGGAGCGGGAGCGCCTGCTCGGCGAGATCCTGATCTCCGCCTCCCGCGACGGCATGATCGACTCCGCGCACGACCTGTCCGACGGCGGCCTGATCCAGGCCGTGGTCGAGTCGGCGCTGCTCGGTGGCAAGGGCGCGCGTCTGGTCGTACCGGACGGGCTCGACGCGTTCACGTTCCTCTTCTCGGAGTCGGCGGGCCGCGCGGTTGTCGCCGTCCCGCGCTCGGAGGAGCTCCGCTTCAACGACATGTGCGGCGCGCGCGGCCTGCCCGTCACCCGCATCGGTGTCGTGGACGGCGAGACGGTCGAGCTCCAGGGCGAGTTCGAGCTGTCGCTGGAGGAGCTGCGCGAGGTTCACGAGCGGACGATCCCGGCGCTGCTCGCGTAGTGACGTGAAGGCAAGGCCCCGTCCGGTTCCTGGTTCCAGGAGCCGGACGGGGCCTTCACGCTGTTGTCAGTGGTGGCTGTTAATTTCGGCAGTGCGCGGTGGTGGGGGCAATGGGGGAGCGGGTGCGGGTGCGGGTGCGGAAGTACGTCAACGTGTTGCTGTGCCTGGTCGCTGTCGCCGGCGCCGGGTGGAGCGGGCCGGTGCTGTGGGACGAGTGGCGGACGTATCGCGCGGTGGGCGCCGGGTGCGCGGACCTCGTACCGGTCGGCGAGGTGCGCGGCATGGACCACGCCAGTACGGTCCTGCGCGACCGTGCCTCCCTCGACCTGGACGCTCTTCCGTCCGACTGCCTGATACAGAACGCGGGCGAGGACGGCGACGCCCACGGCGCCCTCCTCTTCCAGGCACTGGTCGACGCGGGTCCCGGCAGCGGTCGTGACGTGATCGTCTCCGAACCGGGCTCCGAGCTCGCCGAGCGGTTCGCCCGTGCCGACGTGCCCATCGGGGACGGGGTGTCGGGCCTCGCCGGGCCGAGCCAGGCCACCGTGCGGCTGAACTGCCCCGACGGTAGCTACCGGGGCAGGGCGGCGGAGCGGATAGAGGTCACCGCCTCGGCGGCCTACACCGGTATGCCGCCGTACTACCCGAAGCCGGCCACCTCCGCCGACCGCGACCGCATGGCCACCGTCGCCGTCACCGCGGCCAACCGCCTCGCCGACCGCCTCGGCTGCTCCGACCGCCTGCCCGAACGCGCCACCGACCTACCGCCGGTCCCGAAGTTCACCGCCGCCGGACGGGCCGACGGCACCTGCGCCTGGTACGCCCGCACTCAGTGGTCCCCGAACGAGCAACTCTGGCTCCCGGACGAGGCGATGGGCGCCCCGGCCGGCGCGCACGCCTGGCGTGAGCGCTGCGCACTGCGGCTGTCCACCGACCGGGCCCGCACCCTGTTCGACGCGGCCTACGCCGGCACCGAGGGCATCGACGACGGTGACGCGCCCACCGGTGACGCCGACGAGGCGTGGTGGGCCGACGTCCAGACCTTCTACGACCAGGACACCCCGGACGTCTTCGTCGGCGACACCGGCTCCGCCAAGGCCACCGGCACCCCGATCGAGCCGGGCACCGCGGGCCGGCACGAAGACACGGGCCTGTGGTGGGCCTCGTCGGTGTGCCACGGCTCCCCGGCCGTCCACGTCCTGCGCCTCCACTACGGCTACGACTCGTGGTCCGGGCGCGCGGCTCCTCACCTCATGCAGCTCTTCCGGGGTTACGTCACCGATGTCGCCGCCCGCCGCGGTTGCACGGACCTGAAGTTCCCCGGAATGGATTGACGTAATTACGTAGTTCCGTAATCTGAAGGTATGGAACTCGAAGCCCGGGTCACCGAGTTGGAGCGCCGCCTCGCCGCGCTCGAAGGCGCGAGCGCCACCGCGCCCCGAGCCGGCGACGGCGATTTCTGGGCCCTCGAAGGACTGAAGGAACAGCTCACGGCCCTGCGGGCCACCGACGGCGGGGTCCTTTTCACCGGTGCCGTCCGGCTGCCGACCGGCGAGCGGTACGACTGGCAGCACACCGCGCTGACCGCGGGCCTGCTGGACGACGACTGGACCAGCGCCGCCGAGTCGTTCGCGGCGCTCGGGCACCCCGTCCGGCTGCGCCTGCTCCGCGAGATCCTCGGCGGCCGCCGCACCGCCGCCGAACTCGCCGAACTGGACGAGCTCGGCACCACCGGCCAGATCTACCACCACCTGCGCCAACTCACCGCCGCGGGCTGGCTGCACACGAGCGGCCGAGGCCGCCACGAGGTACCGCCGGGCCGGGTCGTACCGCTGCTCGTGGCGCTCTCCGCGGGCCTGACCTGAACCACAACCCACCGGACGACAACCCACCGGACGACAACCCACCGGACGACAACCCACTACGCCATCGACATCGTCGCCGAGCCCGAGCCGGGCGCCCGCCCGGGCTTTCGCCCGCTGTGGCCCCTCGCCCGCCGCAGCAGCGCCTACCCGGCCTTCGGCGCCCCGCTCCTCGCGGTGGCCGACGGCACGGTCGTACGGGCCACCGACCGGTACCGCGACCACCTCAGCCGTACGTCGCTGCCCGCGCTGCTGTACCTGATGTTCGCCGAGGCGACGGTGGGCGAGCTGTCCGGAGTCGGCCGGATCGTCGGCAACCACGTCGTGCTGGATCTGGGCGACGGCACCTACGCGATGTACGCCCACCTGCGACGCGGCTCCCTCGCCGTCCGTGAGGGC
This sequence comes from Streptomyces sp. Q2, assembly GCF_056820935.1. NCBI lineage: Bacteria > Bacillati > Actinomycetota > Actinomycetes > Kitasatosporales > Streptomycetaceae > Streptomyces > Streptomyces sp. Q2. The sequence goes on along the minus strand of NZ_JBXEJE010000053.1, from coordinate 45,759 downwards.
GACCGGCTGCGGGCCGGGCAGCCGCTCGCCGGCTGCGGCAACTCGGGCAACTCCACCGAGCCCCACCTGCACTTCCAGCTGATGGACGGCCCGGACCCGGACACCGCCCGGGGCATCCCCTTCACGTGGCGCGGAATCGGCGTCCCCCGTAACCGCGAGACGTTCGAGGCACCCGCGACGACAGCGCAGCACACCTAGGCTGACCCCCATGCCACCGGCCAAGAAGCGCCCCCGCGCCTATGACCCAGCCAAGATCCGTGCGGCCGTGCTCGCCCAGTTCGGGAACGTACGAGACGCCGTACTCGCTCTCACCCCCGACCAGCTCGCCGCCCCCACCCGGCTCGGCGACTGGACCGTGCGGGACCTGGCCGCGCACCTCACGATGGCCGTCGAGACGGTCAGCCGGAACCTTCGGCGCCCGGAGCCCCCCAAGGCGGAACTCGCGCTGCTGGACTGGCCCTTCGCGACCGCCGTGCGCGCCGCCGACATCGCCGAGGACACGAAGGAGCTGGCAAGGGCCAACCCCGACCTCGACGTCCTCTACGCCGGTACGGAACAGCGGCTCGGGGAAGCCCTCGCGAGCGCACCCGGGGCCCGCCTCCTCGCCACCCGGACCGGCGCCATCAGCCTCGCCGACTACCTGGTCACCCGAACCGTCGAACTCGTCGTCCACACCGACGACCTGAACGCGGCCGTCCCGGGCCTGGACGTCCCGTTCGACCGCCAGGCCCTCGCCGCCTGCACCCGGCTGCTCGCCGACGCGCTCGCCGTGAAGGCGCCCGGCGGCTCCACCGAGGTGCGGATCCCGCCGTACGCCGTCGTCCAGTGCGTAGAGGGCCCCCGGCACACCCGCGGCACCCCGCCGAACGTCGTCGAGACCGACCCGTTGACCTGGATCCGGCTTGCGACCGGCCGCACGACCTGGAAGGACGCCCTCGACGAGGCGAAGGTCAGCGCGAGCGGGGAGCGGGCGGACCTCGGCGCTCTGCTGCCGCTCCTGAGCTGACCGCGGCTGAACGGCGGCAGAGGGGAACCAACCACCCCACCCGCCCCGTCGAATCGGCATGTACAGGCAGACGGACACGCAGAAGGACAGGCAAAGGGACACCCGGCAGCACCGACAGCACCAGCAGCACCGGCAGAAGCGGCGACTGGCTCTCACCGCGACCGCGGCCGTGGCCCTCGTCCCGTTCGCCGCGGCCTGCGGCAGCGAGAAGGCCGACGGCGGCTCCGTGGGCGCCGCCCCACCGGTGACCGGCGTCCACTGGAGCATCGACAGCGTCACCGTCGACGGCACCACCCACACCGCCCCCTCGGACGCGCACGTCGAGATCGCCGACGGCAAGGCGGCCGGCAACTACGGCTGCAACCACTTCAACGCCAAGGCCGCGGTGGAGGGCGACAGCCTGAGGCTCAGCGACGCCACGGCCACCGAGATGGCCTGCGAGGACAAACCCATGGACTTCGAGCGGACCCTCGCCCGCACTCTCGTGGACGGCGCCCTGAAGACCGAGTTCGAGGACGACCACCTGACCCTCACCAACGAGACCGGCGACCGCGTCAACCTCACCAGGACGACCGACGCCTCCCTCTACGGCACGAAGTGGCAGGTCACCTCCCCCGCGGCCAAGAGCAAGGCCCACCTCACCTTCGACAAGAAGGCCGCCAAGGTCTCCGGCAGCCTCGGCTGCAACAAGGTGAACGCCACGGCGACCGTCCGCGACGGACATATCACCCTCGGCGCTCCGTCCACCACCCGAATGATGTGCGACGCCTCACTCATGAANACGGCGACCGTCCGCGACGGACATATCACCCTCGGCGCTCCGTCCACCACCCGAATGATGTGCGACGCCTCACTCATGAACGTCGAGAAGCAGCTGCTGCGTCTCTTCGACAGCACCGTGAGTTACGCGGTGGATCACCGGACTCTCACGCTGACCAGCGAAAACGACGAGATCGTCACCGCGGTCGTCGGCAAGTGATCCTTTGCCGCAGCTCAGCGCCGGGCATTCCCCAATTCGGACCAGTGGTCGACCTCGCCTACACTCGGGAGCGTGCCACGTGGTGACGGACGACTCAACCACGACCTGCTCCCCGGCGAGAAGGGCCCCCAGGACGCTTGCGGCGTCTTCGGTGTCTGGGCTCCGGGCGAAGAGGTCGCCAAGCTCTCCTACTTCGGGCTCTACGCCCTCCAGCATCGGGGCCAGGAATCCGCGGGAATCGCGGTCAGCAACGGCTCCCAGATCCTCGTCTTCAAGGACATGGGGCTCGTTTCCCAGGTCTTCGACGAGACCTCGCTCGGTTCGCTCCAGGGTCATATCGCGGTCGGTCACGCCCGCTACTCGACCACCGGTGCCTCCGTGTGGGAGAACGCCCAGCCGACGTTCCGTGCCACCGCGCACGGCTCCATCGCGCTCGGCCACAACGGCAACCTGGTCAACACGGCGCAGCTCGCCGAGATGGTCGCCGACCTCCCCAAGGACACCAACGGCCGTTCCACCCGGGTGGCCGCCACCAACGACACCGACCTGCTCACCGCGCTCCTAGCGGCCCAGGTCGACGACGACGGCAAGCCGCTGACCATCGAAGAGGCGTCCATCCGGATCCTCCCGCAGGTCCAGGGCGCCTTCTCGCTCGTCTACATGGACGAGAACACGCTCTACGCCGCCCGTGACCCGCAGGGCATCCGCCCGCTGGTCCTCGGCCGCCTGGAGCGTGGCTGGGTCGTCGCCTCCGAGTCCGCCGCCCTCGACATCTGCGGTGCGGCCTACGTCCGCGAGATCGAGCCGGGCGAGTTCATCGCGATCGACGAGAACGGTCTGCGCACGTCCCGATTCGCGGAAGCGAAGCCCAAGGGCTGTGTCTTCGAGTACGTGTACCTGGCCCGCCCCGACACCGACATCGCCGGCCGGAACGTGTACCTCTCCCGCGTGGAGATGGGCCGCAAGCTCGCCAAGGAAGCACCGGTCGAGGCCGACCTGGTGATAGCGACTCCGGAGTCCGGCACCCCCGCCGCCATCGGCTACGCGGAGGCCTCCGGCATCCCGTTCGGCGCGGGTCTGGTGAAGAACGCCTACGTCGGCCGTACGTTCATCCAGCCCTCCCAGACGATCCGTCAGCTCGGCATCCGCCTGAAGCTGAACCCGCTGAAGGAAGTCATCAAGGGCAAGCGCCTGGTCGTCGTCGACGACTCGATCGTGCGCGGCAACACCCAGCGCGCCCTGGTGCGGATGCTCCGCGAGGCGGGCGCGGCGGAGGTCCACATCCGGATCTCTTCGCCTCCCGTGAAGTGGCCGTGCTTCTTCGGCATAGATTTCGCCACCCGCGCGGAGCTCATCGCCAACGGCATGACGATCGACGAGATCGGCACCTCGCTGGGCGCCGACTCCCTCTCGTACATCTCCATCGACGGCATGATCGAGGCGACCACCATCGCCAAGCCGAACCTCTGCCGCGCCTGCTTCGACGGCGAGTACCCGATGGACCTCCCGGACCCCGAGCTCCTCGGCAAGCAGCTCCTGGAGACCGAGCTGGCCGCCGGGCCCGCCGCCACGGCCGCGGCCGACGCGATCCGGCGCCCGTAGACAGCCCGCCAAGCCCAGCCCGTAAAGCCGTTACACCTGCTCACCTGCAGTACGACACGAAAGTTCTCACCGTCATGTCTGAGACAACTGGTGCCAGCTACGCAGCGGCGGGCGTCGACATCGAAGCGGGCGACCGCGCCGTCGAGCTGATGAAGGAGTGGGTGAAGAAGACGCAGCGCCCCGAGGTCCTCGGCGGCCTCGGCGGTTTCGCCGGCCTCTTCGACGCCTCCGCCCTCAAGCGCTACGAGCGTCCCCTCCTCGCCTCCGCCACGGACGGCGTCGGCACGAAGGTCGACATCGCGCGCCAGCTGGGCGTCTACGACACCATCGGCCACGACCTGGTCGCGATGGTCATGGACGACATCGTGGTGTGCGGCGCCGAGCCGCTGTTCATGACCGACTACATCTGCGTCGGCAAGGTCCACCCCGAGCGGGTCGCCGCCATCGTCAAGGGCATCGCCGAGGGCTGTGTCCTCGCCGGCTGCGCCCTGGTGGGCGGCGAGACGGCCGAACACCCCGGTCTCCTGGGCCCCGACGACTTCGACGTCGCCGGCGCCGGTACCGGCGTGGTGGAGGCCGACCGCCTTCTCGGCCCGGATCGCATCCGTACGGGTGACGCGGTCATCGCCATGGCGGCCTCCGGTCTTCACTCGAACGGGTACTCGCTCGTTCGGCACGTCCTGCTGAACCAGGCCGGTCTTTCGCTGGAATCGCGGATCGAGGAGTTCGGCCGCACGCTGGGCGAGGAACTCCTGGAGCCCACCAAGATCTACTCGCTGGACTGCCTGGCGCTGACCCGCACCACCGACGTGCACGCGTTCTCACACGTCACCGGCGGCGGACTCGCCGCCAACCTGGCCCGCGTCATCCCCGACGGACTGCACGCGATCGTCGACCGCTCCACCTGGACCCCGGCACCGGTGTTCGACCTCGTCGGCCGGACCGGCTCCGTCGAGCGCCTGGAGCTGGAGAAGACCCTGAACATGGGCGTCGGCATGATCGCGATCGTGCCGGAGGAGTCGGCGGACGTGGCCCTGGCCACCCTCGCCGACCGCGGGGTCGAGGCATGGGTCGCGGGTGAGATCACGGACCGCGGCGAGCACGCCACGGGCGCGGAGATGGTCGGCGACTACACCGTCTGATTCCAACGGGTGCCGTCGTGGTCCTACGGATCCTCACGACTACGAATCTCACGACGCCTGACCCTGACGAGGGCAGAGCAAAACCCGGTCCGGCGGTGGAAACCGCTGGACCGGGTCACGCAGAGCTGAATCGTCAAGCGCCGCGGCGTTGAGACGCGGGACCGGACTCGCCGTCCTCGTCCTCATCGTCGTCGTTGTACAGATCCGCGTACTGGGCGTACGGGTCGTCTTCTTCTTCGTCATCCTCGAACGGCTCGCCGTTCGGAGGTTGGTTCGAAGTCGAAGCGCCCAGCTCGCTGGCCAGACGCGACAGGTCAGTCCCGCCGCTGTTGTACTTCAGCTGGCGGGCGACCTTCGTCTGCTTGGCCTTGGCCCGGCCGCGCCCCATGGCTCGACCCCCTCGGTGACGGGGCTCGACGGCCCCAGAGTCTTGACACGCGTTCATGATCTGGAACGGACTCTCCGTGGAGAGACCGGTCCGTAGGGCATCCACGGTACCTGAGCCCACGCCCATACGGTACGTCGCCCACAGGACGTGCCCGGACCCAGAACCCGCGAGGTGCCCCGTCCTCGCTGGTCAACCGCGATTTTAACCACCTTTTCGCGGCCGACCCGCCGACGAACGTGAGAGTTCTCTCTAAGTGTGCGCCGACGGGTACCGGTCAAACCCGCGAGACGGCCGCGCGCGTCATCTCATCGCGCCCGGCGGGCCGCGGCGGCCTCGTGCATCCGCTGCTCGGCGATCCGGTCGGCCGCGGCGGCCGGCGGGATCCCGTCGGCCTTCGCACGTGCGAATATGGCCAGCGTGGTGTCGAAGATCTTCGCGGCCTTCGCCCTGCACCGCTCGAAGTCGAACCCGTGCAGCTCGTCGGCGACCTGGATGACACCGCCGGCGTTCACCACGTAGTCCGGCGCGTAGAGGATCCCGCGGTCGGCGAGGTCCTTCTCGACGCCCGGATGGGCGAGCTGGTTGTTGGCCGCGCCGCACACGACCTTCGCGGTGAGCACCGGCACGGAGTCGTCGTCCAGCGCCCCGCCCAGCGCGCACGGGGCGTAGACGTCGAGCCCTTCGAGCCGGATCAGCGCCTCGGTGTCGGCGACGGCCGTCACACCCGACGTGTGCCGGTCGAGGATCCGCCGTACCGCCTCCTCGCGCACGTCGGTGATCACGACCTCGGCGCCCTCGGCGCGCAGGTGCTCCACCAGGTGGTGCCCGACCTTGCCGACGCCCGCGACGCCGACCCGGCGGTCACGCAGCGACGGGTCGCCCCACAGGTGCTGCGCGGAGGCGCGCATGCCCTGGTAGACGCCGAAGGCGGTCAGTACGGACGAGTCGCCGGCGCCGCCGTTCTCGGGCGAGCGCCCGGTCGTCCAGCGGCACTCGCGCGCCACGACGTCCATGTCGGCGACGTACGTGCCGACGTCGCACGCGGTGACGTACCGGCCGCCGAGCGAGGCGACGAACCGGCCGTACGCGAGCAGCAGCTCCTCGCTCTTGTGCCGGTCCGGGTCGCCGATGATCACGGCCTTGCCGCCGCCGTGGTCGAGACCGGCCATGGCGTTCTTGTACGACATCCCGCGGGCGAGGTTCAGCGCGTCGGCGACGGCCTCCGCCTCGCTCGCGTACGGGTAGAAGCGCGTACCGCCGAGCGCGGGGCCCAGGGCGGTGGAGTGGATCGCGATGACGGCCTTGAGACCGCTGGCACGGTCCTGGCAGAGCACGACTTGCTCATGGCCACCCTGGTCCGAGTGGAACAGGGTGTGCAGTACATCAGCAGGTGCGCCGGTTACGTCGGTCACTGTGGTGACTCCTGAAGTAAAGAGCGGCGGTCGGAGACCAGCTCCCGTAAGGGTGGCGGGGGCTGTGAGCATGAGATTAGGCCCTGGGTGTCCCCGGGCGCCGCGCAGTGCGCGGGATCACCTCCTCCTGGAGTACGTCCGTGCGACGATCTGCATGATTTTCCCGCTCGTTCGTGTGCGGGTTTCGCAGGTTTTCCTGGCAGACGGCGGGGGAGGGAGCAGGCGTGCCCAAGGTGTCCTCGGTGATCGTCCCGTACGCGACCTATCTGCGTGTGTACGAGCCGCTGGCCGCCTTCCCGGAACCGGAGCGCGACCACTGGGAGCGCTACGCCCGCCGCCCGGACCGTCCCTCGTACCAGGACGAACTCCGCCGCTCCCTGGCCGATCTGCTGCCCACCCCGCCCATCGCGGTGCCGGTGCAGGAGAGCGGCGACGCGTTCGTGCTGGAGGTCGACGGGGTGGTGTGCGTGTGCCCGTGGCGCACCCGGCTGCGCGGCTGGCAGGCCCTGGGCGAGATGGGCGAGGAGCTGCCCAGGCCGGTTCTGGAGGCGGTGCTGCCCGAGGTCGTACGGCATCAGGCGGCGCAGGACTACGAGCGCTGGCTGGCCCGCAACCCGGACGCCCGGCCCTGGATCCGCACGGCGACCTGGCAGGTGCCGATGAGCTGGTTCGTGCTGGTCTCCGACGAGGAGCGGCGCTTCGACAAGGGCTCCGGCGACGTCCCCCCGGCGCTGCGGTACCGCACGCCGATGGTGCAGGCCAGGCGGCGCGTGGCCCGGGCCCTGCGGGCGCTCAGGGAGGCCATGGACGAGGGGCCACTGATCGACGGCCTGGTGGACGTCGGTCGCTGGCTGGAGGAGTTCCACCCGCGCTCGCTGGTGGAGCTGGACTACGGCGGCCTGGTGCACACGCTGCCGGCCGGCGAGCTGGAGGACGACCACTCGGCGGCCGACGTGGCCGAGGGCATCGCGGCGCTGCGCAGCGGTGACGGGGTCGCGGCGGGCGAGGCGTACGCGCGGCTCGTGGAGCGGTGGCGGTCGGTGCGCAACCGCCGGTCGGCGAACTGAACGTGCCCCAGGTCACGAACTGACGTTTGACCTGACGCCCGTTTTGGGGTTTCGTCCTCGGACCGAGGTTTGTCCTGGGTATGTCCTGAGGTTTCGTCAACAAGGGACGTTGGTCCCGATCCGGGGCCTTTGCTGTCAAGCGTGACGGACCGCACGTACGCGGCCCTTGCGTCCCTTGCCCCTCCTCATGCCAAAATAGGACAAGGAGTCCGGGGGAACTCCGTCCGTCCCGTTCTGTCACAGTGCGGGCGGATTCTCAGCATTGCACGCTTTGGGGGGTCTGATGACCTCTGATCGCCCTGTGACTGATCGTCACAGTGGCGTGACTGTCCGCTATGGCATGGTCCATCGGCTTCCGTCGCTGATGAACACCTGGAGGGGCAATTCCATCGGTTTGGCCGACGCGGCTGGACGGATGGTGTAGTTGTAGTGCCGAGGACAAGCCGTTCGTCCTATAACCGACTCGACTCGCGTCCGCCATTTCGGGCAACGCGGGTCAAGGTGCAGAATTTAGAGGAAAGAACCGAGAAGGTTCGGTTCTCCCGAGGAGGCCGCTCATGACCGCTCGCACCCCTGATGCCGAGCCGCTGCTGACCCCGGCTGAGGTCGCCACGATGTTCCGCGTCGACCCCAAGACGGTCACGCGGTGGGCGAAGGCCGGCAAGCTCACTTCGATCCGCACGCTCGGCGGGCATCGCCGTTACCGCGAGGCCGAGGTCCGTGCACTGCTCGCGGGTATCCCGCAGCAGCGCAGCGAGGCCTGAACAACTGAATATCCGGGCATAACCGGCAGGTCCCCCAACTTGCCGCGGCGTCCGGACCCCTAGCTCCAAGCGACGCGGGCTCTGCCCCAACAGAGCTCACGCCCAAGCCCCTCCGGGCTTTCCAAGCAGTGACAGGGTGCGTCGTAGATCGCGCTGGACTCCGCCGGGTCCAGCGCGATCTTTTTTGTGTTCATGGCGTGCCCGACGGGGCGGGTCTGTGAGCGGGCTTGTCGGAGTCTGGGGAGGGGTGTCGGATCTCCTGTGGGCGGCCGCTGCCACTGGTGCAATTGCACATATTAAATTGACCAGTTGTAGGTGAGGCGTAAGTACCGCAGTTTCAAAAACTCATGCGGTGACACCCGTCACATGCCAGAGTCCTTGTCGCTCCCGGCTCATGTGCGCTAGAGGAGGCGCGTCTTCCACCGTCCCACGGTGGAGCGGGTGTTGGGCCGCGGCGACCCTCACGCACTCGCCGGACGCTCGTCCTCGACGCTCTCCTGCGGCGTCTGTGCGGCCCGTGGAGCGCCGTCCATCGCCAGCCGCAGCAGGCGATGGCAGATCGGGCAATGGCGCGTCAGATGGCGGTAGGAGGAAGCGGCCGACAGATGGGCACGGAGCAACGCCCGAGTCTCGTGCCTGACCGATGCCGCCATACCCCACCTCCAAGGGGCCGCACGGAAGCGGGCCCTGGTTTCTGGGTACCGAGCGAAAGTGACGGCGTCAAGACCGCAGGGGGCCGCGGGAAGCCGCGAAGAGCCGCGGGAAGCCGTGGGGGGCGTGGGGGGTCGTCGTGGGGACGCAAGAGAGCCCGGGTCCGAAGACCCGGGCTCTTTGTTCCTTCTCTACTGCGGTCCTGACGGGATTTGAACCCGCGGCCTCCACCTTGACAGGGTGGCGAGCACTCCAAACTGCTCCACAGGACCAGGTTTCGCAGTGCGATTCGTGCGTTGCGCTGCGAGAAGAGACTGTACAGGAGGGTGAGCCACTGGTCGAACTCACCCGGTGTGCGGACCCCGTTACGGCACGGCCGCGTCGATCGCCTTCACGATCCGCTTGTCGGAGACCGGGTACGCCGTGCCGAGGGCGTGGGCGAAATAGCTGACGCGCAGCTCCTCGATCATCCAGCGGATGTCCAGGACCGAGGAGGGGACCGGCCGGCCCTGGGGCATCTGCTCGAGCAGCCAGGCGTACTCGTCCTGCATCTCGTGGACCTTCTCCATGCGGGAGGTGTCCCGCTGGGCGCCGGTCGGCATCTGCTGGAGCCGGCGGTCCGCGGCGACCAGGTAGCGCATGAGGTCGGGCAGACGCCGGATGCCCGCCTCCGTCACGAAGCCGGGCTTCACGAGGGCGTCCAGCTGCCTGCGTACGTCCTGGAGGTTCGCCAGCAGCACAGGGCTTCGTACGGTCTTCAAACGGCGCTCACAGGCCTGCCAGGCGGCGAGGACCTGTTCCACCTGCCCGACCGCGCGGACGGTGGTGTCGACGATCTCCGCCCGCACCTTGTCGTACAGCTTGCGGTACGACTCCTCGTCCCACACCGGCCCCCCGAAGTCGCCGATCAGCTTGTCCGCCGCCGCCATCGCGCAGTCGTCGAACAGGGCCTGGACCGAGCCGTGCGGATTCGCGGACAGGGCGAGCTTCTGGGCGTTCGTCAGACGATCGCTCGCGAACTTCGCCGGGTTGACCGGGATGTTGCGCAGGATCAGCCGGCGCATGCCCTTCCACATCGCCTCCGCCTGCTCGGCCTCCGTGTCGAAGAGCCGTACGGAGACGGTGTTCGCCGTCGGCCCGTCGTCGACCAGCGCCGGGTACGCCTTCACCGGCTGGCCGGCGCGGCGGGTCTCGAAGACGCGGGTGAGGGAGCCGATCGTCCAGTCGGTGAGGCCCTTGCGTTCCAGGGACTCGCCGCCCTGTCGCTCGGCGGTGGCGGCCGCGGCCTGTGACAGGGCCTGGCGCGCCTTCGGCTTCAGCTGGAGCTTCAGCGCCTCCAGGTCCTTGTCCTCGGCCAGGTTGCGGCGGCGCTCGTCGACGATCCGGAAGGTGATGCGCAGGTGCTCGGGGACCCTGGACCAGTCGAAGTCGTCCGCGGTGAAGGGGACCCCGACCATGCGCTTGAGCTCACGCGCCATGGTGGTGGTGAGCGGCTCCTGCAACGGGACGGCCGTGTCCAGGAACCGCTTGGCGAAGTTCGGCGCCGGTACGTAGTTGCGGCGGATCGGCTTCGGGAGGGACCGGATCAGCTCGGTGACCAGCTCTTCTCTCAAACCCGGGATCTGCCAGTCGAAGCCCTCGTCGGTGACTTGGTTGAGAACCTGGAGCGGGATGTGGACGGTCACACCGTCGGCGTCCGCGCCCGGCTCGAACTGGTACGTCACCCGGAACTTGAGCGGCCCCTGCCGCCACGAGTCCGGATAGTCGTCCTTGGTGACGGCCTCCGCCGACTCCCGGATGAGCATCTCCCGCTCGAAGTCGAGGAAGTCGGGCTGCTCGTGGCGCTGGCGCTTCCACCAGGTGTCGAAGTGGGCGCCGGAGACGACGTCTTCGGGCACCCGCTGGTCGTAGAAGTCGAAGAGTGTGTCGTCGTCGACCACGATGTCCCGCCGCCGCGCGCGGTGTTCCAGCTCCTCGACCTCGCTGAGGAGTCTGCGGTTGTCGGCGAAGAACTTGTGGTGCGTGCGCCAGTCACCTTCGACCAGGGCGTTGCGGATGAAAAGCTCGCGGGAGGTCTCCGGGTCGATCCGGCCGTAGTTGACCTTGCGCTGGGCGATGATCGGGACGCCGTAGAGCGTGACCTTCTCGTACGCCATCACCGCGGCCTGGTCCTTCTCCCAGTGCGGTTCGCTGTACGTGCGCTTGAGCAGGTGCTCGGCGAGGGGTTCGACCCACTCGGGCTCGATCTTGGCGTTGACGCGGGCCCAGAGGCGGGAGGTCTCCACCAGCTCGGCGGACATCACGAAGCGCGGCTGCTTCTTGAAGAGGGCGGAACCCGGGAAGATCGCGAACTTGGCGCTCCGCGCGCCCAGGTACTCGTTCTTGTTGCCGTCCTTCACGTCCTTCATGCCGATGTGCGAGAGCAGACCGGCGAGGAGGGAGACGTGGACGCTCTGGCCGGCCGCGTCCTCCTCGTTGAGGTGGATGCCCATCTGCTTGGCGACCGTCCGCAGCTGCGAGTAGATGTCCTGCCACTCGCGGATGCGCAGGAAGTTCAGGTACTCCTGCTTGCACATGCGCCGGAAGGACGAGGACCCTCGCTCCTTCTGCTGCTCACGGACGTACCGCCACAGGTTGAGGTAGGCGAGGAAGTCGCTCGTCTCGTCCCGGAACCGGGCGTGCTGCTGGTCGGCCTGGGTCTGTTTGTCGGCGGGGCGTTCGCGCGGGTCCTGGATGGACAGCGCGGCCGCTATCACCATGACCTCGCGGACACAGCCGTTCTTGTCGGCCTCCAGGACCATGCGCGCCAGGCGCGGGTCGACGGGCAGCTGGGCGAGCTTGCGGCCGGTGTCCGTGAGCCGCTTGCGCGCGTCCTTCTGCGCCGGGTCCAACGCGCCGAGTTCCTGAAGGAGCTGGACGCCGTCGCGGATGTTGCGGTGGTCCGGCGGGTCGATGAACGGGAACTTCTCGATGTCGCCGAGGCCGGCCGCGGTCATCTGCAGGATGACGGATGCCAGGTTCGTCCGGAGGATCTCCGCGTCGGTGAACTCCGGCCGGGCGTCGAAGTCGTCCTCGGAGTACAGCCGGACGCAGATGCCGTCGCTGGTCCGCCCGCAGCGGCCCTTGCGCTGGTTGGCGCTGGCCTGCGAGATCGCCTCGATCGGGAGGCGCTGGACCTTGGTGCGGTGGCTGTACCGGCTGATCCGGGCGAAGCCGGGGTCGATGACGTACTTGATGCCCGGGACGGTGAGGGAGGTCTCGGCGACGTTGGTGGCCAGAACGATCCTGCGCCCGGTGTGCTGCTGGAAGACGCGGTGCTGCTCGGCGTGCGAGAGCCGGGCGTAGAGGGGAAGTACCTCGGTGAACCGGTACTTCTTCTTCTCCAGGGCGTCCGCGGTGTCGCGGATCTCCCGCTCCCCCGAGAGGAAGACGAGGATGTCGCCCTTGCCCTCGGCCTGGAGTTCCTCGACGGCGTCGCAGATCGCGGTGATCTGGTCGCGGTCGGAATCGTCGGAGTCGTCTTCGAGGAGGGGCCGGTACCGCACCTCCACGGGATACGTCCGCCCGCTGACCTCGACGATCGGGGCGTCGCCGAAGTGCCGGGAGAAGCGCTCGGGGTCGATGGTCGCCGAGGTGATGACGACTTTCAGATCCGGCCGCTTGGGCAGCAGCTGGGCGAGGTACCCCAGCAGGAAGTCGATGTTGAGGGACCGCTCGTGGGCCTCGTCGATGATGATCGTGTCGTAGGCGCGCAGCTCGCGGTCGGTCTGGATCTCGGCGAGCAGGATGCCGTCCGTCATCAGCTTGACGAAGGTGGCCTGCGGGTTCACCTGGTCGGTGAACCGCACCTTCCAGCCGACGGCTTCGCCCAGTGGCGTGTCGAGCTCTTCCGCGACCCGCTCGGCGACGGTACGGGCGGCGATACGACGGGGCTGGGTGTGCCCGATCATGCCCTTGACGCCCCGCCCCAGCTCGAGACAGATCTTGGGGATCTGGGTCGTCTTCCCGGACCCGGTCTCACCGGCGACGATCACGACCTGGTGGTCACGGATGGCCTCCGCGATCACGTCCTTCTTCTGGCTGACCGGCAGCTGCTCGGGATAGCTGACCGCGGGCACCCGCCCGCGCCGCGCACTCATCCGCTCCTCGGCCTTCGCCACCTCCGCCTCGATCTCGGCGAGAACGGCGGCGCGAGCCTCCGGCTTACGGATCCGGCGCGCGCCTTCGAGCCTGCGCCCGAGCCGGTGCGCGTCGCGCAGGGCAAGCTCGGTCAGGCGGGGGGCGAGGGCGCCGAGGTCGGGGGTGCCCGGAGCGGAGGCGCCGGGGGCGGGGTGCGTAGACATACGCGGTCCAGGATCTCATCCCGGGGAAAATCGTGGCGAACGCTTTTGCGCCCGACGTACGCGTGCGACTCACGAGCGCGACGCGCGACGTACGAGTGCGCCATACAAGAAGGCCCCGATCCGGAGATCGGGGCCTTGGCTGTGGCTGGGGCCGGGGTCGAACCGGCGACCTATCGCTTTTCAGGCGATCGCTCGTACCAACTGAGCTACCCAGCCACGAGGCTTCCGGGGAAACCTCAGCGGTCCTGACGGGATTTGAACCCGCGGCCTCCACCTTGACAGGGTGGCGAGCACTCCAAACTGCTCCACAGGACCAAGCTTTGTGTACGACAGTGTCGCACACGGTGTTGCGTGCCCCCAACGGGATTCGAACCCGTGCTACCGCCTTGAAAGGGCGGCGTCCTAGGCCGCTAGACGATGAGGGCTATCGGCCCGCCTGGGCGCCTCTCAGCGCGTCGGGGACGTGAGAAGCATATGGGATGGCGGGAGGGATCGCCAAAACGGTTTACGGGGCGGTGGGGGTGGGGGCCGTGGACGCGGGTGAGGGGGACGGACTGGGGGACGGCGTGGCGGAGGGGGTCGCCCCCGGCTGGTTCTCCTCCACCAGGTGGCGGCTGACCTCGGCCGTTGTCAGGCCCAGGCCGCCCAGTTCGATCTCGTCCCAGGCCTGGAGGCGGCGGGTGTCGCGGTCCATGTAGAGGATCGAGGCCTCGATCGGGTCGGGGTACTTGCCTTCCACCGCGCGCAGGCCGCTGCCGCCCGTGGAGCCTTCGACGCGCAGCCGGGTGCCCTGCCTCATGACCTCCATCTCCTCGCGGTGGAGGTGCCCGGCCAGCACCAGCGGGACCGTGCCGTCCACTCCGCGGGCCGCCGACGGCTCGTGGGCGACGGCGACGTCGACGGGAGTGCCGGCGGTGGTCTGGGCGCGCAGGGCGGTAGCCAGGCGGGCACCGGCCTGCTCCTGGGACTCCTCGGCGCCGGGCTTGTTCGCGCGGTCGGGGGTGAACTGGGGGTCGCCGATCCCCGCGAAGCGCAGGCCGGCGATGGTCCGGGCCCGGCCGTCGTCCAGGACGTGCACGTTCTTCAGGCCTTCCAGGTAGCGCTGGGTGGTCCGGGAGTCGTGGTTGCCGCGGACCCAGACGTAGGGGGCGCCGAGGTCCTCGATCGGGTCCAGGAAGCCGTTCTCGGCGGCCGAGCCGTGGTCCATCGTGTCGCCGGAGTCGACGATCACGTCGACCTTGTACTGCTCCACCAGCGACGCGATGATCGGCCAGCTCGCCGGGTTCAGATGGATGTCCGAGACGTGCAGGACCCGGATGGTGGACGGGTCGGGCGCGTAGGTGGGGAGCGTGGAGGTGGCGTCGTACAGCTTCGTCACGTTCGTCACCAGGCGCGCCAACTCCTTCTGGTAGACGTCGAACTCGGTGACGATGCTGCGCGCGTTGCCGACCAGGGACGGGGCGGAGGAGAGCAGCCCGGAGAACTTCGGTTCCAGGACGGATTCCGGGTTCCAGGTGGCGTAGGCGGTTCCTCCGGAGGCGGCCAGGAGGGTCAGGGCGAGGCCGCCCGCCGCGAGGGCCCGCCGGGGGCGGCGGTAGACCGCGAGGCCGAGGGCCGTGGCGCCCGACACGACGGCCACGCAGGAGCGCAGGGCCAGGTCGCGGGTGCCGTGTTCGACGTCCTTGGTGACCTCGTCCTGGAGGCCGGAGAGGCGTTCGGGGTGGTCGACCAGGGCTTGGGAGCGGACCGGGTCGAGCTGGTCGACGTTGACGTCCAGCCGGACGGGGGCGTGGTGGCTGTCCAGTTGCAGGGCGCCGAGCGGTGACACGTTGATCTTCGTGCCGCCGCTGAGCGAGGGGCGCAGCGTCATCGTCGTGTTCATGGGGCCGACCGGGGTCCGTACGTCGCCGACGATCAGCAGTCCGAGCCAGGCGCCGAGGACCACCACGGCGACGAGGCCGAGGGCGCGGACCCAGGGATGCGGCTGGCGGACGAGCTCGAAGGACGGGTGGGGCCGGCGGGTGCGGTAGTGGCGGGCGAGGGCGCGGGGGGTCCTGCGTAGGGGGTTCACGATGTTCCGGACGGCGACGGGGACGCGGGCCATTGGTCCCGTATGCCCACCTGATCACGTGGATATGCGAGGTGCCCACGACTCTCATACGGCTGCCGCGTACCGGACAATGGGGCCTGTGCTGGAGATGACGCGCGAGGAGTTCGAGGAACTGGTCGCCGAGGCGCTGGACCGGATTCCGCCGGAGTTGACGCGGCTGATGGACAACGTCGCGGTGTTCGTCGAGGACGAGCCGCCGACGGACGATCCCGAGCTGCTCGGACTGTACGAGGGGACTCCGCTGACCGACCGGGGCGAGTGGTACGCGGGCGTGCTGCCGGACCGGATCACCATCTACCGGGGGCCGACGCTGAGGATGTGCGGGTCGCGGGAGGAGGTCGTCGAGGAGACCGAGGTCACCGTGGTGCATGAGATCGCTCACCACTTCGGGATCGACGACGCCCGGCTGCACGCGCTCGGGTACGGCTGAGGCCCGCTGAGGCGGGTCGCGTGTCCTCTTGTGGGCGGCGGGAGTTGGGCAGGTTGACTCCTTGACCCTCCCCCGGAGGTGGCTGCCCGTGCGCCCCTTGTACGTACCCGTCCGTCTGGCCGCCACGATCATGGCCGTCGCCGCTGCCGCCGGCTGCATGAGCGTCGGCGACGACGGCGGCGCGGGGAGCGCCAAGCCCTCGCACTCCGCCGGG
The DNA here is from genome assembly GCF_056820935.1 of Streptomyces sp. Q2. NCBI lineage: Bacteria > Bacillati > Actinomycetota > Actinomycetes > Kitasatosporales > Streptomycetaceae > Streptomyces > Streptomyces sp. Q2. The sequence goes on along the minus strand of NZ_JBXEJE010000053.1, from coordinate 29,651 downwards.
CAGCGCGGTGGTGAGGAACCCGACGGTGGGGCGGCGGTGTCGGGCGGCGCCGCCGGGGCCGGCGCGGCGGCCGACGGCGGCAAGCACGGGCACGGCAAGGGGAAGAAGGGCAAGGGGGAGTCGGCGTCGCCGTCTGCGTCCGCCTCGGCGGAGGCGAGCGCGAAGGCTTCGGCGGGCGCCAAGCCGGGGAAGGGCAAGCCGGACCAGCCGGGCGCGGTGGAGCCGACCGTGGCCGAGCCGACGCCCACCCGCACGGTCGAGCCGCAGCCGTCGCCGTCTCCGCCGCCCCCGTCGCCGACGCCCGAGCCGACGGTCGCCGAGCCGTCGTCGTCGGCGCACGAGCCTCCGGGACCCCAACTGGGCGAGCGGGAGCCGGCACCGGAAGCGGGGACTCCGGCCTAGGCCCGTCTGACCTGCGGTGATGCGCTCGGTTTGCCTTCAAGGGGGGTCGGTGCGTATGGTAATAGATCGTTTGACCCCATTGCCCGGCGCCGACGCAGAGCGCGCCGTGTGGCGCGTACTCTCTCCCTTGCCGTGGCGGACCGCATAGAGGCGGTCGTATAGCGAAACACGGAGTTGACGGGCGCGTGCCGACGAGACTCCGGAAGGTTTCGCATACGCATGTCCATTTCCAGTACTGATCACGTCGTCGTGCCCGAGAACGAGGGCATTGTCGTGCCCGAGAACCTCGAGCACGAGGCCACCGAGGACGCACCCGAGGTCACCTTCGCGAGCCTCGGTCTCCCCGAGGGCGTGGTGCGCAAGCTCGCCCAGAACGGCGTGACCTCCCCCTTCCCGATCCAGGCGGCGACCATTCCGGACGCCCTGGCCGGCAGGGACATCCTCGGCCGTGGCCGCACCGGCTCCGGCAAGACCCTCTCCTTCGGTCTGCCGACCCTGGCCACGCTGGCCGGCGGTCGCACCGAGAAGCACAAGCCGCGCGCCGTCATCCTCACGCCGACCCGTGAGCTCGCGATGCAGGTCGCGGACGCGCTCCAGCCGTACGGCGACGTCCTCGGCCTCAAGATGAAGGTCGTCTGCGGCGGCACCTCGATGGCCAACCAGATCTACGCCCTGGAGCGCGGCGTCGACGTCCTCGTCGCCACCCCGGGCCGTCTGCGCGACATCATCAACCGCGGCGCCTGCTCGCTCGAGAACATCGAGATCACGGTCATCGACGAGGCCGACCAGATGTCGGACCTGGGCTTCCTGCCTGAGGTCACCGAGCTCCTCGACCAGGTCCCGTCCGGCGGCCAGCGCATGCTCTTCTCCGCGACCATGGAGAACGAGATCAAGACCCTGGTCACCCGCTACCTCACGAACGCGGCCACCCACGAGGTCGACGCGGCGCAGGGCGCGGTGACGACCATGTCGCACCACATCCTGATCGTGAAGCCCAAGGACAAGGCGCCGGTCACGGCCGCGATCGCCTCCCGCAAGGGCCGCACCATCATCTTCGTGCGGACCCAGCTGGGCGCCGACCGTATCGCCGAGCAGCTGCGCGAGTCCGGTGTGAAGGCCGACGCGCTGCACGGCGGCATGACCCAGGGCTCCCGGACCCGGACGCTGGCCGACTTCAAGGACGGCTACGTCAACTGCCTGGTCGCCACCGACGTCGCCGCGCGCGGCATCCACGTCGACGGCATCGACCTGGTCCTGAACGTGGACCCGGCCGGCGACCACAAGGACTACCTGCACCGTGCGGGGCGTACGGCCCGTGCCGGCCGCACCGGCACCGTGGTCTCGCTGTCCCTGCCGCACCAGCGCCGCCAGATCTTCCGGCTGATGGAGGACGCGGGCGTCGACGCCGGCCGTCACATCATCAACTCCGGTACGGCCTTCGAGCCCGAGGTCGCCGAGATCACCGGCGCCCGTTCGATGACCGAGGTCCAGGCCGAGTCCGCGGGCAAGTCCGCGCAGCAGGCCGAGCGCGAGGTCGCCCAGCTCACCAAGGAGCTGGAGCGGGCGCAGCGCCGCGCGACCGAGCTGCGCGAGGAGGCCGACCGCCTGGTGGCCCGTGTCGCCCGCGAGCAGGGAGAGGACCCGGAGGCGGCGGTGGCTCAGGCGCAGGCCGCGGCGGCCGAGGTCTCCGTTCCCGAGCAGCCCGCGGCGCAGGACGTCGACAGGGCGGACCGGGACGACCGTGGCGGTCGCTCCTACGAGCGTCGTGACAACGACCGTGGCGGGTTCCGCCGTGACGACAACCGTGGCGGTGGCCGTTCCTTCGAGCGTCGTGACGACAACCGTGGTGGCGGTCGTTCCTTCGAGCGTCGCGATGACAACCGTGGTGGCGGTCGTTCCTTCGAGCGTCGTGACGACAACCGTGGGGGCGGGCGGGCCATCGAGCGTCGTGACGACAACCGTGGGGGCGGGCGGGCCATCGAGCGTCGTGACGACAACCGTGGGGGCGGGCGGGCCATCGAGCGTCGTGACGACAACCGTGGTGGCGGTCGTTCCTTCGAGCGTCGCGATGACAACCGTGGTGGCGGTCGTTCCTTCGAGCGTCGTGACGACAACCGTGGTGGCGGTCGTTCCTTCGAGCGTCGTGACGACAACCGTGGCGGTGGCCGTTCCTTCGAGCGTCGCGATGACAACCGTGGCGGTGGCCGTTCCTTCGAGCGTCGCGATGACAACCGTGGTGGCGGTCGTTCCTTCGAGCGTCGCGATGACAACCGTGGTGGCGGTCGTTCCTTCGAGCGTCGCGATGACAACCGAGGCGGCGGTTCCTTCGAGCGTCGTGACGACAACCGTGGCGGCGGCTTCCGCCGCGACGACCGTCCGGCCCGCCCCTTCGAGCGTCGTGACGAGCGCGGCGGACACCGCGGCAGCGACCGTCCGTTCAACCGTGACCGCCAGGGCGACCGCCCCGGCTTCCGCTCCTCCGGCCACGACCGCCCCTCCGGCCGTCGTGACGACCACCGCGGCAGCGGCCCCGGCACCACCGGCACCGGCACCGGCACCGGCACCTTCGGTCGTCGTGACGACAAGCCGCGCTGGAAGCGCAACGGCTGACGCCGAGTGACCACCTGAGAAGGGCCCGTACGACTTGGTCGTACGGGCCCTTCCGGCATTCCCCGGGGCTGTTGCAGCGGCGCGTAGTAAAGGCCATGACGAGCCGTGGCGGGATCTTCGACGCGGCCGGCCGTCA
>NZ_JBXEJE010000053.1:0-26453 GCF_056820935.1 Streptomyces sp. Q2 | reverse complement strand
TTCGGCCCCCTTCCGGCATTCCCCGGGGCTGTTGCAGCGGCGCGTAGTAAAGGCCATGACGAGCCGTGGCGGGATCTTCGACGCGGCCGGCCGTCATGCCTCTCACTTTTCCCTGGGGAGGGACCCTTGACCCGGCGTGTCCGGATCACTCTCACTTTGCTGAGCCTCGCCGCCCCACAGCAGGTCTCCTGCGACGGGGGCGGCACCTGCAACGCGATCGTCGGCGTCGGGGACATCACCGGGGACGGCAGGAGCGACCTGGTGGTGCGGGACTCGGCGGGGAACCTGTACCGCAACCCGGGTGACGGCAAGGGGTCGTTCGGGGCGCGGGTGAAGATCGCGAGCGGCCGGCAGGGCTACAAGGGCATTTTCTGGCCAACTTGTGACGTGTGTCACGCCCTCGGTAGGGGAATTGCTGGGGGCATGACAGATGACGCCATAGCGAGCGGGCAACCCGACGTCGCGGATCCCTCGGATCTATCGGACGAGGAACGGCTGGCCCAGCTCGGCTACACGCAGGTTCTCGCCCGTCGCATGTCGGCGTTCTCCAACTACGCGGTCTCCTTCACCATCATCTCGGTCCTCTCGGGCTGCCTGACGCTGTATCTGTTCGGCATGAACACGGGCGGCCCGTCGGTGATCATGTGGGGCTGGGTGGCGGTCGGTCTGATGACGTTGTTCGTCGGACTCTCGATGGCCGAGATCTGCTCGGCGTACCCGACGTCGGCCGGCCTCTACTTCTGGGCGCACCGCCTCGCCCCGTCCCGCACCGCGGCCGCCTGGGCCTGGTTCACGGGCTGGTTCAACGTGCTGGGCCAGGTGGCGGTGACCGCGGGCATCGACTTCGGGGCGGCGTCCTTCCTGGGCGCCTACCTCAACCTCCAGTTCGACTTCGAGGTGACAGAGGGCCGCACGGTCCTGCTCTTCGCGGGCATCCTGGTGCTGCACGGCCTGCTCAACACCTTCGGCGTCGGGATCGTCGGTCTGCTGAACAGCGTGAGCGTCTGGTGGCACGTGCTGGGCGTGGCGGTGATCGTCGGCGCGCTGACCTTCGTCCCCGACCACCACCAGTCCGCGTCCTTCGTCTTCGGCGAGTTCGTGAACAACACCGGCTGGGGCAGCGGGGTGTACGTCGTCCTCCTCGGCCTGCTCATGGCCCAGTACACCTTCACCGGCTACGACGCCTCGGCCCACATGACGGAGGAGACCCACGACGCGTCGACGGCCGGCCCCAAGGGGATCGTCCGCTCGATCTGGACGTCGTGGATAGCGGGCTTCGTGCTGCTGCTCGGCTTCACCTTCGCGATCCAGTCGTACGACGGCGCCCTCGGGTCGACGACGGGAGCGCCCCCGGCCCAGATCCTGCTGGACGCGCTCGGCGCCACGGCCGGAAAGCTGCTTCTGCTGGTCGTGATCGGGGCGCAGCTGTTCTGCGGGATGGCGTCGGTGACGGCCAACAGCCGCATGATCTACGCCTTTTCGCGTGACGGTGCCCTACCGTTCTCGCACGTGTGGCACACGGTCAGCCCGCGCACGCGCACACCCGTGGCGGCGGTGTGGCTGGCGGCGGGGAGCGCGCTGGTCCTGGGCCTTCCGTACCTGATCAATGTGACCGCGTACGCGGCCGTGACGTCGATCGCCGTCATCGGCCTGTACATCGCGTACGTCATCCCGACCCTGCTGCGGCTGCGCAAGGGGGAGTCCTTCCAACGCGGGCCGTGGCATCTGGGCCGCTGGTCGCGGATCGTGGGCGTGGTGTCGGTGGTGTGGGTCGGCGTCATCACGGTCCTGTTCATGCTGCCCCAGGTCTCCCCCGTCACCTGGGAGACCTTCAACTACGCCCCCATCGCCGTCCTCGCCGTCCTCGGCTTCGCCTCGACCTGGTGGCTGGCCTCGGCCCGGCACTGGTTCCTCAACCCCGACCACGAGCGCACCCGCACCCGCGAGGCGGCTCGCGCGAACGCCCCCGAACCGGTAGATCCCTAACACTCCGGACCCACCCCGGCCCGTCCTTGTGATCCGGCACGGCCGTGTCCCCGATACCCGATCGGCGACACGGCCACCTCCGGCTATGCTCGGGGTGGCAACATCGCCTGGGCCCTTAGCTCAATTGGCAGAGCAGTGGACTTTTAATCCATTGGTTGTGGGTTCGAGTCCCACAGGGCCTACACGAAGGACCCCAGCTCAGGGCGGCAACGAGCTGGGGTTCTGTGTGTCTTGCCGGGGGTGCGGTGGGGGTCCGCCACCGGCGTGATCGGGGGGAGCGGGTCAACGACCGTTCCCCGGTGGATCGCTGGGGCGGCTCGTCGGATTTCAGGTGTTCGGCTCGCTGTCGCCGGGTGTGTCGGTGGGCGGTTGCTCGACGACGAAAGATCCTTTGCCTCGCACGGTGACGATCAGCCCCCGCTCTCGAAGCTCCTGCGCGGCACGTCGCGCGGTGAGTCGGGCCACGCCGTATTCGTCGGCGAGGTGGTTCTCCGAGGGGATGGGCCTGTCCGGCGCCAGCTCCCCGGACTTGATTTTTCCGGCGATGACATCGGCCAGCTGAACATAGAGCGGTCTCGCGCTCATGGGGTCCAGCGCGGTCTTCGGCTCTTGCGTATCGCTCATACGTCCAACGTAGAGCGGCAGTGACCTGCACGATCGTGTGGATCCCTCTGTACTTGTATATAGAGGGCTATATCTCGATGTAGCTTCGAAGAAGGAAAGACCCCGGCGAGGTGGCAAGACCTCCCGGGGCATGGCCAACGCTTACCAGGAGCGCCGACATGTACGACCTTATCCGCCGCACCCTTGAATGGCTGCGTCTCCTCTTCGCCCCGGGAACCGGGAAACGGCGCCGCCGCCCGCACCGCTACTCCTACCCCCGCCTCCACCTCACCGTCGTACGCCGCCCCTCCGCCCCCCAGTCCCCGCAGTTGCCCCACCACCGCTCCCCGTACGGCCTTCCCACGCCCCTCGACGGGACCGGCTCGGCCCTCGTACGCCCCTATCTCACCGCTCACGAACGGGAAGCCGTCCTCCAGCAACACCGCCGCCTCGCCCTCGTCCTCGCCGCCGACTTCGGGATCGACCTCGACCGGCACCTGATCGGCGCGCAGGAGGTGGCCGCCTGATGGAACACCCCAGCGACCACCCGACGACCTCGCCGTCCCCTCGCCTGCTGCCCTGGCCGTCCCCCGACGGCAAGCCCTGCTATCTGGTGACGGACAGCGGCGGCGGCGCGACCACGGTGCTGCCGATGGGTGATGCTGCGGGCGGCCAGTGAGTCGGCACCCCGCAGCGCGGTGCCCGAGTCGGCTTGGGCCGGCTCGGGCGCCGCGGTGTTTCGAGGGGGCGATCAGCCGACGTCGGTCATCGCCTCGCGTACCAGTGCCGTGTCCACGAACTGTTCGAAGCGGACGATGCGGCCGCCGCGTACGACGAAGTGGTGGGCGACGCGGACGTTGATGTCCTTGCCGGTTGACTTGTTGGTGGCGGTGTAGCGGGCCAGGACGACGACGTTCTCGCCGTCGACGACGTAGGTGTCGTCGTGGGCCGCCCAGTCGTCCCAGTCCTTGGCGAGCCGTTCCATGACGTTGGAGGTCACGCCGCCGGGGGTGCGGTAGGTGCCGGCCAGGGGGAAGCCCGCCATCTCGGTCCACTCCACGTCGGGGGCGAGGGTGGCGCGGAGGGCTTCGAGGTCGCCGGCGGCCGAGGCGAGGTACTGGCGGCGGACCACGTCGGCCGGGGCCGCGGAGGTCGCGAAGTCGGTGGTGGGGGAGGCGGCGTGGGTGTTCGCGTGTGTCATGGCTGTCAGCCCCACTTCATTTCGCCCTTGGCGACCTTGGCGCCGATCTGGGCGGCGATCAGCATGCCGTTGTCGGGGTAGCGCTTGACGAGGGCCTCGGTCAGTGCGGCGCCGTCGGCGGCGGTCGCGAGCTCCTCGTCGAAGGCGAGGAGGTAGTCGCGGGTGGCGGCGATGGCGGAGGCGTCGGCGGGGGTGCCGGGCAGACGATGGCCGGGGACGACCAACTGCGGGTCGAGGGCGGACATCTCGTCCAGGAGCTGGATCCAGGCGGCACGGTCCTCGGGGGCGGCGGTGTCGGCCACCCAGACGTGCTCCTTCTGGAACAGCAGTACGCCACCGAGGATCGCGCGCTGCTCGGCCTGCCACAGGTAGTGGCGGTCGGGCAGGGCGGCCGGGCCGCCCTTCAGCTCGAAGCGGTGGCCCTCCAGGGTGAGGTCGCCGGTCAGCGGGGTGATGTCGACCAGCCGCGTGGGCAGGTTCGGCCCGAGGGCCTCCCAGGCCTTGAGCTTGCCCTCGTAGGAGTGCTGGATGTGCTCGATGACCTGCGGGGTGGCGACGAAGGTGGCGTCGGGGAAGGCGTCGGCGAGGACTTCGGCGCCGAAGTAGTAGTCCGGGTCGCCGTGGCTGAGGAAGACGGTGGTCAGCTGCTTGCCGGAGTCCAGGACGGCGGCGGCCAGGCGGTGGCCGTCGGCCCGGGTGAAGCCGGCGTCGATCAGCAGCGCCTCGCGCTCGCCGGTGACCAGGGTGGCCGTCTTGTTCTTGGTGCCGGCGGGGAAGTCGAGGTCGAGGACGGTGAATTCCAGCGTGCTCATGGGGCGCTCCTTTGGTGCGAGGGGGAGGGGAGGAGGGGGGCGGGGGAGACGGGTCAGGGGGCGTCTGGGCGCAGGGCCGCCAGGCGCTGGTCGATCTGGTCCGCGGTGGCGTGGCCGCGGGCCAGGACGGTGACGCGTTCGCCGTCGACGGCGAGGAGGGTGGGGAAGCCGGTGACGCCGAGCGCGGCGGCGCGGCGGAAGTCCGCCTTGGCCGCGGCCCGCGCCCCGGGTGCCTCGAACGCGACGGCCACGGCGTCGGCGTCGAGCCCGGACGCCTCGGCGAGCTGTCGGTAGGTGGCCGGGTCCGACAGGCTCCGCCCGTCGACGTAGAACGCGTGCTGCAGGGCCGTTGCCAGTTCCACCGCCTGGTCGGGGGCGGCTTCGCGCAGGGCGGCCACGCCGCGTGCGGCGGCCTCGGAGTCCATCACGAAGGACCCTTCGGTCAGCAGGCGCTGGTAGCCCGCACCGAACTCGGCACCGGTCAGCTCGGCGATCTGGTCGTTCGCGCCCTTGACGTAACCGAAGGCGCTCATCGGGACCCGGCGTTCCCCGGTGAACAGGCCACCCGAGACCACCTCGACCGGCAGCTCCGGGTGACGGGGCACGGCCTCGCGCAGGGTGCCCGAGAAGCCGTGCGACCAGCCGCAATAGGCGTCGAATACGTAGACGAGCTGCATCGGGGACCTCGGCAGGGGTGGGGCGCCCGCCCAGTGCGAGCGATTCATCTGACAAAACAGTATCTGCTGTGTCAGATATTTCCTTGGGTGTGGGCCAGGTGTGTGATGGGCGCCACAGCTATGCCTCCGGTGTCATTGGATCAGGCAGGCCGCCCGGTCGCAGCTCAGGGCAGACGGGGCAGCATGTCCCGCGCCGAGTGGCTCAGGATGCGCAGATCCTCCGCGAACCGCTCCCGGTCCGCCTCGGGCAGCGGCTCCAGGAAGTACCGCTTGATGTTCTCCACGTGCACCCGGGAGGCGCCCACCACGGTCTCCTCCCCCAGCCCGGTCAGCCGCACCAGCCGCCCGCGCCGGTCGCCGGGGTCCTCGACCCGTTCGACCAGCCCGGCCGCCTCCATACGGTCCACCAGCCGGGTGGCCCCGCCCGTGGTCAGCACCTGCTCCTGGGCGATGGCCCGCATCGACAGGCCCGGCTCCGCCGCCCGCCCCAGGATCAGCAGCACCTCGTACGTCAGATGGCTGATCCCGCACTCCACCTCCAGGGCACGCCCCAGGATGTACTCCAGCCGGTTGGCCGCCCCCTGCAACCGCCCGAAAGCCAGGACCAGCTCGTGCTGCGAGGCCTCCTTCGCCGTCGAAATCCCCGCGTACTCACTCACGGTCCCAGCGCCCCTCACGTCGTTCCCGGCCGGCCATGCACCGATCATGCCGTGGCCGCGGACGCGGCCACCGTCAGACTTTCGCGGTGGCACGGTCAGACCTCCGCGGTGGCACGGTCACACTTCACAGAAGCCGATGCCCTTGAGGGCGTCGTTGATCTGCCTGCCCTGGGCCTCGGTGGTCGTCACGTCCTCGTACGTGAAGCGCTGCGAGGCGGACCAGTCCAGTCGCCGGGCGTCTCCGTTGATCGCGCCGCACTGGTTGCGGGCGGCGTCCACGGCCTTGTCCTCGTACTTCACGATCTGGGGGTTGGCCGCGGCGAGCGCCCTGAGCAACCGGACACGGGTCGCCCCGACCGGCTCGGGCGGGATGCCGGCGGCGGGCGCGGCCGAGCTCGGATCGGTGCTCGGAGTCGTCGCGGTGCTCGTCTGCTTCGGCGTGGCCGCCGCGGTCGCCGTGTTCGGTGCCGGGTTCGTCGCCTTGTCGTCGTCGCCGGAGGACGTGCACGCGGTGAGCGCGAGCAGCGTGGCGGCGCCGACGGTGCGGAGCGTGGCGGCGGTGGTGGTGCGGGTGTACATGGTCCCCCCCCAGGGCCGTGGTGTCTCGGGGGTCATCATGCCCTCCGCGCGCCGGTGGTGTAGCCCGCTCCACCCCGGCTCGGGTGCCCGCCCGCCCGACCGGCCCCGGCCGGATCATCTAGCGTGACGGCATGTGGAAAACGGTCCGGCGGGCCGCCTGGGCCACCCTGCATCTCGTCGTGGCCGCGGCGATGGCGTTCGGGGTGTGGATATTCATCACCGTGCTGCTGATCACCGCCATCGGCACGCTCGCGGTGGTCGGCGCCTGGATGCTGCCCGAGACCGTGCTGCTGATCCGGCGGATCGCCGGCGCCAAGCGCGGACTCACCGCCGCCTGGACGGGACGGCGGATCCCCGAGGCGTACCAGAACATGACCGGGACGCTGCGGGAGCGGCTGCGGATCGCCGTACGGGACCCCGGCACGCACACCGACCTGCGCTGGATGATCGCCTACTACTTCTACGGCGCTCTCGTCTTCCTCGCGCTGCCGTTGTGGCCCGTCGGACTCGTCGTCGACGGCGTGTGGTGCGGGCTGCTGCGGCGACCCGCGGTCGTGCTGCCGTTGATCGTCCGGCTCGCGGACACCGAGGCCGGCCTGTCGACCGTACTGCTCATGCCGTCCCCGAAGGCGCAGCTCGCCGCGCGGGTGGAGGAGCTGAAGGAGACCCGGGCCGACGCGATCGCCGCGCACGGTGCCGAACTGCGCCGCATCGAGCGGGACCTGCACGACGGCGCGCAGGCGCGGCTGGTCGCCCTGTCGATGCGGATCGGGCTCGCCAAGCGGGCCTACGACCGTGATCCCGCGGCCGCCCGCAAACTCCTGGACGACGCCCAGGACCAGGCCGAACAGGCACTCACCGAGCTGCGGCACGTCGTACGCGGCATCCACCCGCCGATCCTCACCGACCGCGGCCTGGTCGGCGCGGTGCGGGCGCTGGCCGCGAGCAGCGGTCTGGCCGTGTCCATGGACGACGGCGGACTGGAGGAGGGGGTGCGCGCGCCCGCGGCCGTGGAGGCCGCCGCCTACTTCGTCGTCGCCGAGGCGCTGACCAACGTCGCCAAGTACAGCGGCTCACCCCGCGCCGAGGTCCGCCTCGCCCGTACCCGGCGCAGCCTGACCGTGCGCGTACGCGACGAGGGCCGGGGCGGCGCCGACGAGTCCGCCGGTTCGGGGCTGCTCGGCATGCGCCGGCGGGTCGCGGCGCTCGACGGGACCTTCGACGTCACCAGCCCGGCCGGGGGGCCGACCGTGATCGAGGTGGAGCTGCCCTGCGTGTGGTGATCACCGAGGGCGGTGTGGGCCTGGTCCGCCGCACCGTCAGCCCGCGTGAAGTCCCGTCAGCTCGCCCAGCGGCAGCGTGTGCTGGGTCTGGAGGACCTTCGCGCGCAGGTACCTGACGTTGTGCGCGGTCTGGAAGACGCCGGTGGGGACACGGTCGCGGACGTCGATGCCGAGGTCGCGCAACTGCCCTGCCTTGTCGGGGTTGTTGGAGAGCAGGTCGAGGCCGCTGATCCCGAGGGCCTGGAGCATCTGGGCGGCCGCCGTGTAGTCGCGGGCGTCCTCGGGCAGGCCCAGCGCGGTGTTGGCGGCGTACGTGTCGAGGCCCTGGTCCTGGAGGGCGTACGCGTCGAGCTTGTTGTAGAGGCCGATGCCGCGGCCCTCCTGGCGGAGGTAGAGCAGCACGCCGCCGCGGTCGGCGATGCGCTCGACCGCCTCGCGCAGTTGCGGGCCGCAGTCGCAGCGGGCCGAGCCGAAGACGTCGCCGGTGAGGCACTCGGAGTGCAGGCGGACGAGGGGGGTGGCGGGGGTGGAGGCGGTAGTGGAGGGGGCGGAGGGGGTGAGGGGGGTGGAGGTGCCGGGGGGTGTCGTCGTGGCCGGGTCGCCGAGGATGATCGCCACGTGTTCCTGGCCGTCGACCAGGCCGTGGAAGGTGGCCAGTTCGGCGTCGACGCCGTAGCCGTCGTGGAAGCGCAGCGGTACGCGGACGCGGGAGCGGAGGGTGGCGGCGGGGAAGTCGTACATGCGGGTTCTCCCGGGTCCGGGGATCAGAGGCGCAGTCTGTGCTTCAGATTTGAAGCACATCTACGATCACGGACCTTACCCCATGCTTTAAATTTGAAGCAATTGGTTTGTGGTGGGTTTGTGGTGCGGCTCACGAACAGGAGGGCGAGGAGCGCCGGCGCCACGGGACGTCGTCCGGTGCGGACCGGGCGCCCTCGTCCTGGAGGCCCTGCGCGATCCCCGTGCAGATCTCCTCCAGCTGGTCCACCTGCTCGTCGGTGAGGCGGTCGAAGAGGGAGGCCCGGACCGTCTCGACGTGGCCCGGCGCGGTCTGCTCCAGCACCGTCATGCCCTCGTCCGTCAGGACAGCGACGCTTCCGCGCTTGTCCCAGCGGCAGTCCTCGCGCCGCAGCAGCCCGTCCTTCTCCAGGCGCGTCACCGCGTACGTCAGCCGACTGCGGGTGATCTTCAGCTTCTCGGCGAGATCGGTCATGCGCAGCCGGCGGTCGGGCACCTCGGAAAGACCGGCCAGGATGGAGTAGTACAGGTGCGGCATGCCGGCCTCCTGCTGGAGCTGCCGGTCGATCGCGTCCTCCAGGAGTTGCGTCGCGGCGATGTACGCGCGCCAGGCGCGCTGCTCCTTCGGCGTGAGCCAGCGAGTCGTCATGCACCCAGTGTAGGTTTGCTTCAAACTTGAACCAAGAGTGCCGTGCCGCCGCCTTCGAGAGGGACCGCGCCGATGCCCCACCCGTACGTCCTCCTCTCCGCCGCCGTCTCCCTCGACGGCTACCTGGACGACACCGGCCCCGACCGCCTGCTGCTCTCCGGCCCGGCCGACTTCGACCGGGTCGACGAGGTGCGGGCGTCCGTCGACGCGATCCTGGTCGGAGCGGGGACGATCCGTGCCGACAATCCGCGGCTGCTGGTCAACTCGGCGCAGCGGCGGGCGGCGCGGGTGGCCGCGGGGAAGCCGGAGTATCCGCTGAAGGTCACGGTCAGCGGGTCGGGGGACCTGGATCCGGCCGCGAACTTCTGGCACACCGGAGGCGAGAAGATCGTCTACACGACGGACAAGGGCGCGGTGCGGGCCCGTGCCGTGGGGCTGGCGGCGGATGTCGTGCCGCTCGGTGCCGAACTCGACTGGCCGCTGCTGCTGGAGCACCTGTACGACGTCCGTGGCGTGCGGCGTCTCATGGTCGAGGGTGGCGGGCAGATCCACACGCAGCTGCTGCGGCAGGGGCTCGCCGACGAGCTCCAGCTGGTGCTGGCCCCGCTGTTCGTGGGTGACCCGGACGCGCCTCGTCTGTTCGGACCCGGCCCCTACCAGGGCGGACGTCTCCGGCTGGTGGAGACCCGGGCGGTGGGCGACGTCGTTTTGACGCGCTACGAGCCGACGGCACCGGGCGGGCGGCGGCCCTCCGCCGCCGACCACCGCTGGCTGGCGCTCGCCTGCGAACTGGCGGCCGCGTGTCCGCCCTCGCGTACGGCGTTCAGCGTGGGGGCGGTGGTGGTGGCGGCCGACGGCACGGAGCTGGCGCGCGGCCACTCCCGGGAGGGGGGCGACCTGGTCGTCCATGCGGAGGAGGCGGCGCTGGCGAAGATCGCGCCGGGGGATCCCCGGCTGGCCTCCGCGACCGTATACAGCAGCCTGGAGCCGTGTGCGCGGCGGGCTTCGCGGCCGGCGCCGTGTGCGCGGCTGATCCTTGAGGCGGGGGTGCGGCGGGTGGTGACGGCCTGGCGGGAGCCGGACACGTTTGTCGCGGGGGCCGACGGGAGTGGGGTGCTGGCTGCCGAGGGCGTGGAGGTCGTTGTGCTCCCTGGGTACGAGGAGCGGGCCAAAGCGCCGAATCTGCATCTGTTGGGGTGAGGGCTTGGGCCGTCGTATGTCTGTGGCGGCTTGTGCGGGTGGTGTGGGGTGCGCGTGGCCGTATGTCTGTGGCGGCTTGTGCGGGTGGTGTGGGGTGCGCGTGGCCGTATGTCTGTGGCGGCCTGTGCCGGTGGTGTGGGGTGCGCGTTGCGCCTTCGGGTGCGTTGTGGGTCGGGGCCGTGTCGGGGGGTGTCCGTCCTCGGAACGGCGCGGAATCGGTTCCTTGGAGAGGTGCCGGCGTTGACGCGCCAACCGCTGCGGGCGGACACCCCCCGACACGTCCCCTTGCCGCCGTACGCGGATGCGGGAGGCGCTCTCGCAGGTGGGCAGGCCGGGCGGCGGGAACCGATGCGACTTTTGGTCCGCGGATGGCGTACAGTGGAGACACAACGACGCGGGGTGGAGCAGCTCGGTAGCTCGCTGGGCTCATAACCCAGAGGTCGCAGGTTCAAATCCTGTCCCCGCTACTGAAGGCCGAGGGCCGGAATCCAGAAATGGGTTCCGGCCCTCGGTGTTTTGCGTGCGGGGTTTCTTGTTACGTGGGGTGATCGGGTGACCGCCCTCCGCATAACAACTGACATACCGTCAGTACTTTGGTTGCTGCTGAGGTTTGGTCAACTCGCCCGATTTTCGCCGGTGGTGGGCCGTAAGTCCCCGGCAGAAAGGTTAATGATCAAGTGGAACAGCTTGGAATCGAGGCCCCGCGTCTATTAACGTTCGATAACGCAGCGCGGTCGTCCCAGCCGTCACAAGAGTCGGCTCCGTGCGCACGCGCCGAATCCCGCAAGGGAACCGGGGAACCACCAACTTGGGGTGAATCGCGCGGATGCCACCGTGAACTCACGGGCGGTATACGCGCGTAGGAGACCTTCCTGCTCCGAACCCGTCAGCTAACCCGGTAGGCGAGAAGGAAGGAAAGGAGCACGCCCACGTGGCGTCCAACCGGCCTGCCCCAGAAGCCCCGTTCGTGCCGAGCCAGCGCGACAGCGAGACCTTCGGCTACGGCGAGTACCGCACCGACGAGGGCCCCTGGACGGAGTGGAACCCCACCGAGGAGTCCATCCGATCCGTACGTGGCCGGCATCGTGTCGCCAAGCAGCGTGGCGGACTCGCCCGCAGCTCCACCGTCCTCGGCGTCGGCGTCATAGCCGCGGTCGGCGCGGGCGGCATGGCCAGCGCACAGACCGGCAAGCCGCCGGTGTCGATCTCCATGCCCGACCTGCCCAACGTGGGCTCCCTGATCTCCGACGACTCGGACGCCGCCGAGGGCTCTGCCACGGCGCTCAGCAGCGTCGGCGTGGCCTCGGCCGACACCGAGCAGGGCACCTCCGACGCCGGCGAGTCGCTGCGCACCCGGATCCTGGCCCAGGCCGAGCAGCAGCAGGACCAGGTCGAGAGCAAGGCCGCCGCCGACGCCGCGGCCGCCGCCGAGAAGCAGGCCGCCGAGGCGGCCGCCAAGGCGGAGAAGGCGGCCGAGGCCAAGGCCGCCGCCGCCAAGCAGAAGGCGGAGGAGGAGGCCGAGAAGAAGGCCGAGGCCGCGCGACTGGCCGAGCTGGCCAAGCAGTTCGCGCTGCCGACCTCCTCGTACACCATCACCTCCACCTTCGGTCAGGCCGGTTCGCTCTGGTCCTCCGGCTACCACACCGGTCTCGACTTCGCCGCGCCCACGGGCACCCTCATCAAGGCCGTCCACACCGGCACGATCACGCAGGCCGGCTGGGACGGGTCGTACGGTTACAAGACCGTGCTCACCCTCGATGACGGCACCGAGGTGTGGTACGCCCACCAGTCCTCGATCAGCGTGAGCGTGGGCCAGAAGGTCAACACCGGTGACGTCATCGGGCGCGTGGGCGCCACGGGGAACGTGACCGGGGCGCATCTGCACCTCGAGGTCCACTCCGGCGGTGCCGGCAGCGGCATCGACCCGATGGCCTGGCTGCGGAGCAAGGGCCTCAACCCCTGACGCCTGTCCTGTGCTGAACACCGGTGGTCCTGACGGCGGTCCTTCCCGACGTCAGGGCTGCCGGTCAGGCATTTGCGGAGTTTTTGCCGGTGCTCCTGGAATGGCGGGCTCCGGCACGGCCGTTGACACAGGGCATGACCTCTTCTTCTCCTTCGCTTCGCAAGCTCGGCTCCTCCGACCTGGAGGTCTTCCCGCTCTCCCTCGGCGGTAACGTCTTCGGCTGGACCGCCGACGAGGCCGCCTCCTTCGCCGTCCTCGACGCGTACACCGCCGCGGGCGGCAACTTCCTCGACACCGCCGACTCCTACTCGCAGTGGGTCGAGGGCAACCAGGGCGGCGAGTCCGAGACCATCATCGGCAAGTGGGTCAAGGCGCGGGGCAACCGCGCGGACGTGGTGATCGCGACCAAGGTCAGCCAGCACCACGAGTACCCGGGCCTGACCGCCGCCAACATCAAGGCCGCCGCCGACGCGTCCCTGCGCCGCCTCGACACCGACCACATCGACCTCTACTACACCCACTTCGACAAGCCCGAGGTGCCGGTGGAGGAGATCATCGGCGCGCTCGACGAGCTGGTGAAGGCGGGCAAGGTGCGGCACATCGCCGCCTCCAACATCTCCCCGGAGCGGCTTGAGGCGTCCCTCGAATTCTCCGAGAGGGAAGGCCTGGCGCGTTATGTGGCCCTCCAGCCCCAGTACAACCTGGTCTCGCGCGACACGTACGAGGGCGAAGTCCAAGAGCTGGCCGAGCGCTTCGGCCTCGCGACCGTTCCGTACTCCGCCCTCGCCTCCGGCTTCCTCACCGGCAAGTACCGGCCCGGCACGACGGTCGACAGCCCGCGAGCAGGGGGCGCCGCCCAGCACCTCGACACCGAGCGCGGTCAGAAGGTCCTCACCGCCCTCGACGAGATCGCCCGGTCCCACGACGTCCCGGTCGCCACGGTCGCCCTCGCCTGGCTGGCCGCCCAGCCGACGGTGGCGGCACCGATCGCGTCCGCGCGTACGGTCGAGCAGTTGCCGGCCCTGGTGGGCGTCGCGGAACTCGACCTGACGGAGCAGGAGGTCGCGCGGCTGACGGAGGCGTCGGCCTGAGGCGGCCATGGAGGCGGGGGCTTCGCAAGGCCCGGTGGTGTCCAGTGGCGTCCGGTGGTGCCGGGCATTGCCGGCCCTTTGGGGCCTACGTCCGGTACGGGTTGTAGGCGGTGTAGGCCGTGTAGGCGGGATTCGGGACCGCCGGATACGCGGGCGCCGCCGGGTAGCCGTACACCCCGTACACCGGCCACGGCGGCGCGGTCACCGCCACCGGCGGTGCCGTCGCCCGTGCCGCGTGGTCCAGCGCGGGACGGGCCACGTCCCGACGCCACCACAGCTCGGCCAGCAACTCCCGTTCCCGTGCGGCGAAGTCGGCCTCCGCCCGCCCGCGGCGCCCCCGATGCCGTAGGAACGCCAGCGAGGTCGCGTAGGCCTCGTACTCGGCCACCGCCCGTGCGGCGGGCCGCCCGAAGTGCCGGCGGGCGTACTCGCGGGCCAGCCGCCGTGCCCGCATCGAGCCGAGGGCGTACGGCTCGGCCGGCGTCAGCCAGCCCGCCACGGTGTACGCGGGCAGCTCTTCCCGAACGGTCTTCAGCTCACGCTGCCGGGTCCAGATGACGAGCCACGTCAGCAGCCCGAAGGCGGGCACCATGAATGCCGCGTAGACCGCGAAGAAGCCGTACTCGCCGAACGTCGACGAGCCGTTCCAGATCGCGTGCATGCCCATCGCGAGCAGCAGCCCGGACAGCGGCAGCAGGACGCGCCGCAGGTGGTGGCGCCGCGCCGAGAGTGCGGAGATGCCGAAGCCGATGCCGGTGAGGACGGTGAAGAGGGGATGGGCGAACGGGGACATGACGACGCGTACGAAGAAGGTCGCCGCGGTGACGGAGGCGATGCCGGTGTCGCCGGTGAGCTGGTCGGTGCCGAAGGCGGTACCGAGGTAGAGGATGTTCTCGGTGAACGCGAACCCGGTGGCGGTGACCCCGGCGATCACCACGCCGTCGACGATCCCGGTGAAGTCGCGTCGCCGGAAGAGGAAGACCAGTAAGACGGCTGCGGCCTTGGCCGATTCCTCCACCACGGGCGCTATGACGGTCGCGCCGAGGGTGTCCGCGCTGGAAGGGTCCGCTGTGGCCGTCGCTATCCATCTGGTCGCGAAACTGTTGGCGATGATCGCTATCAGGGCCGCCGCACAGGCCCCCCAGGCGAAGGCGAACAGCAGATTGCGCCAGGGGCCCGGCTCGACCCGGTCGAGCCACCGGAAGGCGGCTATGAGCAGCGGGACGGGCAGGACGGCGAGACCGAGGCCGACCAGGAACCCTTCCGTGCCGGTCTGTTCGCGGACCAGGGCGAGGATGACGAGCCCGGAGAGCGCGAGCAGGGTGCTCAGCGCGCCGTAACGCACCCAGGTCTTCTGCCACCAGTGCGCGTGCCGCAGTGCTCCGCCGGTCGGATCACTGGTTTGCGTCGGGTACGGAGGAACGGTGGCCACGGCATTGACCCTAACGAGGCAGAGGCGCCGCCCGCAGGAGGGCGAGGGGGGTTCAGGCGCCGGTGGGGGGTTGGTCCTTGTGCGCTATGACGTGCTCTACGCGGCGGAAGAGCAGGTCGTTCACGACATGACCCTTCTCCAGTCCCTGGCCCTCGAAACGAGTCAGCGGCCGGAACTCGGGACGCGGCGCAAAACCGCCCTCTGGCTGCGTGTTCTCGAAAGCGGGGTGCGCCGTGAGCACGTCGAGCATCTGCTCCGCGTACGGCTCCCAGTCCGTCGCGCAGTGCACGAGCGCCCCCGGTCCGAGGCGGGTCGCGGCGAGGTCGAGGAACTCGGGCTGGATCAGCCGCCGCTTGTGGTGCCGCTTCTTGGGCCAGGGGTCGGGGAAGTACACGCGCAGACCGGCGAGGGAGTCGGGGGTGAGCATCTCGCGCAGCAGGATGATCGCGTCGCCGTTGCCGACGCGGATGTTGGACAGACCGTTCTGATCGGCGAGATTGAGCAGGTTTCCCTGGCCCGGGGTGTGTACGTCGACGGCGAGGATGTTGGTGTCCGGGTCGGCGCCGGCCATCTGGGCCGTGGCCTCCCCCATCCCGAACCCGATCTCCAGGACGACGGGATTGCCGTTCCCGAACAGTTCGGTGAGATCGATGACGCGCTGCCCGTCGATGTCGAGGCCCTGCGAGGGCCACAGCCGCTGCAGCGCGTCCGCCTGCCCCGCCGTCACCCGACTCCGCCGAGGCTGAAAACTCCTGATCCGCCGCTCGAAATGCGACCCCGCCGGATCAGCACTCGGCCCGTCGGGAAACCGAGGCTCCCCCTTGGCGCGAACATGCCGGACGGACACGCCGGGCGTGTGGGCGTCGCCCTGACGGGCTTCGGAAACATCGAGGGACTCAGACACAGTGCGACCAATTTTACGACCCGCCGAGCCTGCCCGACGTCCCGGTCCGCATCATTCAGCCCCTCCGGCGTTTGAGGAGCGGGGTCTGGGGCGGAGCCCCAGAAGGACGGGAACGGGAAGGGGCGGCGGGGGCGAAAACAGCCCGGCGCCCACCACCGCTCCGGCCGCCCCCCGTCACGCAGACGCCAGCGCCGCCAACGCCCGCCGAGCCACCTCCCGCCCCACCGGCAGGGAAGCCGTCGCCGCAGGCGAGGGCGCGTTCAGCACATGTACGGCCCGCGCCCCCTCCCGGATCAGGAAGTCGTCCACCAGAGCCCCGTCCCGAAGCACCGCCTGCGCCCGCACCCCCGCGGCCGCAGGCACCAGGTCCTCCTCCTCGACCCCCGGCACCAGCCGCCGCACCGCCTCGACGAACGCCCGCTTCGACACCGACCGCCTGAGCTCCCCCGCCCCGTACCGCCAGTGCCGCCGAGCCATCCGCCACACACCGGGCCACCCGAGCGTCCCGGCCACCTCCCGCGGCCGCACGACACCCCACCCGTACCCCTCCCGGGCCAGCGCCGGCACCGCGTTGGGCCCGATGTGCACGCCCCCGTCGATCCCGCGCGTGAGATGCACCCCGAGGAAGGGAAACGCCGGATCCGGCACCGGATACACCAGTCCCCGCACCAGCGAGGGCCGCGCCAGCGAGTAGTACTCCCCGCGGAACGGCACGATCCGCAATCCCGGCTCGTCCCCGGTCATCCGCGCGATGTCGTCGCAGTACAGCCCGGCGCAGTTCACCAGCACCCGCCCCCGCACGATGTCCCCGGCAGCCGTCCGAACGGCCACCCCGAGCTCCGGCCGCCGATCCACCCGTACGACCCGCGCCCCGTACCGGATCTCCGCCCCGGACGCCTCGCCCAGCTGCCGCGCGACCCCGGCGAAGTCGCACACACCCGTCGTCCCGACGTGTATGGCGGCGAGGCCGCGCACCTCCGGTTCGTACTCGGCGATCTGGGCGGCGCCCAGCTCCCGCACCGAGATCCCGTTCTCCCGGCCGCGCTGTACGAGCGCGTGCAGCCTCGGCAGCTCGGCCCGGTCGGTCGCGACGATCAGCTTGCCGGTGACGGCGTGCGGGATGTCGTACTCCGCGCAGAACTTGATCATCTCGGCGGCGCCCCGCACGGCGTACCGTGCCTTGAGCGTGCCGGGCCGGTAGTAGATCCCGCTGTGGATCACCCCGCTGTTGCGCCCCGTCTGGTGGCGGGCGGGCCCGGCCTCCTTCTCCAGCACCGTCACCCGCGTGCCCGGGGCGGCATGCGTGATCGCATACGCCGTCGACAGGCCGACGATCCCACCGCCGATCACCAGCACGTCACAGTCGTACGCGAGCTCCCGCGCCTGGCGCGCCACCTGCACCACCTCCCGGCTTCGATAGTGCACTGCGCCACTGACAATGCGCTCAAACCCGGGAGGCGGACGGAGCAGTCAGGGTTCAGGCCGGCGTCATGAGGAGCGGTCGTGCCCGCTCCCGCAGCTCGACCACGCGCGGTTCGTCGCCGTAAGGCTCCAACCGGTGCAGCAGGTCTTTCACGTACTCGGTGGTGCGCGCGGAGGAGATGCGCCCCGCGACCTCCACCGCCCGCACGCCCTGCTCGCATGCGGCGTCGAGATTGCCGGACTCGAGCTCGGCGACCGCCGAGACCACCAGACGCAGGCCGTGCGAGCGTACGAACTCCTCCGTCGGCTGCGACAGTGCCTGCTCGGTGAAGCGGCGGACCTGGCGCGGTGCCTTCAGGTCGCGGTAGCACTCGGCGGCGTCCGCGGCGAAACGGTCGTACGAGTAGAAGCCCAGCCAGGACGGATCACTGTCGCCGTCCCGGGCCCGCTCCAGCCAGCCCTCGGCGGCGCGCAGCGCGGCACCGGCCGCCTGGGCGTCACCCGCGCGCGCGTGGGCGCGTGCCTCGACGAGCCGGAAGAAGCTCATGGTGCGGGCCGTCGCCAGGCCCCGGTTGCGTTCCAGGGCGGCCTGGGCGAGGTCGACGCCCTCGTCGCCGAAGCCGCGGTAGGTCGCCTGCAACGACATGGAGGCCAGCACGTAGCCCCCGAGGGGGACGTCGGCCGCGGCGCGGGCCAGGCGCAGCGCCTGGATGTAGTACCGCTGCGCGGCCTCCTGCTGGCCCGTGTCGAAGGCCATCCAGCCGGCCAGGCGGGTGAGCTCGGCGGAGGCGCCGAAGAGGGCCCGGCCGACCTCGTCGGAGTACGAGCCGAGCAGCAGTGGTGCCGCCTCCACGCGCAGGCATTCGGGCACCATCGACGAACGCCAGTCGCCGCCTCCGTACTTGGAGTCCCAGCGCCTGGCGTCCTCCGCGGCCTCCCGCAGTTTCAGCACGTCGCTGTGGCCGACTTTGAGCGGTGCGCCGGAGCCCTCCGCAGGGTTCGCGTCGCGCGCCACCGAGCTGTCGGCCGGGGTTATCAGCCATCGTGAGGCAGGCGTTGCGTACGCGCTTACTGCGAACGATCCGGCCAGCGACTGCCAGATGCCGCCGGAGCCGGCCCGGCGTCCCGCGAGGTCGAGTCGGTACAGTTCCGTCGCCGAGCGCACCGCCTGTCCGACGTCCCTGGGGAAGGCGAGGCCCACTTCGGGTGCGGGATCCGCGTCCGCCAGGCCGATCTCGTGGAGCGGCACCGGGCGGCCGAGCTTCTGCCCTATGGCGGCGGCGATGAGGTGCGGCGCAGCGCCCTGCGGCACCATGCCCTTCGACACCCAGCGCGCCACCGAGGTCTTGTCGTAGCGAAGAGTCAACCCGCGTTGAGCGCCAAGGTCGTTGACGCGACGCGCGAGTCCTGCGTTGCTGATTCCCGCGAGGGCGAGAACGGCGCCGAGTTTTTCGTTCGGCCCGCGTTGCTCCCTGGACATTGCGCCACCCCTCGACACAGACGGCTGCCGCGCTGGCATAACCACGCGGCATTCGTAAACCCAGCGTAGTTCGCCGCATCCCAAGCGTTAAGGGGCATTGTTCCGGTTGGCGGGATTGTGGTCCGTACTGAAGTGCGGGTCCGCGACGGACGGTTGCAGTGTGCTCCCGCTGTGTGGCCGTGCGCCTGTACGTGCGCTCTTCTCCGGCCATTGCGGGAGCGGTTCCATGGGCGGTGCGTGGGTCGGCCCGCTGTACTGGATCCAGTGGGCTGGGGGACACCGCCGCCTACATCCCCGCGGGCGGCGGAACGGCCCGGGGGGCGAACTCCGTCTCCCGGGCTGTGCGTTCGCCGGACGGCGGGCGCAGCGTGTACGGAGCGTGGGCAACGCCGTTCCGTTGCTGCCGAATTGGCCGAAAATCGACCCTCCCCTGTGCGGGTCATCAGCGCTCTCACCATGGAACTTGAGGGCGTGCGGGGCGTCCTGGGGGAGCGTTTCGGGGGCGCATTCGCGTCGCAGTCAGTCTGCCGCACATCTTCGATCACTGTGCCGCCACCCCTCGATCTCCCTGCCTCGCCCGGGTGTTCGACGCGATGCGCGAGTCTCCGCCGGGGCGCATTGCGGGGAGCACAAGCGGCCCCACCGCCTCTCCGGTGCGCCTCCTTCATGGCAGCATGGTGCCGAGTTCGTCCGGTGCACTGGTTGTCCACAGCCTGTGGAGGCGTCGATGCGGTGGTTGGTGGGATGGAGCAGCACCGCCGCGAGGGCCGTCGAGGCAGGCTCCGCGGGAGCGGTCGGACACGACGGTGAGACCTTGCACCCGGTGGGCTCCCACCTGTTGTGGGGCGACCCCGATCCGCTGTGGGCGGTCGGCGACTGGCGCCCGGACGAGGTGCGGATGGTGAAGGCCGACGCGCAGACCCGGATCGCGGTCCTCGGCATCTGCGGAGCGACGGACGAGCAGCTGCGGGTCGGACTGTTCGCCGCGCGCGGAGGCGCGCTCCGGCATCTGACGGCCTGGCCGGGCAGTTACACGGCCGTCGTCCAGGTGGGCCGCCGGATCACCGTCTGCGGCGACCTGGCGGGCGCCCGGCCCGTGTTCCACACCCCCTGGGCAGGCGGCACCGCCTACGCGACGGCCGCCCTCCCGCTCGCCGACCTCATCGAGGCCAACCTCGACTACGGCCACCTCGCGGCACTGCTCGCCGCCCCCGACGTGCCGGCCGCACTGCACGACTCCACCCCCTACGACGGCGTACGGCGCATTCCGCCGGGGCACGCGCTGATCCTGCGCGCCGGAGCGCGTGAGATCGCCGGCTACGAGCAGGTCGCCTCCCTCGCGGTGGCGGCGCCCATCGCCGACCCGGGCAGGGCGGTGGACGCGGTACGGGACGCGCTGGTCGAGGCGGTCCGCGTGCGTCTGTCGGCTCCCCGACACGTCCCCGGCGCCGACATCGACCCCGGGCCGGTCCCCGGTATGGGCCCCGCGGAACGGCGTGCCGCGCGCGGGATGCCCGCTCCGGGCATCGGGGCCGACCTGTCCGGGGGACCCGCCTCGGGGACCCTCGCCCTGCTCGCCGCCGGCCTCCCGGGCATGCCGGGCACCGTGCTGGGGCACGGCACGGGTGCGGGGGAGCGGCTGCTGGCCGTCACCTTCAACGACCTGGCCGTCGGCGGCCGCGAGTCCGAACTGGAGCGGGCCGGCACCCTCGCGGCCAACCCGCGCCTGCACCACGTGGTGGTGACCGGCGGAGAGGAGACCCTCCCGTACGCCGAACTGGACGGCCCCCTGACCGACGAACCCGGCCCGTCCCTGGTGACCGCGGCCCGCCACCGCGCCCGCCTCGCCGCCGGCAGCGCGGACCACTTCACCGGCTACGGCGCCCGCCAGGTCCTGGACGCCCACCCGGCCCGCCTCGCGGACCTCCTGATGGACCGCAAACGCCGCCATCTCGTACGCCCCGTCGCCGCGCTCGCCAAGGCGGACGGTTCGGTACTGGTCCCCGCGCGCGTGTACGGCGCCGCCCGCCGCCTCGCCCGTACCCCGTACCGCACCGGCCTGGAGGTCCTCGCCGACCGCCTCATGCAGCGCCGCTTCGACGAACCCGGAGGCGCCGTGGGGGCGTCCCTGTCCGCGCTCGCCTGGGCCAGACCGGGCCCGGCGGCACGCTGGCTCACCGGCGAGGCGCTCGCTGAAGTATCGGTTCGCCTCCAGGGTGCGACCCACCGCTCCGGGGTCGGCCCCGGCCAGCGCCCCGGCGACTTCCGCGCGCGCGGCGCCCTCGCCCGCACGGCGGCGGACCTCCGCATCCTGGAACAGGCCGCCGAGATCCGCTTCCAACGCCTGCACGCCCCCTTCCTCGACAACCAGGTCGTCCGCGCCTGCCGCGCCCTCCCCGAGTCCCTGCGGGTCCAGCCGGGCGCCCGGGCCGCGATCCTCCGTACGGTCCTGGAGGGCGCCGGCGTCGCCGACCTCCCGCCCGGCTGGGGCGCCCCGTCCCACGCCTCCTCGGCGGCAGCCGCCCGCACCGGTCTACGCGTCTCCGCGGACTCCCTGATGGCCCTGTTCGGCACCCCGCTGCTGGCCCAGGCGGGCCTGGTCGAGGCCCGAGTGGTCCGCAAGGCGCTGCGCGCGGCGGCGGAGGGCGAGCCGCTGCCCCTGGACGGCCTGGCCGACCTGGTCTCCCTGGAACTCTGGCTCCGCCGCCTCCTCGCCCGCCGAGGCACCTGCTGGACAGGCACCCCGGCACGCACGCGTGCGGTACCGGCCGGGATCAGACCCCAGAGGGGGGCGCTGGGAGCGGGGGCCTCGGGCGGGGCGGCGCTGGCGTAGCCCCCGACCAGGCGGTGGGACTGGCGACGGCCCCGCAGCACGCGTTCTACGTCGACGGGCGGAGCCTGTCGGACCCGGCCACCTACCGACAACTCGCCGAGGCGTCCGGTCTGGACGCCGACGCCGTGGCCGTCGCGTTCGAGGCACGCGGGGCGCGGGCGGGCTGCGGTCAAGGCGTTACTTCCGCCGCGCCGGGCCGCGGCCAAGGCGGACGTCCGCCGCGTCGTCGCGCTCGGCTCACCGGCTTCCCCACCCTCCTCGCCGTCGACGGCGAGCGCGTCACCGTTGTAGGGGCGTAGTCCGTCCACGCAAGCCGCAGACGGCACACCGGCAACGCCGGGCGCGGGGTCCCACCGAGTGGGGTGGTTTGTGGCTCAGCTTGTGTCTCATGGAGTCGGGTGGTTTGTGGCTCGTCTTGTGTCTCACGGGGTCGGGGGCTTGAGGCTCGCCTCGTGTCCCACCGAGTCGCATGCCCAAAGCGGTCACTTCTGCCCGACCGAGTCGGTGGTGGGTGGGCATAGGCCGGGGGTCCGGGGGCGGAGCCCCCAGCGAGGTCAGCGCCCACGCCGGGTGCCGTCGGCGAACCCGGCGACATCAATCGCGGCGTCCGCCAACCCCGCACAGCGACCCCGGCGACAATGACCCGGTGCGGTACAGAATCCTGGGCGTCACCCAGGCCGAGGACGAGAACGGCACCGTCGTACCCCTGGGCGGCCCCCGCCTCCGCGCCCTCCTCGCCGCCCTCGCCCTCCGCCCCGGCCGCGTCGCCACCCCCGGCACCCTGATCGACGAGGTCTGGTCCGGCGCCCCGCCCCAGGACGCCCCGGCCGCCCTCCAGGCCCTCGTCGGCCGCCTCCGCCGTACCCCCGGCATCGGCAGGGACGCCGTCACCTCCGAGCCCGGCGGCTACCGACTCGCGGCGACCGAGCAGGACGTGGACCTCTTCGTCTTCGAGCGGCTGGTACGACAGGGCACCGCCGCCCTCGACCACGGCGACGGCCTCACCGCCGCCCGGCATCTGGACGCCGCCCTCGCCCTGTGGCGCGGCCCCGCCCTCGCCGACCTCCCCGACCGCACCGCGGCCACCGGCCCGGAGGCGCTGCGCCTGGAGGCGACCCGCGCCCGGATCTCGGCCCGTCTGCTGGTCGGCCGCGCCCAGGACGTCGTACCGGAGCTGAAGGAACTGACCACGGCGCATCCGTACGACGAACCGCTGCACGTCCTCCTCATCCGCGCCCTTCGAGACACCGGCCGCGGCGCCGACGCCCTCGCCGCCTACGACACGGCACGCCATGCCCTCGCCGACGGCCTCGGCACCGACCCCGGCCCCGAACTCCGCGCCCTGCACGCCGAACTCCTCGCGCCACCCCGGGCCGCCGAACCGCGGGCCATCACATCTCCGGCCGCCGAACCACAAGCCATCGCACCCCGGGCCGCCGAACCCCGAACCATCACACCTCCGGCCGCCGAACCCCAGGCCATCGCACCCCGCGCCGCCGCCCCACACCCCCAACCACCCGAGCGCACCGGCAACCTCCGCCCCCGTCTGACATCCTTCGTCGGCCGGGAACCCGAACTCGACGCCATCCGTTCCGAATTGCACAGGGCCCGTCTCGTCACCCTCACCGGACCGGGCGGCTCCGGAAAGACCCGTCTCGCCGAGGAAGCAGCCGCCGGGCTCCCGCAGGCGTGGCTGGTCGAGCTCGCCCCGCTCGACCGGCCGGAGGCGGTGCCGGGCGCGGTGGTCAGCGCGCTCGGTCTGCGCGAGACCGTGCTCATGACCAACGAGCTGTCGGCCCCGCAGGAGGACCCGGTCGCCCTGCTGATCGAGTACTGCGCCCCGCGCAGCCAGCTCCTGATCCTTGACAACTGCGAACATGTCATCGGCGCGGCCGCCGACCTCGCCGAGACCCTCCTCACCCGCTGCCCCGGCCTCACCGTCCTCGCCACCAGCCGCGAACCCCTGGGCGTCCCCGGCGAGTCGGTCCGCCCGGTCGAGCCCCTCCATCCCGACCAGGCGCACCGCCTCTTCGCCGAGCGCGCGGCCGCCGTCCGTCCCGACGCGGACATCGTGACCGGCGACGAGGAGGCCGTCGCGGAGATCTGCCGCCGTCTCGACGGACTGCCGCTGGCCATCGAACTGGCCGCGGCCCGGCTCCGGCTGCTCACCCCCCGTCAGATCGCCGACCGCCTCGACGACCGCTTCCGCCTCCTCACCTCCGGAAGCCGCACGGTGCTGCCCCGCCAGCAGACCCTGCGCGCGGTCGTCGACTGGTCCTGGGACCTGCTCGACGAGCAGGAGCGGACGGCGCTGTGCCAGATGTCCGTGTTCGCGGGCGGCTGGGAGCTCGACGCGGCGGAGGCCGTCTGTACCGGCCCGGTCGCGGACCTGCTCGGGGCGCTCGTCGACAAGTCCCTGATCGTGGCAACCCCGCGCGAGCGCCCCGGCGGTGAGGGCATGCGGTACCGCATGCTGGAGACCATCCACGAGTACGCCGTGGAGCGCGCCGCCGAGTCCCCCGGGCTGCGCGCCGCCGCCGAGCGCCGGCACCGTAGGTGGGTACGCGCGCTCGTCGAGGAGGCCGAGCCGCTGCTGCGCTCCGCCGCGCAACTGCCCTGGATCTCCCGCCTGGAGACCGAGTTGGACAACATCCGCGCGGCCCTGCACCGCGCGCTGACGGCCGGCGCCGAGGAGGAGGCGGGCGCCCTCGTCCTCGACATGGGCTGGTTCTGGTGGCTGCGCAACTACCGTCACGAGGGCATGGAAGGGTGCGAGCAGGTCCTGCGTCTGGGCGTGGCCCTGGACACCGCCGACGGCGACGGCCGGGCCGCCTTCCCGGCCGCCCCGCCCCCTCCCGACCCCGTCGACGCCTTTCTCGCCGCCCCGGACGGCGAGGCGCACCACCCGCTGCACACCCAGCGGATGCGGCTGCGGATGCTGCTGCTCTTCCTCGGCGCCGACACCGAGGCGATGTACGGTCCGGCGGACGAGCGGATGCGGCGGTACGTCCGACGGGTGGGTGCCTTCTTCGAGAAGGGCGGCCGGGAGGCGGCCCGGATGCCGGGACTCACCTGGCCCCTGACCGGCGTCCTGCTGGGCGATCCGGTGGACGCGGGGCCCCTCCTGGACGCCGCTGTCGCCAACTGCCGTACCTACGGCGGCGACTGGGAGACCGGCGTCATCCTCATGTTCCGCACCCACATGGTCGTCGACGCGCCGGGCGGCATGCAGGGCGTGGACGACGACCTCACGGAACTGCGGGTGCTCAGCCGACATGTCGGCGACCGCTGGCTGTGGGCCCAGGTGTGCAGCGCGGCGGGGGAGGCGGCCATGTCGCGAGGCCGCCTGGCTCAGGCCAAGGGGGAGTACGAGGAGGCGCTGCGGCTCGCCTACGAGGTGGGTGCCCACACCGAGACGCCGTTCCTCCTCGCGCGGCTCGCCGAGATCGCCTACCGCGCGGGTGAACGTACGGCCGCGCTCGCCGCGCTGGACGAGGCGAGCGCCGCCGCCGACCGGTACGGCGTGGCGGACTCCCGGGCGTTCGTCCTGCTGCTGCGTTCACTCGTCGCGCTGGACGACCAGGACATCGCCCGCGCGCGCCAGATGCACGAGGCGGCGCGCAAGGCCTCCGCGCGGGCCACTCCGCCGCCGCAGTTCACGGCGATGCTGGACCTGGTCGACGCGTTGGTGACGGCCGCCGAGGCGGGCCCGCAGCACGGGCTGCCGAAGCTGCGCGACACGCTGCGTGAGGCGGTGGAGAAGCGGTGCGCCGACGCCGTCGCGGCGGCCGTCATGGACAGCGCCGCGGACCTGCTGTCCCGGCTAGGCGACCACCCGCGCGCGGTGCGTCTGTTCGCGGCCGGAGAGCACTGGCGCGGCGGCCATCCGCGCCCCATGCCGGAGCGTGCCGCCGCCGAGCGGGCCGAGTGCGCCGCCCGCGCCGCCCTGGGCGTCGAGCGGTACGAGACGGAGCACGCCAGGGGCGCGTCCCTCACCGTGGACGGCGTACTGCGCGACCTCCACGAGGCGCTGCACAGACACCTCGCCGACGGGCCCCGGTGAGGCCCCGAGCCCCTAGGAGCAGGTGAACTTCGACTCCGCCCAGTCCGCGAGCGCCAGGTCGTCGAGGTGGCTGTGCGGTTCGACCACCAGCCGTACGGTCCTGCGCCCGGCGAGGTTCACATGGACCGGCACCGCCGTGTCCTCGCCCTTGACCATCCCGGACCTCCACAGCTGGACACCGTCGGCGTGGACAGAGAAGGAGACCTTGCCCAGCCCGGCCGTCATGTCGTCGACGCCGACCAGCGCGTCGTAGGCGGAGCACTCGCGGTGGAGATCGACGGTGACGGACGAGCGGCCGTGCACGGTGACGTCGTGCGTGTACCACTTGTCGGCGATCGAGGCGCCGTAGCGCTGCCACACCCAACTGCTCTCGCCGATCCGCATCTCGGGCTCGGTGCCGTCGCCGGTGATGTCGTACGACAGCTCGCTCCACTGGTAGACGGCCGGGGCGGGCGGCTGCGGAGTGGGCGTGGGCGTCGGGGTGTGCGTCGGCGTCGGGGTGGGCGTGGGCGTCGGCCTCGGCGGCGCAGTGGCCGCCGGCTCACGCGTCGATGCCGGGGCCGGGGTGGACGTCTGCGCGGGGTCGGGCGTGGAGGTGGGTGCCGGCACCGGTGTCCGGGCGGGTGTTGCATGGGGCGCCGCCGCGAGCACCGGGGGCACCTGCCCAGGTTCCTTCTTCGGTGGCGCGGGCGTGTTCCTCGCGGGCTCGATCACCGGCGTGGACGCGGGCGGCTTGGCGTCCGGCTTCCTGGCCGGACTGTCGTCGCCGATCAGCGCCAGCGCCACCGCGGCGGCCGCCACGGTCGCCACACCGGTCACGAGGGCGGCCTTCGCGGGCGCGCCCAGCCCCTCGGAGACGGCCGCGCCGCCACCGGCGC